>NZ_AZVA01000005.1:0-224129 GCF_000513975.1 Paracoccus sp. J55
TGAAGGCGGGGGACGTGGTGACCGCTGTCGACGGCGCCCCGGTGCAGGGCGCCACGCATCTGCGCAACCGGCTGGGCCTGACGCCCGTCGGCAGCACCATCCGCCTNACGGTCAGGCGCGAGGGGGANGCGCGGGANGTCGCCCTGACCATCACCGCCGATGCGACCTCCTCCGGTGATTTCGCCGGCACGCCGCTGGATGGCGCCCGGCTGCGCAACGCCTCGGCGGAGGAGGCGCGCCGGGCGGGGGGTGCCGGGATCATGGTCGACAGCGTCGAGCCGGACAGCCTTGCGGCCTGGATCGGCCTGCGCCGCGGCGACATGATCGTCGCCGTCAACCGGACGCCGGTTTCCTCGGTCGCGGATTTGCGTGGCATGCTTGCCGGCCGCCGAGCCGTCGCGGCGCTGGAACTGATCCGCGACGGCAACCGTCTTTTCATGGTCGCGAGATGAACAGGAGCGGCGGCATGGACATGAACCCCAGGACGCAATTCAACATCTGGTATTGGGTGGCCGCCTTCCTCGTCCTGGCGGCATTCCAGTATGTCTTCACCGCCGCCAATCAGGTCGCGCAGATCCCCTACAGCCAGTTCGAGGCCTATCTGCGCGAAGGCCGGATCTCCGAGGTCGCGGTTTCCGACCGCTTCATCCAGGGCCGCTTCATCGAGCCGGTGGACGGCCGCCCGATGTTCGTCACCACCCGGGTCGAGTCCGACCTGGCCCGCCAGCTTCAGGAACACGGCGTCACCGTCACCGGCCAGATCGAAAGCACCTTCCTGCGCGACCTGCTGTCCTGGGTGGTGCCGGTCCTGCTGATCCTCGGCATCTGGATCTTCGTGATCCGGCGCATGGGCGCGGGCATGGGCGGCGGGCTGATGCAGATCGGCAAGTCCAAGGCCAGGGTCTATGTCCAGTCCGACACCGGCGTCACCTTCGAGGATGTGGCCGGCGTGGACGAGGCCAAGGACGAGCTGAAGGAGATCGTCGATTTCCTGCGCGACCCGCAGGGTTACGGCCGTCTGGGCGGGCGGATGCCCAAGGGCATCCTGCTGGTCGGCCCGCCCGGCACCGGCAAGACCCTGCTGGCCCGCGCCGTCGCGGGCGAGGCGGGGGTGCCGTTCTTTTCCATCTCGGGTTCGGAATTCGTCGAGATGTTCGTGGGCGTCGGCGCCGCGCGGGTGCGCGACCTGTTCGAGCAGGCCCGCGCCAAGGCCCCGGCCATCATCTTCATCGACGAGCTGGACGCGCTTGGCCGCGCCCGCGGCATCGGCCCGATGTCCGGCGGCCATGACGAGAAGGAACAGACGCTGAACCAGCTTCTGGTCGAGCTGGACGGCTTCGACCCCTCGACCGGCCTCGTGCTGCTGGCGGCCACGAACCGCCCCGAGATCCTTGATCCGGCGCTGCTGCGCGCCGGCCGCTTCGACCGGCAGGTGCTGGTGGACCGGCCCGACAAGCAGGGCCGGGTGCAGATCCTGAACGTGCATCTGAAGAAGGCGAGGCTGGGCCCCGATGTCGAGCCCGAGAAGATCGCCGCCCTGACCCCCGGCTTTACCGGCGCCGATCTGGCCAACCTGGTCAACGAGGCGACGCTGCTGGCCACGCGGCGCAATGCCGATGCCGTCACCATGGAGGATTTCAACAACGCCGTGGAGCGCATCGTCGCCGGTCTGGAAAAGCGCAACCGGCTGCTGAACCCGCGCGAGCGCGAGATCGTCGCCTATCACGAGATGGGCCATGCCCTGGTCGCCATGGCGCTGCCGGGCGTCGATCCGGTTCACAAGGTCTCGATCATCCCGCGCGGCATCGGCGCCCTGGGCTATACCATCCAGCGCCCGACCGAGGACCGCTTCCTGATGACGCGCGAGGAACTGCACGACAAGATGGCGGTGCTTCTGGGCGGCCGCGCGGCCGAGCATGTCGTCTTCGGCCATCTGTCCACCGGGGCCGCCGACGATCTGGTCAAGGTGACCGACATCGCCCGCGCCATCGTCACCCGCTATGGCATGTCGGACCGGCTGGGCCATGTCGCGCTGGAGCGGGACCAGCGGTCCTTCCTTGCGACCGACCAGCCCTGGTATGGCCCGCAGGAGCGCGCCTATTCCGACGAGACCGCCGCCGCCGTGGACGAGGAAGTGCGCCGCATCGTGGACGAGACCTTCCGGCGGACCGTCGCCCTGCTGGAGGAGCGCCGCGATCTGCTGGAACGCACCGCCCGCCGCCTGCTGGAAAAGGAAACCCTGGACGAGCAGGAAATGGCCGCGCTTGTCGGCGGCGGGCAGGGCGCCCCGGGCGCCGAAGGCCGGGACCGGACGGCCCGGGCCTGACGTGCCTTGCTGATCCGGCGCCGGGGCAGGCGGGCGGCTCATGCCTGCTCTCTGGCCAGGCGCAGGACATTGCGCGCGCGCCGCCGACGATGAGGTGGCGAATGTCGTCCGGCATGACGGGCGCCGGACTCTGCTGACTCGCGATGCGCGGCGGTTCCGGGCTAGGATCGGACAGATGCGCAAAAAGGAGGCTCTGGCGATGCATCTCGACCCCGTTGCCGATCTGGGGACGCATGAGGTCCTGAACCAGCCGGCGGATCCCGGCGACCGCGACCTGTGGCGCGACGATCCGCTGCTGCGCGCCATGATCGAGGCCGGCGGCGCGCAGACCGAATGGCCGGCGCATTACGGCGCGCTGCTGGGCCGGGCCGAGATGCGCGAGGCGGGGCGCGACGCCAACCGCCACCCGCCCGAGCTTGCCCTGTTCGACAGCGGCGGCAGGCGGCTCGACGAGTTGCGCTTCCATCCCGCCTGGCACCGCTTCATGCGCGATTCCGTTGCCGCGGGCTACCATTCGGTGGCCTGGGAGGGCGGGACGGCCGGGCACCTGACCCATGCCGCGATGGTCTATCTGGCCAGCCAGGTCGAGCCGGGCCATTGCTGCCCGCTGACCATGACCTATGCCGCCGTGCCGGTGGTTTCGGCGGCGCAGGATTTGCCCGGCGACTGGCGCGCCGCGCTTCTGTCGCGGCGCTACGATCCCGCCGTGCGGCCGCTGGGCGACAAGCAGGGCGCGCTGCTGGGCATGGCGATGACGGAAAAGCAGGGCGGTTCCGACGTGCGCGCCAATACCACCCGGGCCGAGCCGGACGGCGGCGCCTGGCGGCTGACCGGGCATAAATGGTTCTGCTCGGCGCCGATGTCGGACGGATTCCTGACGCTGGCGCAGACCGGGCGCGGGCTGACCTGCTTCCTGGTGCCGCGCTGGCTGGAGGAGGGGCGCAACGCCATCCGCATCCAGCGGCTCAAGGACAAGCTGGGCAACCGCTCGAACGGCTCGGCCGAGATCGAATACCAGCGCGCCCTGGCCTGGCAGATCGGCGAGGAGGGCGACGGCATCCGCACCATCGTCGAGATGGTCCATCACACCCGGCTCGACACCGCCATGGCGCCGGCCGGGCTGATGCGGGCGGCGCTGCGCGAGGCGCATCACTGGACCGCCCATCGCAGCACCTTCCAGCGGCGGCTGATCGACCAGCCGCTGATGCGCTCGGTGCTGGCCGATCTGGTGCTGGACTGGCAGGGCAGCCTGGCCCTGGGCCTGCATGTCGCCGCCAGCTTCGACGGGCGGGGCGACGAGGATCGCGCCTTCGCCCGCATCGGCGTGGCGCTGGCGAAATACCTGTCGAACAAGCTGTGCCCGCAGGTCGTGGCCGAGGCGATGGAGGTGCTGGGCGGCATGGGCTATGTCGAGGACACGCCGCTGCCGCTGCTTTATCGCGAGGCGCCGCTGAACGGCATCTGGGAAGGTTCGGGCAATGTCATCTGCCTGGACGCCTTGCGCACGCTGGCGCGCGAGCCGCTGGCCGCCGAGGCGCTGGCGGCGCGGCTGGACCAGGCCGCCGGGCTGGACCGGGCCTATGACGCGGCGCTGGCGGCGCATCGCGACCGCTGGGCGGGCGGCGTGCCCGAGGCCGAGGCGCGCTGGTTCGTCGAGCGCAGCGCCCTGCTGCTGACCGCCGCCGTGCTGTTGCTGCATGGAGAGCCGGATCTGGCGGGCGCCTTCGTCCGCACCCGCCTGGACGGCGAGCGCGGCCGCACCCCGGGCACCATTCCCGCGCCGATGGCCGGGCGCATCCTGGCCAAGGGCTTCCCCGCCGCCGAGGCCTGAGGGCAGGGCAGGGCAGGGCAGGGCAGGGACGGGACGGGTGCGGCGCCCGGCTTCCTTCGCCGCCTGCGGCCGGTCACATGACAGCCACGGCTTTCGTGCTAGCATCGGCGTGACGGCCGGTTGCCGGAGGAGAAGGAATATGGTCGATCTGCGCATCCATGCCGAGGTCGAGAACATCGTCCGCGACCGGCTGCGCCGGGCGCGGCCCGAGATCGAGGCCTCGCTGGCCCATATCGCCGAAGGCAATCCGCTTGCCGCGGAACCCACCCTGCCGCGCCGCCTCGAAAGGCTGCGGATCAAGACCGGCGGCAGCCGGGAAGAGGCGATGATGCTTTCGGCCGCCATCGACATGGCGGCGGCGGGCGCCGCCGCCGCGCCCGCGCGCGGCAAGCCGCCGGGACCCGAGGCGATCCAGGGCGCGACGCTGGATTTCGTCGGCGTGGCCTTTCTGGAGCGCGGTCGGCGGGCCGCGGACGCGGTGGGGCGCATCGCCTTCCTGAACGGCCGGCCGCAGGGCACCGGCTTTCTGGTGGCGCCGAACCTGCTGCTGACCAACCATCACGTGATCGACTCGCCCGAGGCGGCGGCCCGCCTGCAGGTGCAGTTCGATTACGAGCATGACCCATTCGGGCGGCTGCGGGCGGTCTCGGGCTTTCTCTTCGATCCGGACCTGTGCTTCGTCACCGACGGGATCGAGGGGCTCGACTATACGCTGATCGGCGTCGGCGGGCGACGCGAGGGCGACCGGGATCTGGCGGAATTCGGCCATCTGCCGCTGTCGGACGCCGCCGCCAAGCACATGCTGGGCGAGATTGCCAATGTGATCCAGCATCCCGACGGCCGCTTCAAGGAGCTGGTGCTGCGCGAGAACCATCTGGTCGCCCGCGACGAGACGCTGCAGGTGCTGCATTACGTCGCCGATACCGAGCAGGGCTCCTCGGGCTCGCCGGTGTTCAACAACGAATGGGAGCCGATCGCCCTGCATCACTGGGGCGGGCCGTGGCGCGAGGTGATGGGCACGGCCGGCCAGCCGCTGGCGCGCGAGATCAACGAGGGCATCCGCATCAGCGCCATCGTCGCCGACCTGCGCGGCAGGGCGGACGCGGCCTCGCCCGATGCCGCGGCGATCCGGGCGGCCCTGGACGCCTGGGACGGCGCCGGCCGCGGCCCGGACGCCCTGCCGCCGCAAGCGCCGCGCATGGCGGCCGCGCCGGGGTCGAGCCAGGCAGGGGGCTCGGTGACCTGGACCTTTCCCATCGAGATCACCCTGCACGCGCCGCGGCTTGCCGGTTCCGCCGCGCCTGTGCCGCCGGCCGCCGGCGCCGAGGCGACCACCTGGCGGACCGAGGATTTCGCCGACCGGGGCGGCTATGAGCCGGGCTTCATCCCCGGCCATATTGTGCCGCTGCCCGAGACCGGCGCGCTGCCCTGGCGGCTGGCCCGCAACCAGCTGGCGGCCGAGGGCGACGATCCGCACGAGCTGCGCTATCATCATTTCTCGATCCTGATGAATGCCGAGCGCCGGCTGGCCTGCTGCACCGCCGTCAATATCGACGGCGCCCGGATCCGCGCGGTCAACCGGGCCGACAAGACCGTCATCGCCGACCCGACCCTGGCCCAGCTCGGCATCGAATCGGCCGAGGCCAGCGACGATTTCCGCCCCGACCGCCGCATCCTGCCGGAAGAGCAGATGAACCGGCCTTTCTACGAAAACCAGCAGGTTCCCGGCTTTCCGGTCGCGACCTCGGCCGGGCGCATCGCCCGGATGTTCCAGAAGGGCCATATCATCCTGCGCGGCGATCCGGCCTGGGGCAGCGAGGCCGAGGCCCGCGCCGCCGAGCGCGACACCTTCTTCTACACCAATGCCGCGCCGCAGGTGGGGTTCTTCAACCAGGGCAGCGCGCTGGACCGGCCCGGCGCCAAGGGCAAGCTGCGCTGGCGCGCCGTCGAGACCTATGTGCTGCGCAATGCCGTGACCATGCGCCAGAGGATCAGCGTCTTCGCCGGCCCGATCTTCGACGACGAGGCCGACCCGGTCTATCGCTTCGGCGCGCGGCTGCCGATGCGGTTCTGGAAGATCGCGGTCTGGAACGACGGAACCGCGCTGCGTTCCATCGCGCTGATCGCGGACCAGCGCCCGGTGCTGGAGGTGATGCCCGAGGCGATGGGGGCCGAGGCCTTCCAGGACGAGGAGGAGCTGGCGCGGGTTTCGGAATTCCTGTCCACGGCGCGCGAGGTCGAGGCGCTGACGCATCTGGATTTTTCCGCGGCGGTTCGCGACGGCGATGTGCGGGCGGGGGCGGCGGAACCGGCCCCGGCGCTGACGCTGGAGCCGCCGGCCCTGGCCGGCAGCGCCCCGCCGCCGCGCCGCAAGGGCCGCAAGCGATGCTGAGCCCGGCGCCTAGCGCCAGAACCGCCGGGCATCGACAAAGGCGTCATGCGCTTCGGCAGCGGCCTCGATCAGCGCCTGCTTGTCCCGGTCCGATCCGGCCAATGCCGCCGCCTCGGGGTCATCGGTCAGGCCCAGCCGCTCCATCAGCTCGGGGGCGGTGACCAGATCGTTCAGCGCGCCCATGCGGTCCTGCAACTGCTCCAGCGCGTCCAGGAAGCGCGCGGCCCGGCGCTTGCGGCGTTTTTCCCCGAACAGCGGCGCGAAGAATTCGGCGGCATAGCGCAGTTTCTTGGCGTCCTTGCGCAGCTCGTGCCGGGCCTCGTCCGACAGCTCGGCCAGGTCGCGGCCCTCCTTCTTGACCTTGCGGCGAAAGCGGTCCAGCGCCGAGGCGGCGAATTCCCGCGCGGCTAGATTGCGGATTTCGGCCCCCGAGGGCAGCGCCAGCCAGGGGCCGATGGCCAGATATTCCGCAAGATCGAGCATCAGCCGCCGCGCCCGGCGCGAGGCCAGAGCCGTCTCGGCCCGGCCATAGGCCACCTCGCGCGCCGGTTCCAGCCGGGCGTGCAGCGCCTCGGCATCGCAGCGCGTCCGCAGCACGTCCAGGTCGCGCGCCTCGGCCAGCATGCCGGCGAGCCAGCGGCTTTCCTCGTTCAGCCGGCCGGCGTCGTCGTCCTGCAGCATCGGCTTGAAGATCGACAGGGCCGAGCGCAGCCGCCGCAGCGCCACGCGCGCCTGATGCACGGCCTCGGGATTGCTGCGCCCGATCAGCGGTTCGTTCAGCCGGAACTGCCGCAGGCAGGCGCCGGCGATCTGGCGAAAGCTCTCGGCGGCGGTCATGTCGCCGGTCAGCGCGGCCGGGGCCGCCTTGTGCATGTTCCGGACCGGGCCGAGCAGGCGATAGCCGCGCTCGGCCTCGCCCAGCACGCCCAGGCGCAGCGGCGCGATCTCGTCCAGCCGCCGCGCCAGCGAGAACAGCGCCGGGGGCGCTCCTTGCTGCAACACCAGCCCGATCTCGCAAAGCGGCGCGCTGCGGTCGCCCGCCGTCACCTGGCCCTGTTCCAGCACCAGGCCGATCGTGGCGCCCTCCCAGTCGAGGGTCCAGCATCGCTGCCGGGTCTGCAGGCGAAAGACCGGGCCGAGATCCTGCGCCTTGCGTCCCAGCAGCGCGCGGACCGGCGTGGAATCGTCCAGCTCCGGCACCTCCGCCACCGGCTGCTGCCATTCGGGCAGGGCGAAAAGTCCGGCGGGGGCGCCGGCCGCCTCGACGATCTGAAGGTCGCCTTCCGGTGCGTGCCGGATCGCCAGCGTGAAGCCCGCCGCCGCGAGGTCCTGCGCCGGCGTGTCGAAATAGGTCGCGCGCCGCGCAGCCGCGCCGCCCTCGCCCGGCAGCAGATCGGACCGGGCCAGGGTCTCCGAAGCCTCGGCCGCGAGGTCCAGCCGCAGCTCTTCGGCGGAAACGATGGCCCGGCGCGGCGGCAAGCCGTTCGCCTTCAGGGTGGCCAGATAGCCATGCTCGCTGCCGGGCGAAGCGGCCGCGTCGCGGGTGGTTGGTTTGCCTTCGGGCCTGTCGATCATGCTCGCGTCACCTTCACGTCCATTCCCTATGGGCGTGCTTGGTAAAGGTAATATGTCATGGCGCTGACCGGTAGCCGGGTTTCAACCGCTCGATCACGGGCCGTTGCCGCGAACGAGGCTCCGCGTCCACCGGCCGGCCAGCCATCCCTGCACCGGCAAGATCGGGCGGTGCATCGCGAGGCCGGGGGCACGGCCGTCCGGGTTCGTCATGAGGAGCGCCATGACCAAGCGCGCCGTCCGAGCCGCAATCCCAGCCGCTTGCAAGGGGCCGCGCTGCTCGCTGACGGGCTGTGACGCGGGTTGCATCCCCAGGCAGGACGAGTCGGAGGAAAGCCGTCAGATACGACAAGCGCCGCAATCGCATCGGGATCATGCGCAGCTGGCGCAAGATCGGGCGCTGCGTCCGCAGCTGGCCGATCATCCTCCTCTCCGCCGCTGGCAACGCGCAAGGTATCCGAACCAACGGAATAGATGACGCGGCTGCTTGGCGTCCCGCTGGGTGCAGTCCGCAGGATCAAGGGCAAGCCGGCGCCATTCCGGCTGCATATCCGGAAGGAGGGCGCTGGGATCAGACGGTTTGTCGGGCTGGACCCATGGCTGGAGAAAACCGCGACCCGCGTGATCGGCGCGCAAGGGACGATGGTGAAGAAGGCGCGGCTGTCCAGCGCGCCCGCGACCGTGCTGCGCTGGATCAGCGAGCAGGACGGTGCCCTTGCCGCGGTCCCGAGGGCTGGGGCGTCTTGCCCGCGGCCCCTCCCGAACGAAAAAGCCCCGCTCTCGCGGGGCTTTTCCTTTTGCGCTCAGTTGCGCTCCTTGTCGACCATCTTGCCCTTCGAGATCCAGGGCATCATGGCGCGGAGCTTCTCGCCGACCTTCTCGATCTGGTGCTCGTCGTTGATGCGGCGGGTCGCCTTGAAGAAAGGCTGGCCGACGGCGTTCTCCTGCATGAAGTCGCGTACGAACTTGCCGGTCTGGATGTCGGTCAGCACCGCCTTCATCCGCGCCTTGGTCTCTTCATAGGGCAGCACGCGCGGGCCCGAGACATATTCGCCGTATTCCGCGGTGTTCGAGATCGAGTAGTTCATGTTGGCGATGCCGCCCTCGTAGATCAGGTCCACGATCAGCTTCACCTCGTGCAGGCATTCGAAATAGGCCATTTCCGGCTCGTAGCCGGCCTCGACCAGGGTCTCGAAGCCCATGCGGATCAGCTCGACCAGACCGCCGCACAGCACGGCCTGCTCGCCGAACAGGTCGGTTTCGCATTCCTGGCGGAAATTGGTCTCGATGATGCCAGAACGGCCGCCGCCGATGGCCGAGCAATAGGACAGGCCGATGTCCATGGCCTTGCCGGTGGCGTCCTGATGCACCGCGACCAGGCAGGGCACGCCCCCGCCCTTGGTGTATTCGCCGCGCACGGTGTGGCCGGGGCCCTTCGGCGCCATCATGATCACGTCCACGCCCGGCTTCGGCTCGATCAGGCCGAAATGCACGTTCAGGCCATGGGCAAAGGCGATGGCGGCGCCTTCGCGCAGGTTGTCATGCACGTATTTCCTGTAGGTCTCGGCCTGCAGTTCGTCGGGCATGGTGAACATGATCAGGTCGGCCCAGGCGGCGGCCTCGGCGATGCCCATCACCTTCAGCCCCTCGGCTTCGGCCTTCTTGGCCGAGGCCGAACCCTCGCGCAGCGCCACCACCAGGTTCTTGGCACCCGAATCGCGCAGGTTCAGCGCATGGGCGTGGCCTTGGCTGCCATAGCCCAGCATGGCGATCTTCTTGTCCTTGATCAGGTTCACATCGCAGTCGCGATCATAGTAAACGCGCATCGGAAACTCCCTCCATTTCGCTGAGGGGTTTGTAGCAGGCGATTTCCCGGGGATGTGTGCATTTTTCACGTTTAATGTGGATGTATCGTCATGATAATGTGAAATTCACGACAAAAGTGAAAATATCATGCCCGACGCCACCGACCGCCGCATCCTGCGCCAGCTGCTCGCCGATCCCGACATCGCGAATGCCGCGCTGGCCGAGCGCGCCGGGGTGACGCCGGCCAGCCTGTGGCGGCGGCTGGAGCGGATGCGCGAAACCGGCGTGATCCGCGCCACCCTGACCCGCATCGACTGGCGCAAGCTCGGCTACGAGGTGCAGGTCAGCCTGCGCTTCACGCTGGACAAGACCCATCCGCGCGCCTTCGACGAATTCATCGCCGCCGCCCGCCGCGTGCCCGAGGTGACCGAGATCCAGACCTTCCTGGGTTCGGTGGACCTGCGGCTGTCGGTGATCGCGCGGGACATGGCGCATTGGCAGCAGCTTTACCGCGAAAGCATCCTGACCCTGCCGCATGTGGCGGACAGCGATGCGCTGATGCTGGTCTCGACCATCAAGGACGTGCAGGAGCTGCCGCTGTGAGCGTTCAGCCCGATGCGACGGACCTGGCGATCCTGCGGCTTCTGGCCGAGGATGCCACCCGCGGCGCGGCCGAGATCGGCCGGGCGCTGGGGCTGACCCAGCCCGCAACCTGGCGGCGCATCCGGCGCCTGACCGAGGCGGGGGTGATCGCCGGCCGCCGCGTGGTCGTGGACGAGGCGGCGCTGGGATTCGGTGTCACCGTCTTCCTGGGCATCCGGCTGGCGGTCAAAGGCCGCGTCAGCCTGGAGGATTTCGAGCGCGCGGTGACCGCCATCCCCGAGGTGCAGGTCGTGCAGCACGTGCTGGGCCAGTTCGACTACCGGCTGCGCATCCATGCCCGCGACATCGCCGATTTCGAACGCATCCTGCGCCGCCGCATCATGACCCTGCCCGGGGTCGGCCAGGTCGAGGCGAATGTCATGCTGTCCGAGGAACGCCGGCCGGGGCCGCTGTAGCATGCCGGGGAAGCGGCCGGATCGTCTGCCCGCCAGCCGGGCAGGGGTCTTGGCCACGCTGACCGATAGGCGGTTCGCCTATCCCACCCGGCAGGGCCGTCTGGGCCGGTTTGTCCGTGGGGCCTTGCTCTCAGGCCCGAACGTATCGGGCCCCTGCCGGTCCGCCGGATCAGGGGCCGATCACCTGGCAGTTCTGATGCCGGGCGGCGATCCGGTTGCAGGCGAGCTCGGCGGTTTCCTTGCTCATGCCGACGAAATTCGCCTCGAAGCCGCGCCGGGTATTGGCGACCCGGCTCATCGCGCTGCCGAGCGCGCCGCTTTCCTGCAGCGCGGTCTTGAGCAGCAGTTGCTCGGCCTCGTGCTGCGAGCGGAACAGGCCCAGCGTAACCCCCCAGCCCTTGCCGCCGGCGCCCGATCCGCGCGAGACGATCTCGGTCGCCTGCGGGGCGGCCTGGTCGTCGGGTTCGAGCGAGGCGAGGATGACGGTTTCCGACCGCTGCGCCGGGGCGGGTGCGGCCAGCAGCGCCATGCTTTCCGGCTGCGGCTGGGTGGTCTGGACGAAGAGCGAGGGCGAGCCGGCCGCCGGCGCGGTCGTCAGGCCGGCCGACCGGTCGCCGCGCGGCGCCGGCATCGGGCGGGCGGCATCGACCGGCGCCGCCGCAGTCTCGGGCGCATCGCCTTCCTCCGGGCGGGCTTCGGGACGCGCCGCGCGGGCCAGCAGTTCGGAATCGATCGCGGCATTGGCCAGCTGGCCGGTGCCGGGCTTGCGGGCCGGCCGGACGCTTGCCGTCAACGTGCTGGCGCTGCGGGCGGGGGCGGGCGCCGTCGCCTGGGCGCGCGAGACCGCGGCCGAGATCGCCGCCGGCGTCACCACCGCGACGGTCGAGGCCCGCGCCACCGGCCGGTCGGAGGCGGAAAGCTGCACGTTCGCCGCCGCCGGGCCCGGTTCGGTCCGGGCGACCTGCACGGTGCGGCGCACCTTCTTCTCGGCCACGTATTGCGGCGGCGCAGGCTTGACCTCTCGCACACGGGTGGGGGCCTTTCCGAAGCCGGCGTCCAGCAATTGCGCCATCACCTGGTTGCGATGCGCGGTCGAGGTGCCGCCCATCACCGTGGCGATGATGCGCTTCGAGCCGCGCTTGGCCGAGGCGGTCAGGTTGAAGCCCGCCGCGCGGGTATAGCCGGTCTTGATGCCGTCCGCGCCTTCGTAGCTATCGAGGAACCGCTTGTTGGTGCTGGCGACGGTGGCGATGCCCGCATCCGCCGAACGGCGCGAGAAGATCGAGTAATATTGCGGGAAATCGTAGAACAGCCGCCGGCCCAGCAGGGTCATGTCGCGGGCGGTGGAATAATGCCCCTCGGCCGTCAGGCCGTTGGCGTTGCGGAAATTCGTATTGCGCATCCCCAGCGCCCGGGCCATCTGGGTCATCTGCGCGGCGAATTTCGCCTCGGACCCGGCCAGCCCTTCGCCGATCACCGTGGCCGCGTCATTGGCGGATTTCACCGCCGCCGCGCGGATCAGGTAGCGCAGCTCGATCCGCTGGCCCGGCTTAAGCCCCAGCCGCGAGGGCGGCTGCGCGGCCGCGTGGCTGGAGACCAGGAACTTGCTGTCCAGCCGGACTTGGCCGCGCTCGATGGCGTTGAAAGCCATGTAAAGCGTCATCATCTTGGTCAGCGAGGCCGGATGAAGCCGGGTATCCGCGTTCTGCGCGTAGATTTCCTGCCCGGTTCGCGCATCCATGACGAAGGCTGCGAAAGGGGCGGCGGCCACCGCCATGGGCAGCGCCCAGGCGAATAGGATCATCAGTCCCAAACGGACGTTCTTGGCGAATCTGCTCACTGTCCCGGTCTCTATCTGCCTCTGAGGACCCGTTCATTATGCGGGCCCTTCATTAATAAAATGACAATAGCACGGCTTCCGGCGTTCGGGAACTGCAAGTTTTCACCCCCGGCCACGCAATCTGCCGCAGGTTGCGCGGCCTTTCGGCAGGAAGGCGGGGGCGGGGGTTATCAAGCGCGGGGAAAGCCTCTATATTCGGTCCCAGAACCGTCCATATCCTGTTGCAAGCCTCGTGACCAATCCGCAGATGACGAACCGACCCGGGGACCGCGAAGAGGTCGAGCTGGGGGTCAAGACCCGCCCCCGCACGCAACGGCCTCCGATGTACAAGGTCTTGCTTCTGAACGACGATTTCACCCCGATGGAATTCGTCGTGCATGTGCTTGAGCGGCTGTTCAACATGAGCCATGCCCAGGCGATCGAGATCATGCTGACGGTCCATCGCAAGGGGGTGGCCGTCGTGGGCGTCTTCTCGCACGAGATCGCCGAAACCAAGGTGGCGCAGGTCATGGAACTGGCGCGCCGCCAGCAGCATCCGCTGCAATGCACCATGGAAAAAGAGTAGAAATTGGCTGGATCACGGCTGGAACTTGTCTTTGGCGGCACGCCGCCGGAAGGGCGCTGGCTGCTGATCGGCGCCGGCGCGGCGACCGACCTTTCCCCTTTCGACGCTGCCCGGCCGCAGATCGTGCAGGGCTTCTATCCCGATCACCGGGCGCTGCAGGCGCGCGGCCATGAGGTCGTCACCGAACCCTCGGGCGCCTTCGACGGCGCCGTGGTCTTCCTGCCCCGTGCCCGGGCCGAGGCGCGGGCGCGCATCGCCGAGGCCGCGGAGCGGCTGGCGCCCGGAGCCGCGCTCTGGATCGACGGGCAGAAGACCGACGGCATCGACGCGGTGCTGAAGGAGATGCGCGGCCTTGCCCCGGTGGACGAGGTGCAATCGCGCGGCCACGGCAAGATCTTCCGGGTGACGCTGCCCGGAGGGGGCTGGCTGCCCGAGGACTGGCCGGCCCGCGACCATCAGGCCGCCCCGGGCATGGTGACGCGGCCCGGGGTGTTTTCGGCCGACGGGCCGGACCCGGCTTCGCAGGCGCTGGCGGCGGCGCTGCCGGACAAGCTGCCGACCCGCATCGTCGACCTCGGCGCGGGCTGGGGCTGGCTTTCGGCCCAGATCCTCAGGCATCCGGGCGTCGAGCAGCTGCATCTGGTCGAGGCCGATGCGGCGGCGCTGGACTGCGCGCGGCGCAACGTGACCGACCCGCGCGCGCGGTTCCATTGGGCGGATGCGCTGGATTTCCGCCTGCCCGAGCCGGTGAACGGCGTCGTCATGAACCCGCCCTTCCACGAGGGGCGCGCGGCCGATCCTAAGCTGGGCGCCGGCTTCATCCGCGCGGCGGCGGGCCTGCTGACGGGGGCCGGGCGGCTGTGGATGGTCGCCAACCGGCACCTGCCCTATGAGCAGGCGCTGCGGGAATGCTTTGCCGAAGTCGCGGAACTGGGCGGCGATTCGCGGTTCAAGATCCTGACCGCCTCGGGCGCGCGGCGTCCCGGCGCCCGTCCACAGAGCAAAGGTAGGAAAAGATGAGCCTGTCCATCCAGGGCAAGACCGCCATCGTCACCGGCGCCGCGCGTGGCATCGGCCTGGCCATCGCACGCCATTTCCAGGAGGCGGGAGCCAATGTCATGTTCGCCGACAGCGACGAAGCGGCGCTGATGGCCGAGCTGGGCGAGCAGGCGGCGGGCGAAGGGCCGGTGCGGGCCTTCGCCGGCGATCTTGGCCAGAAGCTGACGCTGGCGAACCTGGTCTCGGCCACCATCGACGCCTTCGACCGGGTGGACATCCTGGTCAACGCGCATCGCATGGTGCAGGGCTGCGATCCGCTGACGGTCAACGACGAACTGCTGGGCGACATGCTGCGCCAGAACATGATGGCGGGGCTGCGCCTGTCGCAGATGGTCGCGCGGCGCATGATGGCGCAGGTGCGCGAGGAGGACGAGGATGCGCTGCAACACGGCGCCATCGTCAACGTGACCTCGCTGGCCGCCGACTGGCCGCAGCCGCAGATGCTGGCCTATTCCATCGCCAGCGCGGCGCAGGCGCAGGCCACGCGCTCGCTGGCCTCGGCGCTGGCGCCCAGGCGCATCCGGGTGAACGGCGTGGCCTTCGCCAGCATCATGTCGAACAACATGCAGCTGAAGCTGCGCGAGGACCCCGGCCTGCGCGACCGCATGGTGGCGGCGACGCCGCTGGGCCGCATCGCCGGCGCGGACGAGCTGGCCTCGACGGTGCAGTTCCTGGCCAGCGAGGCATCGAGCTTCGTCACCGGCCAGATCCTGCGCGTCGACGGCGGCCGCAGCCTGGGCGATCCGCTGGCGCCCGGGGTCTATTAGGACCGCTTCTCTTCGGGATAGGCGGTCTTGCAGGCATCGACGGCGGCGCGGGCGGCGGGCATCAGCGCCTGCTTGCGCGCCTGCAGGTTGTCGCGCTTGCGCGTCTCGGCGGCCGGGTCGATCGGCACCCGGTAACGCTCGGTATCGACGACGTCGCGCAGGCAGGGACGATAGCCCAGCCGGCGATTGCCGTCGCGATCGATCCATATATGGCGGCAATCGTCCCATTCGGTGCGGGTCACGGTGCGCTCTTCCCAGGCATAGCCGCGCGCCAGATTGGCCTCGACCTCGGCCAGCAGGTTCGAGACGGTGCGGTATTCGCGGGTGTTGCGGCTGATGCACTGTTCCTGCGGGGTTCCGCAGGCCGCGACAACCAGGACAGGCATCAGGGCAAGCAGGATGTTGCGGGTCATGGCCGGGATCTCTAGTTGTTTCGACCGAAGCATAAGCCCGTCCCCTTGGCGGGGCAATTCACGAATCCGGAGGCAAGCCCATGGAAATGCAGGACGAGCGACAGGAGGCCGCGGCCTGGTTCCGGGAATTGCGCGACCGCATCGTCGCGGCCTTCGAGGCGCTGGAGGATCGCGGCCCCGGCTCGGCCCCGCCCGGCCGGTTCGAGATCCGCGAGACCAAGCGCGGCGAGGATGGCGGCGGCGGGCTGATGTCGGTGATGCGCGGCGGCCGGGTCTTCGAGAAGGTCGGCGTGAACTGGTCGGCGGTGCATGGCGAATTGTCCGCCGCGGCCCGGCAGGCCATGGCGGCGCGCGGCGTGCCGGGGATCGAGGCCGACCCGCGCTTCTGGGCCTCGGGCATCAGCCTGGTCGCGCATATGCAGAACCCGCATGCGCCGGCCGTCCACATGAACACGCGCATGTTCTGGACCCCCGGCGCCTGGTGGTTCGGCGGCGGCGCCGACCTGAACCCCTGCCTGGAAGTCGCCGAGGATACGGCACATTTTCACGAAACCCTGCGCGCAGCCTGCGCCCCGCATGGCGCGGATTACTACGACCGCTTCAAGGCCTGGGCGGAGGAGTATTTCTTTGTCCCGCATCGCGGACGGGCGCGCGGCGTCGGCGGCATCTTCTACGACGACCTGAACACGGGCGACTGGCGCGCGGATTTCGCCTTTACCCGGGCGGTGGGCGAGGCTTTCCTGCCGGCCTTCCTGCCCCTGGCCGAAAAGCGCATGGCCCAGCCCTGGGGCGAGGCGGAAAAGGACGCGCAGCTGATCCATCGCGGCCTCTATGCCGAATACAACCTGGTCTATGACCGCGGCACCAAGTTCGGCCTGGCGACCGGCCACGATCCCGAGGCGGTGCTGATGAGCCTGCCACCCATGGCGAAATGGGTCTGATGCCGGACTGGCCCGACCTCTACCTGATGCGGCACGGCCAGACCGAATGGAATGCCCAGGGGCGGATGCAGGGGCGGCTGGATTCGCCGCTGACGCCGCTGGGGCAGGCGCAGGCGCGCCGGCTGGCTTGGCTGGTGCGCGACCTGCGCGGCGTCGCGCGCTATGCCAGCACCGCCGGGCGGGCGCAGCAGACGGCGCGCATCGTCTTCGGTGGGCAGGACTTCCGCGCAGACGAACGGCTGCACGAGATCGACATCGGCGATTTCACCGGCAGGCTTTGGGAGGAGTTGCGCGCGACGCATCCCGCGATCTTCGGCTCCGGCGGGCTGGACTGGTATGACCGCGCGCCGGGGGGCGAGCATTTCGCCGGGTTGGAGGCGCGGGTGCGCGCCTTCCTGGACGATCTGACCGGGCCGGCGCTGATCGTCACCCATGGCATCACCCTGCGCATGCTGCGGCTGGTGGCGATGGACCTGCCGCTGCGGCGCCTGCCCGAGATGCCGGTCATGCAGGGCGCGCTGCATCTGGTCAGCCGCGGCCGGCACCGGGTCTTCTTCTAGGCGGCGCGCTCAGCCCTTCGGCGGCAGCGGCCGGGCCGGGTTGCCGACCACTGTGGCGCCCGGCGCCACGTCCCGGGTTACCACCGCGCCGGCGCCGACGATGGCGCCGTCGCCGATCGAGATGCCGGGCAGGACGACGGCGCCGCCGCCGATCCAGACATCGTCGCCGATGCTGATCGGCTTGCCCCATTCCTCGCCCCGGGCGCGGCTTTCACGGTCGCGCGGCCGGTCCTCGGTCAGCAATTGCACGGCGGTGCCGAACTGGCAGCGCGCGCCGATGCGGATTTCGCAGATATCCATGAAGAAACAGCCGTAATTCACGAAGCAATCCGGGCCGAAATGGATATGCTTGCCGTAATCGACATGGAAGGGGGCGCGGATCACCGCGCCGTTCCAGGTGCCCAGCAGCTGGGTCAGGGTGCGGGCGCGGGTCTTGTCGCCGATGATGGTGGCATTGTAGTCGCGCATCAGCCCCTGCGCGGTCTTGCGCATCGCCACCAGCTCGCCATCCCCGGGATGATAGGGCAGGCCGGCCAGCATGTCCTCGCGCGCGGTCAAATGAAGCCGAGCTCCAGGCGGGCCTCTTCGGACATCATGTCCATGCCCCATTGCGGCTGGAAGGTCATCTCGACATCGACCTGCTTGACGCCGGGCAGCGGCTCGACCGCATCGGCGACCCAGCCGGGCATCTCGCCCGCCACCGGACAGCCCGGCGCGGTCAGGGTCATGACGATGCGCACGGCGTTCTCATCGTTGATGTCGATCGTGTAGATCAGGCCCAGGTCGAAGATATTGACCGGGATTTCGGGGTCGTAGACCGTCTTGCAGGCCTCGACCACACTATCATAGAGGGGGTGATCCGTGGTCGAGGGCGCGATCAGCGGATCGCCTTCCTTGAGGTTTTCGGTGCTCATGCGGCGCGTCCTGTGGAATCTTGGCAATGATATAGGACTTGTGCCTTCCGGGGTCCAGTGCCGCCTAGAAGCGGAAGTTCAGCCGCCGTGCCAGGCCGATGCTGACCGAGGGCTGGCTGCGCGTCTCGACCAGGGGCGAATCGCCGGCGTCGCCCAGCAGGCGGCCATAGCTCAGCCGGCCCATCACCGCCGTGTCGGGCATGAATTCATAGCGCGCCTCGATGCTGACGCGGGCGATATAGGCGCCGCCGTCCGGATCATGCTCGGATCGGCCGGGGCGGGTCTCGCCGGGCGCCACGCCGAAATAGGTGCCGGTGAAATCGTCGTCGCCCAGGCCCAGCTCGGCGCCGGTCCAGAGCGTCAGCTTGTCGCTGGCCTCGAATCGGTATTTCGCGCCCAGCTCGCCCACCAGTCCGTGATGGCCGCCGAACCCCTTGCGGATGGCGCCGTAGCTGGTCAGATCGCCCATGCGCCAGGACAGTTTCACGCCGATCTCGCCGGCATAGCCGATATCGTCCATGCCGCGCAGGTCGTCGTGATCGTCGGCGTCGCGCTTGCCGACATAGTTCAGCGAGGGCAGGATCGAGAACCCGTCCGGCTGGTCGCGGTCGGCATCGGCGTTGCGCAGGATGAACCAGGGCGCGGCATCCAGATTGTCCGAGCCCATGAATGCCGGCCCGTATTTCAGCCCCAGGCCGGCATCGACCGAGAATTCGCGCCCCAGCGACTGCCCCAGCGCGGGCGAGGTCAGGGCGGTGGCGGCGAGAAGCGCGAGCGCGGCTATCCTGATCATGGCGAATCCCTGTCGAATTGCGCGTGACCCTGCGTCGAAAACCCGTTGCAGGGCAAGCGGCTTCTGACGGATTTCACGCGGATGACGGCCCGCTGTTGCGTTCAGGCCCGCTCGGCCTCCTCCAGCCGCTCCAGCGCCTCCATCCACAGGCTTTCCGCGCGCTGCATCGCCTCGCTGGCCTCGGCATGCTTGCGGCCCCAGGCTTCGGCCTTCTGCGCATCGTCATAGGTCGCGGGATCGGCCATGATGGCGTCCAGCTTTTCCAGCATGGCGGTCAGCTTCTCGACCCGCTCCTCGGCGCGCCTGGCCTCGGCGCGCAGCTCCAGGATCTTCTCGCGCGCGGGGCGTTTCGGCGCCGGCTTCGCTTCGGTTTTCGGCTCGGGCTTTTCCTCGCCGGCCAGCAGCATGCGGCGATAGTCGTCCAGGTCGCCCTGCCAGGGGCTGACCCCGCCCTGATCGACCAGCCACAGCCGGTCCGCGACCAGGTTCAGCAGGTGCATGTCGTGGCTGACCAGCACCACGGCGCCGGTATAGTCGTTCAATGCCTCGGTCAGCGCCTCGCGGCTCTCGATGTCCAGGTGGTTGGTCGGTTCGTCGAGGATCAGCAGATGCGGCGCGTCGATGGTGGCCAGCAGCAAGGACAGCCGCGCCTTCTGCCCGCCCGAGAGCTGGCCCACCCGGGTCTCGGCCTGCGCCTCCATCAATCCGAATCCGGCCAGCCGGGCGCGCAGCTTCGCCGGCGGCTCGTCCGGGCGCAGGCGGCGGACATGGGCGATGGGCGTCTCGTCCAGTTCCAGCTCATCGACCTGGTGCTGGGCGAAATAGCCGATGCGCAGCTTGCTTGATCGCGCGATCCGCCCCTCCATCGCCTCCAGCCGGCCGGCCAGCAGCTTCGACAGCGTAGACTTGCCCTGGCCGTTCCGGCCCAGCAGCGCGATGCTGTCGTCCTGGTCGATGCGCAGCGCCAGCCGCCGCAGCACCGCCCGCCCGTCATAGCCCACCGTCACCCCGTCCAGCGAGATGATGGGCGGCGACAGCTGGTCGGGCTGCGGAAAGCCGAAGCGGTGGAACTTGGCCTCTTCCGGGGCGGTGATCGGCTCCATCTTCTCCAGCATCTTGATACGGGCCTGGGCCTGGCGGGCCTTGGTGGCCTTGGCGCGGAAACGGTCGACGAAGCTTTGCAGATGCGCGCGGCGGGCGTCCTGCTTCTTCGCCTCGGCGGCCTGCAAGGCGCGTTTCTCGGCCCGGGTCCGCGCGAAGGTGTCGTAGCCGCCGGAATAGAGCACCAGCCTGCGCTCCTCGAGATGCAGGATATGGCCCACGGCGCGGTTCAGCAGGTCGCGGTCGTGGCTGATGACGATCACGGTATGCGGATAGCGCTGCAGATAGCTTTCCAGCCACAGCGCGCCTTCCAGGTCGAGGTAGTTGGTCGGCTCGTCCAGCAGCAGCAGGTCGGGCTGCGAGAACAGCACCCCGGCCAGCGCCACCCGCATCCGCCAGCCGCCGGAATAATCGGCGGTCGGCCGCGCCTGGTCCTCGGTCGAGAAGCCGAGGCCGCGCAGGATGGTCGCGGCCCGCGCCTCGGCCGACCAGGCGTCGATATCGGCCAGCCGGGTCTGGATCTCGGCGATGCGATGCGCGTCGGTGGCATCGGCGGATTCGGCCAGCAGCGCGGCGCGTTCGGTGTCGACCTCCAGCACCGTCTCCAGCACGCTGGTCGCGGTGCCCGGCGCCTCCTGCGCGACGCCGCCGATGCGGGCGCGGGGCGGCAGGGTGATGGCGCCGCCGTCAAGGCCCAGCTCTCCCCGGATCAGCCGGAACAGCGTGGTCTTGCCGGCGCCGTTCGGGCCGACCAGGCCGACCTTGTGCCCGTCCGGGATGGTGGCCGAGGCGTGCTCGAACAGCGGCCGTCCGGCGATGGAATAGGATATGTCGTCGATGCGCAGCATGCGCCCCCGCATGGCGCAAGCCGCGGCGGGCGTCAATGCCGTCATCGAAGGCCCCTGCCAGGGCGCGGGCCGGGGCCGCGCCGGCTTTTCAAGCGCCGCGGCGCGTGTTAACGGGGCGCGGATTTCCGGGCCATTGCGGCCGGAACAAGGAAAAGGACGACCCCCATGGCCATCGAACGCACGCTTTCGATCATCAAACCCGACGCCACCAAGCGCAACCTGACCGGCAAGATCAACGCCAAGTTCGAGGATGCCGGCCTGCGCATCATCGCGCAGAAGCGCATCCAGCTGACGCTGGCGCAAGCCGGCCAGTTCTATGCCGAGCACAAGGAACGCCCCTTCTACGGCGAACTCACCGAATTCATGACCTCCGAGCCGGTGGTGGTGCAGGTCCTGGAAGGCGAGGGCGCCATCCTGAAGAACCGCGAAGTCATGGGCGCGACCAACCCGGCCAATGCCGACGAGGGCACCATCCGCAAGGAATTCGCTCTCTCGGTCGGCGAAAACTCGGTCCACGGCTCGGACAGCCCCGAAGCTGCGGCGCGCGAGATCGCCTTCTTTTTCTCGGGCCTCGAACTGGTCGGCTGAGCCCGGCGTCTTCGCCCAAATACCCATCGCAAAAGGCCGCCCATCGAGGCGGCCTTTTTCTCACATCGCGCTTTCACCGTTTCCCAAATACTCAAAGCAAAGCGGGCCAATCGAGAGGCCTTTCCTATTGCCGCCGCGCGCTCAACTCGAACCCGATCTCGACCCCGAATCCCACGGTGCTTTCATCGGCATAGCCCGCGCCGATGCCGAAATCGCGGCGATCGACGCGCATCTGCCCTTGGGCCTGCGCCACATCATCCTGAAGCGTCAGCTCGAAGGGCAAATCGGCCTCGACCGTCTGGCCGGCGATGGTCAGCCGGCCATGCGCGACATGCGGCTGACCCTCGGCCGCGGGAGGCAGGATCTCGGCCTCGAAACGCGCGGCGGGATGGGCGGCGGCGTTCAGGAAATCCGGTCCCTTGGCCGCGTCGCTGATGGCGCCCAGCGTCAGCGAGGCGATGTCGACATCGACCGCCACCCGCCCGGTCCGGCTCTCAGGGTCATAGGCGATATCGGCCTGCCATTGCCCGAACTGCCCCGTGACCGCATTGCCGGCCTGCATGACCTCGATCTCCAGAGCGCCCTGTTCGACCGCCCAGCCCGATCCGGCCGCGGCCGCAGGGGCGGATGCGGTGGCGGGCGTCTCCTGCGCCTCCGGGGTGTCGGCCGGGATGAAGGCGACCCCCACCCAGACCGCCAGCCCCGCCAGGGCGGCCAGGACATGCGGCAGGAGGCCGGGCTGCGCGGCCGGGGGCTCGGGCGCGCGTTCGGGATTGCCGGCCATGCGGCGCATGGTGCCGTCGCGGTCGATGATCGCGTGCTTCAGCGCCCCCGCGACATGCAGCAGGATCAGCCCGGCCAGCAGCCACCAGCCGAATTCGTGGAAGGCCGCGAAGCGCCCGGACAGCGCCGCGTCCTCGGGAACGAAGGGCAGGCGCTGGCCGAAGGGCCAGAGGATGCGGGCAAAGCCGCCCGGCGCCGCGGAATGCAGAAGCCAGCCCGACAGCGGCATGACGACCATGCCGATCCACATCGCCCAATGCACGACCTCGGCGCCGAAGCTTTCCAGCCACCGCTCGGGGTGCAGCGGGCGCGGCTTCGGCTGGGTCAGCGTCCACAGCAGGCGCAGCGCGGCGAGGGCCAGCGCCGCCATGCCCACGGTCTTGTGCACGGAATAGGCGGTGAAGATCGCCTGCAGCTGCGTTTCCCCGCCCTCGGGCAGGTTGTCCGCGTAAAGCCCGATGGCGATGGCGGCCAGGATCAGCACCGCGACCGTCCAGTGGAACATGCGGGCGACCCAGCCATAGGCGCGGGCGGTATTGCTGGCTTTCATCGGATTTCCCCCATCGCTTCGCGCCAATGGCGCCGGCAGAGCGAGACATAGGTTTCATTGCCGCCGATCTGCACCTGCGCGCCCTCGCGCAACGCACGGCCCTGTTCGTCCTGGCGCACGACCATGGTGGCCTTGCGCCCGCAATGGCAGATGGTGCGCACCTCGCGCAGGTCGTCGGCCAGCGCCAGCAGCGCCGCCGAGCCGGGGAACAGCCGGCCGCGGAAATCGACCCGCAGCCCGTAGCACATCACCGGCTGGCCAAGGTCGTCGGCGACGCGGGCCAGCTGCCAGACCTGCTCCTCGGTCAGGAACTGCGCCTCGTCGACGAAGATGCAGGCGGCGCCGCGGCCCCGGGCTTCGATCAGGGCGAAAAGATCGGCTTCGGGGGTGAAACCCAGCGCGGATTCGGCGATGCCGATGCGGCTGGCGATCTGGCCGGGGCCGGCGCGGTCGTCCAGCGCCGCGGTCAGAAGCAGCGTCGCCATGCCGCGTTCGCGATAATTGTAGGACGCCTGCAGCAAGAGCGTGCTCTTGCCGGCATTCATCGTGGAATAATGAAAATAAAGCTTGGCCATGCCGGGAGATAGCCGGGCCGGGCCGGGGGTCGCAAGCCGCCGCGACATGGCGGCGGCTCACGTTTGCGCGTATCGCGGCGGAATCAGGCCCGCTGCGCCGTTTTCGGTGCGCGCGAGGGGCGCCGGGCCGGGCGCTTGCGCGCCGCGCCTTGCGCCGGGCGGCCCGCCGGGCCGCCGCGTTCGCGGATCTTGGCCGCCTCGAAGGGCTCTTCGCCGCCGACCACGGCGATCTTGGCCTTCATCGCCTTCTCGATGGCGCGCAGCTCGCCGATCTCGGCGGGCGAGCAGAAGGCGATGGCGCGGCCGTCGCGCCCGGCGCGGGCGGTGCGGCCGATGCGGTGGACGTAGTTTTCCGGCACGTTGGGCAGGTCGTAGTTATAGACATGCGCCACCTCGGGAATGTCGAGGCCGCGCGCAGCCACGTCGGTCGCGACCAGAACCTTGGTGTCGCCGGCGCGGAAGCTGGCCAAGGCGCGCTCGCGCTGGCCCTGGCTCTTGTTGCCGTGGATCGCGGCGACCTTGTAGCCCCATTTCTCCAAAAGCTTCGACAGCTTTTCCGAGCCGTGCTTGGTGCGGCCGAAGACGATGGCCAGCTCGTCCACATGCTTGGACAGGTATTCCGCCAGCAGCGTCGCCTTGTCGCCCTGGTTGACGAAATGCACGCCCTGGTCGATCTTGGCCGCCGCCTGGCCGGGCGGGTTCACCGCCACGCGCAGCGGATCGTTCAGGTAGCTGTCGGCCAGCTCCTCCATCAGCTTCGGCATGGTGGCCGAGAACAGCAGCGTCTGGCGCTCGCGCGGCAGCATCTTGGCGATGCGGCGCAGCGCGTGGATGAAGCCGATGTCCAGCATCTGGTCGGCCTCGTCCAGAACCAGGTATTTGGTCTGCGACAGGTCCACGGCGCCGCGCTCGATCAGGTCGATCAGCCGGCCCGGCGTCGCGATCAGCACGTCGACGCCGCGCTCAAGCCGCTGGACCTGCACGTTGATCGAGGCGCCGCCGACGACGCGGAACTGCCGGATCGGCGTGCCGACGGCATAGTTGTCGATGTTCTCGGCGATCTGGGTCGCCAGCTCGCGGGTCGGCGCCAGGATCAGCGCCCGGCAGGTCCGGGGCTCGGGCTTGCGGCCGATGTTCAGCAGCCGGGTCAGCATCGGCAGGCCGAAGGCCGCCGTCTTGCCGGTGCCGGTCTGGGCAAGGCCCAGGAGGTCGCGGCCCTCGACGATGCCGGGGATGGATTTCTCCTGGATGGGCGAGGGCGTCTCGATGCCCAGGCCCGGCAGGTTGATCGCCACGCGCGCATCGATCCCCATGCGGGTGAAGGCGGTGTCGATCTCGGGGATGGCGCGGCGGATGAATTTCTCCTCCGGCTCTGCACGGTGTCGGCGGTGGTTGGTGTTGGGTTTGTCGTTGCGGAAACGCGGCTTGCCGCCTTGCTGGGCGCGGGGATTGCCCGAACGGTTCGGGCGGGTGGTCTCGTTGGTCATAACATCTTTCGGCCAGGTCGCCCGCGTATCGGCGCGCATGGCTGGTGCCGTGCAAGGCGCACGGCTGGTTGCGAGGGGCGGGCGTGGATACGGTGATGCCCGCAGCCTCCCCGCGTGAATGGGAAACTGAAAAATCGGTGCCGACCTTGGCGCAAGGGCGCCGGCTGCTCACGCGGCAGCGGGCGGCAACTTGTCGCAAATGAGGGTTCGGGCTGCGAAAGTCAAGCGCGTTCTGCGGAATCCATCCAGATCGTCACCGGGCCGTCATTGACCAGCGACACCTTCATGTCCGCGCCGAAGGCACCGGTCTCGACCGGCAGGCCCAGCTCGCGCAGCGCCTCGGCAAAGCGCAGATACAGCGCCTCGCCGCGCTCGGGCGCCTCGGCGGTGGAGAATCCGGGGCGGTTTCCGGTGCGGGTGTCGGCGGCCAGCGTGAACTGGCTGACCACCAGCACCGCGCCGCCGGTGTCCACGACCGAGCGGTTCATCTTGCCGGCCTCATCGCGGAAGATGCGCAGCTTGGCCACGCGCGCGGCCAGCTTCGCGGCCGCGTCGTCGGGGTCGCCCTGCATGGCGCAGACCAAGACCAGAAGGCCCGGCCCGATGCGGCCGATGCTGCGGCCCTCGACCGTGACCTCGGCTTCCGAGACCCTCTGGATCAGCGCCCGCATCTCACTTGCCCAGCATGATGCCAAGGACGACCAGCATCAGCCCCAGGACCGAGGCCGCGAGTGCCGCCATGTTCACCGCCACGACCTTGCGCATGGCGGCGCGCATTTCGGCATCGTCGTTGATCCGCGCCTTGGCCCGCGCAGCGGTCAGGATGCACCAGGCCAGCGCCACCAGCCCGACCACCGTCAGCGCGGTTCCGCCCCAGATCAGCCCGTCCCAGATCGTCATGTTTTCGCCTCCGTCTGCCGCTGACGGCCTAGCGGCGATTGCACCCGCCCGCAAGACCGCCTAGACCCGCGCCAAAACCCGAAGGAGCGGAACATGCAGGACGACAACGCCTATGGCATCGCCGCCGGCGAGCTGCGCCAGTTCATCGAGCAATACGAGCAGCTCGAGGCGGAAAAGAAGGACGTGACCGAGCAGCAGAAGGAGCTGATGGCCGAGGCCAAGGCGCGCGGCTACGACACCAAGGTCATGCGCAAGGTCATCGCGCTGCGCAAGCGCGACAAGGACGACATCGCCGAGGAAGAGGCGATCCTGGAAATGTACAAGGCCGCGCTCGGCATGGCCTGACGCCGCGAGGCGCGCGCAAGCGGGGGCCGGGCGACCGGCCCTTTTTCATGCGCGGGTTCATGCGCTCAGGGGGTGATGAACTCGATCCCCGGCAGGGCGGCGATCTCGGCCATGTCGGCGTCATAGGCGGCGGTGATGCGGTCCACCAGGTCCTGCGTCCAGCCGGGCAGGTTCAGCTGCACCTCGATCTGCTCGGGCAGGGCGTATTTCTCCAGCGCGGCGGCAAAGATCCGGCGGCGGCTCCTGACGGTCAGCCGCTCTTCCTGCGCCATCGCGTCGCGGATCATGCGGATGCCGTCCGGATGCAGGATGTCGCCCAGGATCTGCAGCCCGGCCTTGAGCGGCACGTCCGCCGGCATGGTCGAGATGCGGCGCACCACCTCGGGCCAGATCAGCGAGGTGTCCTCGTGGCACCAGACCACCAGCCGCCGGTCGGGCAGGGCGGCCAGGATGCGCCGGATCGCCGGGGCCCAACGCAGCGCCTCGGGATCGACCCCGCCCATCAGCTCGGCATAGGTGCCGCTGCCCTCCTGCGACAGGATGAAGGGGATCAGCGTGGCCGGGTTCTTCAGCGCCATGAAGAACTCGATCTCGGCGCTGGGGAACAGATTGGCCAGCGCCGCCATCTTCTCGCCCGCCGCGACATAGAGCCCCTCGGGCGAGATGGCCCGCGCCGCCTTGCCCAGGAAGGTGGGCGTGCTGCAGATGATGCGGCGCGGATCGTCCAGGTCCAGGATGGCGTCCAGCATGACCTGCTCCATCTCGGCCGTGGCCGGGCCGCCCCTCAGCGCGTTCAGCGCCTCGTTGAACACGTCGCGATGGCGGTTCGGCGTCACCGGCTCGACCCCGTTGCGCAGCAACCAGTCCCGGTTTTGCAACAGTGTCTTGACCATGCGGTAAAGATCGGTGCCGTGAACCCCGCAATGAAAGACGACCTGCATGCGCGCGCAACTCCCGACTCGTTTCCGGCGGCACAGTAATCAGCAATCCGGATCAGGAAAACCACCTGCTTGCAGGCCGGCCGGAATGCGATTCGGTAATTAGGACGACTTGCCCCGTCGTCATTGCGCAATCGCCATATGTCTTTCCAGATCAATCTGTTGAAAGGTTTCCTTTAAATAAGTTAACCTTACGTCACCTTGCAAATTTCTGCCTGATGCATTGATCCCGTCCGGGGTATTGGCAATAATATTTCAAAGGCATCGGCGCTGGTGCAATTTATTCTAAAGGGTTTTTGGGGAAAGAGCGCAGTAAAAACATGGAAGTGCTGAAAGACATGGAGGTCATCCTTGCGGCGCGCTCGGTGCAGGCCGTCTGGCAACATTATGTCGAACGGCTGACCGACCTGGGCTTCCCGAATGTTGCCTATCGCGCGGTGCGGATACTCGAGGCTTCTTGCGACCGGATGCGTGACGACAGCCTCGTGCTGTCCAGCTATTCGCCGCACCTTTGGCATGAGCTGGTCTCGCTGGACCTGGTCGAGAGCCTGCCGATGCATCTGTGGCTGGTCGGCAACCAGGGAAGCGAAAGCTGGGACTGGATGCACCAGCGCCGCCTGGCCGGCCGGCTGACCCGGTGCGAGGAGCGGGCGCTGGACCTGTTCGCGCGCTACGGCCATGTCGCGGGCTATGCCATCGGCCTCGGCGACAGGGTCGAGCGCATCCGCGCCGGTATCATCCTCGGCGGTCCGATCGGGATGCGGCAGGACAAGCTCGACGAGCTCTGGTCGCAGCATGGCCGGATGATCGAGGCGGTGAGCGGGCTGATGCATCTGCGGCTCTCGAGCCTGCCCTATGCCGAGCCCGACTGCGTGCTGACCCTGCGCCAGCGCGAGGTTTTGGAATGCATCTCGGTCGGCCGCACCACCCAGGAAATCGCCGAGCTGCTGGACGTCACCCCGGCCACGGTCGAGAAGCATCTGCGCCTGGCGCGCAAGGCGCTGGGGGCAAGGACCACGGCGCAGGCCATCCTGCTGGCTACCAGCCGCAAGCAGATCTTTGTCGATCACGGCGCGCCCCGCTCGTCGGTGGCCCGGGCCTCCGCCGCATCGCTGCAGGATGGGGCGCGGCTCGAGCCCTGGCACGCGCCGGGCCTGCATCCGCCCGGGCATCTGCAGCGGGCCCTGAACAGCGACGGCTGACCGCCGCCGCGCCGTGGCCAGCCGGGCCGCGCAATGCAAGACGCCGGTCCCGCGGGGCCGGCGTCTTTCGTTCTGCGTCAGGGGCGGGATCAGGCGCCGGCGCGGGTCTTGGCGACCTCGGCAGCGAAATCCTCTTCCTTCTTCTCGATGCCTTCGCCGACCATCACCCGGGCATAGCCGGTGATCTCGACGCCGGCTTCTTTCGCGGCCTGCTCGACGGTGACGTCGGGATTGACCACGAAGGGCTGGCCCAGCAGCGTGTTCTCGGCCACGAACTTCTTCATCCGGCCGGGGATGATGTTGTTCTGGATCACGGCCTCGGGCTTCGGCTTGGCCGAGGCGGCATTCTCTTCCAGGGCCTTGGCGGTCTGCACTTCCAGCTCGCGCGCCAGCAGCGCCGGGTCCAGCGTGGCTTCCGACAGCGAGACCGGGTTGGTCGCGGCGATATGCATGGCGAACTGCTTGCCGATCGCCTGCGCCTTCTCGGCATCGCCCTTCAGCGCCACCAGCACGCCGATCTTGCCCAGGCCCTCGGCCGCGGCGTTATGGACGTAAGAGACGACGGTATCGCCTTCCAGCGCATGCATCCGGCGCAGGGTCATGTTCTCGCCGATGCGGGCGATGGCGTCGGTCAGCACGTCGGCGACCGGCTTGCCGTTCAGATGCGTGGCCCGCAGCACCTCGACATCGGTGGCGGTTTCCAGCGCCACGGCGGTGATTTCGCGCACCAGCTGCTGGAAATCGGC
Organism: Paracoccus sp. J55; assembly: GCF_000513975.1. NCBI lineage: Bacteria > Pseudomonadati > Pseudomonadota > Alphaproteobacteria > Rhodobacterales > Paracoccaceae > Paracoccus > Paracoccus sp. J55. The sequence continues at coordinate 28,901 of NZ_AZVA01000005.1, forward strand.
GTTCTTGGCGACGAAGTCGGTTTCCGAGTTGATCTCGACCGCGACGCCACGGCCAGCCTTGACCTGCACCCCGATCAGACCCTCGGCGGCGACGCGGTCGGCCTTCTTGGCGGCTTTCGCCAGGCCCTTGGTGCGCAGCCAGTCGATGGCGGCTTGCATGTCGCCGCCGGTTTCGGTCAGCGCCTTCTTGGCGTCCATCATGCCCGCGCCGGTCGTCTCGCGCAGGTCCTTCACCATCGCAGCGGTGATAGCCATTCGGGTGTCTCCTTGCTTTTCAATGCGTCAGGCGGGGTTTATCCCCGCCTGATGAACGTTCCGTAAACCCCTTGCGGAGTGCCGGGCCCGGGGCTCGGGCCCCTCCGAAATCAGGCTTGGGCGGCTTCTTCGGCGGTCTCGCCGGCCAGCTCTTCCTCGACGCCGGCTTCCAGCGCGCCCAGGTCCACGCCGGCGGCGCCCATCTGGGCGGTCATGCCGTCCAGCGCGGCGCGCGAGGCCAGGTCGCAATACAGCGCGATGGCGCGGGCGGCGTCGTCATTGCCCGGAATGATGTAGTCGACGCCCTTGGGCGAGCAGTTGGTATCGACCACGGCGACGACCGGGATGCCCAGCTTCTTGGCTTCCAGGATGGCCAGGTCTTCCTTGTTCACGTCGATGACGAACAGCAGGTCCGGCAGGCCGCCCATTTCGCGGATGCCGCCCAGCGAGGCCTGCAGCTTGGCCTGCTCGCGCTCCATCTGCAGCCGCTCTTTCTTGGTCAGGCCCTCGGCGCCCGAGGACAGCGTCTCGTCGAGCGCCTTCAGGCGCTGGATCGACTGCGAGACGGTCTTCCAGTTGGTCAGCGTGCCGCCCAGCCAGCGGTGGTTCATGTAATACTGGGCCGATTTCTCGGCGGCCTCGGCCACGGCCTTCTGGGCCTGGCGCTTGGTGCCGACGAACAGAACCCGGCCGCCCTTGGCGACGGTGTCGCGCACGACCTGCAGCGCCGCGTCCAGCATCGGCACGGTCTGGGTCAGGTCGACGATGTGGATGCCGTTGCGTTCACCATAGATGAACTCGGCCATGCGGGGGTTCCAGCGCTGGGTCTGGTGGCCGTAATGAACGCCAGCTTCAAGCAGCTGACGCATGGAGAATTCGGGAAGCGCCATGTCCATGTCCTTTCCGGTTTGCGCCTTGGCGGGGCTTTCAGGGGCTAGCCCCAACCGGTGGACCGTCGAAGGATGTCTCCCTCCGGGGCCCGACCCCGCCTGTGAAGTGCGCGCGAAATAGTCCCTTCCCGCCGCGAATGCAAGCCCCGGCGGCGGGAAATGCGCCGGCCCGCGCAAGAAACCCGCAGGGATGAGGGATCGCCGGGTGGTTCGGGCACGCGCGTCAACCGAAGCTTAATTCTTCTGCGCCATCTTGCAAGCAACGGTTCGGATTCGGAGGACGGCATGGAACGACGACGGTGTGGTGGCAGGGGCCCGAGATGGCGCTGACGGTGCTGGTCCAGCATGCCAACAGCGAACTGCGCGAGCAGGTGGCCGCTATGCTGGAGGCGGCCGGGATGGTGGTGCGGCGGGCCGCCGACGGCGCCGAGGGGCTGGCCGCGCTGGAGGCGGGTCCGGCGGACGCCATCCTGACCGGCCTCAACATGCCGCAGCTGGACGGTTTCGGCTTCATCGAGGCGGTGCGGCGCCACGACCGGCTGCGGGCGATCCCGATCCTGGTCATGGCGGTCTCGGCCGCGCCCGAGCTCAAGACCCGCGCCCGCAATGCCGGGGCTGCGGGCTGGCTGCCGCATCCGCTCGACCCCGCCCGGCTGGTCGAGACGGTGCGCATCGTCACCGCCTGACCGGCCACGCCAAGCTTGCGCCCGCGCCCGTGAGGCGCTACGGAACGGGCAGGATGCCGGTTTAGCTCAGCTGGTAGAGCAGCTGATTTGTAATCAGAAGGTCGCGGGTTCGATTCCTGCAACCGGCACCAAGATCCAGTTGCGGACGGGCCGCCGTCCGGCCGGCATCCTTGACGGTTTCTCGTGCATTCGCGGCTGGGCCGGCATGCGCGACTCCGAACCGAGGTCTGCGCCGGGCCGCCGCCGCCAGAACCCGAGGACCCCCGAGGATATGCCCTTCACCATCGCCATCGACGGACCCGCCGCCTCGGGCAAGGGAACCATCGCGCGGGCGCTTGCCCGGCATTTCGGCTTCGCCCATCTGGACACCGGGCTGCTTTATCGCGCGGTCGGCGCCAAGGGCGGCGATCCGGTCGCCGCCGCCCGCGCGCTGGTCCCCGAGGACCTGGCCCGCGACGACCTGCGCAGCGCCGAGGCCGGGCAGGCCGCCAGCCGCGTCGCCGCCATCCCCGAGGTGCGCGCGGCGCTGGTCGAGTTCCAGCGCCGCTTTGCCCGCTCCGAGCCGGGCGCGGTGCTGGACGGGCGCGACATCGGCACGGTGATTTGCCCCGGGGCCGAGCTGAAGCTCTATGTCACCGCCAGCGACGAGACCCGCGCCCGCCGCCGGGCGCTGGAACTGGGCGCCGACGAGGCGCGCATCCTGGCCGAGCTGCGCGAGCGAGACGCCCGCGACGCCGCCCGCGACGTGGCGCCGATGCGCCCGGCCGAGGATGCGCTGCTGTTCGACACCACCGAGATGAGCATCGACGAGGCCGTGGCCCACGCCATCGCCCGCGCGCAGGAGGCAGGGGCCCGCGCGCAGGAGGCAAGGGCATGAACCGGCGTTTCCAGCTTTCCGATCTGCGGGTGCCGGTGATCCAGGCGCCGATGGCCGGCACGGCGACACCGCTTCTTGCCGCCGAGGTCAGCCGGGCAGGGGGGATGGGCTCGATCGGCGTGGCCGCCGCCACGGCGGCCCAGGCCGCGGCGATGATGGCCGAGACGCAGGGGCGGCTGGGCTCGGACCGCTATGGCGTCAATCTGTTCTGCCACCGCCCCGCCCAGGCCGATCCGGCGCGCGAGGCGGGCTGGCTCGACTACCTGGCGCCCGAGTTCCGCCGCTTCGGCGCCGAGCCCCCGGCCCGGATCGAGGAGATCTATCGCAGCTTCCTTGAAGATGAGGAGATGCTGCGCGCGGTGCTGGCGGCGCGGCCGGTGCTGGTCACCTTCCATTTCGGCCTGCCGCCGGCCGGGCACATCGCCGCGCTGCGCGACAGCGGCGCCACCCTGGGCGCCACCGCGACCTCTCGGGCCGAGGCGCTGGCGATCCGCGAGGCCGGGCTCGACCTGATCATCGCCCAGGGCTACCAGGCCGGGGGGCATCGCGGCATCTTCGATCCCGACGGCCCCGACGACCGGCTTGCGACCGAGGCGCTGCTGCGCGAGTTGCGCGACCTGGGCCTGCCTCTGGTCGCCGCCGGCGGCATCATGGACGGCGCCGATGCCGCGCGCTGCCTCGGGGCGGGCGCGGCCGCGGTGCAGATGGGCACCGCCTTCGTCGCCTGTCCGGAATCGGCGGCGAACGACGCCTATCGCGCCCGGCTTGCCGATGCGAAGCCGGGCGACACGGTGATGACCCGCGCCATTTCCGGCCGTCCGGCGCGCGGCCTCGCCAACCGGCTGACGGCGCTGGGCGAGGCCGAGGACGCGCCGCCGCTGCCGGATTACCCGATCACCTATGACGCGGCCAAGCGGCTGCAGGCGGTGGCTGGCGGCTCGGATTACGCGGCGCAATGGGCCGGAACCGGGGCGCCGCGCGCCCGTCCCATGCCCGCGGCCGCGCTTGTGGCGCTGCTCGAGCGCGAGATCCGGGCGCATTTCCCCGGTCTCGGCGCTTGCCAGAACGGCGAATGAGGGCTATATCGCGCCCGTCAGGGCAAGCGATGGGGCCATAACGGGCCGCTTCAACAGGGTCGGGCGTATGCCGCGACCCTTATGCGCTTATCCCTGCATCTACAAAAAGACCGGCGGAGCCAACCGCATGGCCAGCAATGATCGAAAAGGAAACTGGATCTATATGTGCGCTAAAGCGACCATGGAGGAATTCGAGGCCCTCCTGAACGAAAGCCTCGCCATCGACACGCCCGAAGAGGGCTCGGTCGTCAAGGGCAAGGTCATCGCCATCGAGGCGGGCCAGGCCATCATCGACGTCGGCTACAAGATGGAAGGCCGCGTCGATCTCAAGGAATTCGCAAATCCCGGCGAAGCCCCCGCCATCGCCATCGGCGATGAGGTCGAGGTCTATCTCGACCGCGTCGAGAACGCCCGCGGCGAGGCCAGCATCTCGCGCGAGAAAGCCCGCCGCGAAGAGGCCTGGGACCGCCTGGAGAAAGCCTATGCCGCGGAAGAGCGCGTCGAAGGCGCCATCTTCGGCCGCGTCAAGGGCGGCTTTACCGTCGACCTGGGCGGCGCCGTGGCCTTCCTGCCCGGTAGCCAGGTCGATGTCCGCCCCGTGCGCGACGCCGGCCCGCTGATGGGCCTGAAGCAGCCCTTCCAGATCCTCAAGATGGATCGCCGCCGCGGCAATATCGTCGTGTCGCGCCGCGCCATCCTGGAAGAGTCCCGCGCCGAACAGCGCGCCGAGGTCATCGCCAACCTGACCGAAGGCCAGACGGTCGAGGGCGTGGTCAAGAACATCACCGAATACGGCGCCTTCGTCGATCTGGGCGGTGTTGACGGCCTGCTGCACGTCACCGACATGGCCTGGCGCCGCGTCAACCACCCGTCCGAGATCCTGTCGATCGGCGAGACCGTCAAGGTCCAGGTCGTCAAGATCAACAAGGACACCCACCGCATCAGCCTGGGCATGAAGCAGCTGCAGGCCGATCCGTGGGATACCGTGGCCTCGAAGTTCCCGATCGGCTCGGTCCATACCGGCCGCGTGACCAACATCACCGATTACGGCGCCTTCGTGGAGCTGGAAGCCGGTGTCGAGGGCCTGGTGCACGTCTCGGAAATGAGCTGGACCAAGAAGAACGTCCATCCCGGCAAGATCGTCTCGACCTCGCAGGAAGTCGACGTTATGGTGCTGGAGATCGACGAGGCCAAGCGCCGCGTTTCGCTGGGTCTCAAGCAGACCATGCGCAACCCGTGGGAAGTCTTCGCCGAGACCCATCCGGTCGGCACCGTCATCGAGGGCGAGGTCAAGAACATCACCGAATTCGGTCTGTTCGTCGGCCTGGAAGGCGATATCGACGGCATGGTGCACCTGTCGGACATCAGCTGGGACACCCGCGGCGAGGAAGCCATCCAGGACTTCCGCAAGGGCGACGTGGTGAAGGCCGTGGTCCAGGAAGTCGACATCGAGAAGGAGCGCATCTCGCTCTCGATCAAGGCGCTGGAAAACGACGCCATGGCCGAAGCGGTCGAGGGCGTGAAGCGCGGCTCGGTCATCACCGTCACCGTGACGGCGATCGAGGACGGCGGCATCGAGGTCGAATACAACGGCATGAAGTCCTTCATCCGTCGTTCGGACCTGGCCCGCGACCGTCAGGACCAGCGCCCCGAGCGCTTCCAGGTCGGCGACCATGTCGACGTCCGCGTCACCAACATCGACACCAAGACCCGCCGCCTGGGCCTGTCGATCAAGGCGCGCGAGATCGCCGAAGAGAAGGAAGCCGTCGAACAGTATGGCAGCTCGGATTCGGGTGCCTCGCTGGGCGACATCCTGGGCGCCGCGCTCAAGGGCCGCGGCTGAGCCTCGCATCGGCCGAACCTTGCGCCCCCGGAGCGATCCGGGGGCGCTTTTCATTGCGCATTTCCGCCGACTGAACCATAAAGGCTTGAAAAACACGGCAACCAATCCGGCCGGAATGCGTTCTGACATTGAATGCCGCGATGTCTGCCCTATGATCGGGCGGCAGGAGTTTGTTGGAACACCCAGACAGGAACCGCAATGATCCGATCCGAACTGATCCAGAAAATCTCCGAGGAAAACCCGCACCTGTTCCAGCGCGACGTCGAGCGGATCGTGAACACCGTGTTCGAGGAGATCATCGACGCCATGGCCCGCGGCGACCGGGTCGAGTTGCGCGGTTTCGGCGCCTTCTCGGTCAAGAAGCGCGACGCGCGGCAGGGCCGCAATCCGCGCACCGGCGAAACCGTCAGCGTGGACGAAAAGCATGTGCCCTTCTTCAAGACCGGCAAGCTCCTGCGCGAGCGGTTGAACGGCGGCGCCGAATAGGCCAGATTGCCGGCGACAATCTCTGCGGGGTAAGGCATGCGCGCGATCCGGATCTTCTTCATCGTCATTCTGGCCATCGTGCTGATGCTGCTGGCTGCGGCGAACCGCGATCTCGTCACCATCAGCCTGATGCCGGAAAGCCTGGCCCAGTTCGCCGGCGGGCGCTGGTCGCTGACCATGCCGGCCTTTGTCGCGCTGTTCCTGGCCATGGTCTTCGGCGTGCTGGTCGGGCTGGTCTGGGAATGGCTGCGCGAATCGCATCTGCGCGCCGAATCCAGCCGCCGGGCGCATGACCTCGCGCAGCTGCAGCGCGAAGTCGGGGATCTGCGCCGCACCCATGCCGCGCCGCGCGACGACGTGCTGGCGATCCTGGACGAGGCGGCGCGCAAGCCGGCGGCGCCTGCGGGCTCGGGCTCGTCGCTGCACGCGCCGCGCTGATGCCATGGCCGTTTCCGTCAAGATCTGCGGCCTGACCGAGGCCGCCGGCCTCGCCGCGGCGGTCGGGGCCGGGGCGCGCTATGTCGGCTTCGTCTTCTTCCCGAAATCACCGCGCCATGTCCTGCCCGAGGCGGCGGCGAAGCTTGCCGCGCAGGTGCCGCTGGGCGTGGCCAAGGTGGGCCTGTTCGTGAATCCCGATGACGCGGCGCTGGATGCAGTGCTGGCCCGGGTGCCGCTGGACCTGATCCAGCTGCACGGCGCCGAGACCCCCGCCCGGGTGGCCGAGGTCAAGGCGCGCACCGGCCTGCCGGTGATGAAGGCGGTGGGCGTGGCCGAGGCGCAGGATCTGGATGCGCTCTGGGACTACGGCCTCGTGGCCGACATGCTGCTGATCGACGCCAAGCCGCCGAAGGATGGCGTGCTGCCGGGCGGCAACGGCCTTGCCTTCGACTGGCGGCTGCTGGCCGGGCGGCAGATCCTCAAGCCCTGGCTGCTCGCCGGCGGCCTGACCCCCGAGAACGTGCATGAGGCGATCCGCCTGACCCGCGCGCCGGCGGTCGATGTCTCCTCCGGCGTCGAAAGCGCCCCCGGCGTCAAGGACCCCGAGCGCATCCGCCGCTTCATCGCCCGCGCCACGGCGCCGGTCCTGTGACCGCGGCCGTCGCCTTCCGCGAGGCCCGGCGCAACGAGGTTCCCGCTGTCCTTGCGCTTCTGCGCGACGATATGCTGGGCCAGGCGCGCGAGGGCGACGAGCTCGGCCCCTATCTCGCCGCCTGGGAGGCGATGCAGAAGGAACCGGGCAACCAGTTGATCGTCGGGGTGATCGGGGACGAGGTGGTCGCCTGCTACCAGATCACCGTCATCTCCGGCCTGTCGCTCTCCGCCGCCCGCCGCGCCCAGATCGAGGGGGTGCGCGTCCGTCCCGACCTGCGCGGCCGGCGCGTCGGCGAGGCGCTGATCCGCGATGCCGAGGCGCGCGCCCGCGCCGCCGGCTGCCGGCTTCTGCAATTCACCACCAACCGCAGCCGGGCCGACGCGCATCGCTTCTACGACAGGCTCGGCTTTACCCCTTCCCATATCGGATATAAGAAACCCCTCTGACGGGCTTTCACCGTTTCCCAAATACTCATTCCGACCGCGCCGCGAGGAGAGCCATGGCCGAAGACCTCATCAACAGCTTCATGACCGGCCCGGACGAACAGGGCCGCTTCGGCATCTTCGGCGGCCGCTTCGTCAGCGAGACCTTGATGCCGCTGATCCTCGACCTCGAAGCGGAGTACGACCGCGCCAAGGACGACCCGAGCTTCTGGGCCGAAATGGACGATCTGTGGAAGCATTACGTCGGCCGCCCCAGCCCGCTCTATTTCGCCCCGCGCCTGACCGAGGAACTGGGCGGCGCGAAGATCTACCTCAAGCGCGAAGAGCTGAACCACACCGGCAGCCACAAGATCAACAACGTGCTGGGCCAGATCCTGCTGGCGCGCCGCATGGGCAAGACCCGCATCATCGCCGAGACCGGCGCCGGCCAGCACGGCGTGGCGACGGCGACGGTCTGCGCCCGCTTCGGGCTGAAATGCATCGTCTACATGGGCGCCCATGACGTCGAGCGCCAGGCGCCAAACGTCTTCCGCATGCGGCTTCTGGGCGCCGAGGTGGTGCCGGTCACTTCTGGCCGCGGCACGCTCAAGGACGCGATGAACGACGCGCTGCGCGACTGGGTGACGAACGTGCGCGATACCTTCTATTGCATCGGCACGGTGGCCGGCCCGCATCCCTATCCGGCCATGGTGCGCGACTTCCAATGCATCATCGGCCGCGAGACCCGCCGGCAACTGGCCGAGCAGGAGGGCGAAGGGCGGCTGCCCGACAGCGTGGTCGCGGCGATCGGCGGCGGCTCGAACGCCATGGGCCTGTTCCACCCCTTCCTCGACGATCCCTCGGTGCGCATCATCGGCGTCGAGGCCGGCGGCAAGGGCGTCGACGCGCGCATGCAGCATTGCGCCAGCCTGACCGGCGGCCGCCCCGGCGTGCTGCACGGAAACCGCACCTATCTCCTGCAGGACGACGAGGGGCAGATCCTGGAAGGCCATTCGATCAGCGCCGGGCTCGACTATCCCGGCATCGGCCCGGAACATGCCTGGCTCAAGGAGCAGGGCCGCGCCGAATATGTCAGCGTGACCGATGACGAGGCGCTGGCGGCCTTCCAGACCCTCTGCCGGCTGGAAGGCATCATCCCGGCGCTGGAGCCCAGCCATGCGCTGGCCCATGTCGTCAAGATCGCGCCCGAATTGCCCAAGGATCACATCATGGTGGTGAACCTGTCGGGCCGCGGCGACAAGGACATCTTCACCGTCGCCAAGCATCTCGGCGTCGACATCCGCACCTGAGGGCGAAAGGCGCGCGCTATCGCGCGCCGCGCGCCTCGGCCACCAGTTCGGCCAGGTCCTCCTTGCCCAGATAGCCGAACACCGCCCGGTCCCCGGCGATGAAGCTGGGCGTGCCGACCAGCCCGATCTCGTCGGCCAGTTTCAGCGAGCGCTCGATCCTCTGCGTGATCTCGGGCGCCTGCATGTCGCGCTGCAGCCGCGCCACGTCCAGCCCGACCTCGCGGGCGACGCGCAGCACCGAGGCCTTCTCGGCCTTGCCGCGCATCGCCATCAGGGCCCGGTGAAACTCGGGATACTTGCCCTGCGCCTGCGCGGCCAGCGCCGCCTCGGCGGCAAAGCGCGAGCCCTCGCCGAAGATCGGGATCTCATGCACCACCAGCCGCACGCCCGGATCCGCTTGCAGCAGCGCTGCCACCTCCGGCGCGCTCTTGCGGCAAAAGCCGCAATTGTAATCCGAGAACTCGACCAGCACCGTATCGCCCCGCTCATTGCCCATCACCGGCAGGCCGGGGCCGTTGAACACCGCTTCCTTGATTGCCGCGACCTCGGGCCCGCCGTGATCCTGCGCCTGAACCGGCACCAGGGGCAGGGCGCAAAGCAGCGCCAGGACGATTGCGGCAAGGGGGCGGCGCATGGCAGGAATCCTTTGCTGTGACCCGACTTGAAAGCCATCGTCAGGCCCCAGGTCAAGCCGCAGCACATGACAATCCCGTGGGAGGGCAACATGGAGCCAGACCTGTTCGGAACCCGCCGCGACGAGCCCCTCGGTCCCGGCGCCATGATCCTGCGCGGCTTCGCGCCCGACCCGGCTCTCCTCGATGATGTCGCGCGCATCGCCGGGCTCTCGCCCTTCCGCCAGATGCAGACCCCCGGCGGGCGCAGGATCGGCGTCGAGATGACGAATTGCGGCGCGCTCGGCTGGGTCAGCGACCGCCGCGGCTATCGCTACGAACCGCGCGACCCGCTGACCGGCCGGCCCTGGCCCGAGATGCCGCCGCGCTTCCGGCAATTGGCGGAAGAAGCCGCCGCCCGGGCCGGCTTCCCCGGCTTCCGGCCCGATGCCTGCCTGATCAACCGCTATCGGCCGGGGGTAAGGATGGGCCTGCACCAGGACCGCGACGAGGCCGACATGGCCGCGCCCATCGTCTCGGTCTCGCTGGGCCTGCCGGCGACCTTCCAGTTCGGCGGGCCGCAGCGCGGCGACCCGGTGGCGAAGCACGCGCTGACCCACGGCGACGTGGTGGTCTGGGGCGGCCCGGCGCGGCTGAACTGGCACGGCATCCTGACCCTGAAGCCGGGGGAGCACCCGCTGACCGGCGCCGCCCGCATCAACCTGACCTTCCGCCGCGCCCGCTGACACGCCCGCTGACCGGCCTTCTCGGTTTTCCAAATACCCCGGGGGGAGCCGCGCAGCGGCGGGGGGCAGAGCCCCCTTACTTCCAGATCGGCGCGTGCCGGTTCACGTCCTTGTAAAGCAGATAGCGGAAATTCCCCGGCCCGCCGGCATAGCAGCATTGCGGGCAGAAGGCGCGCAGCCACATGAAGTCGCCGGGGCCGACCTCGACCCAGTCGCGGTTCAGCCGATAGACCGCCTTGCCCTCGATCACGAACAGCCCGTGCTCCATCACATGCGTCTCGGCGAAGGGGATCGAGCCGCCCGGCTCGAAGGTCACGATGGTGATATGCATGTCGTGGCGCAGGTCCGCCGGATCCATGAAGCGGGTGGTGGCCCAGCTGTCATTGGTGTCCGGCATCGGGATCGGGGCGATGTCGCGCTCGTTGGCGATGATCACCTCGGGCTTTTCCAGCCCTTCCACCGGCTGCCAGCGCTTGCGCCACCAGTGGAAGCGCGAGGTCGCATCGCCGTTCCGGACCGACCAGGCCATGCCGGCCGGGATATAGGCGAAGCCGCCGGGCTCCAGCTCATGCGCCTGGCCGTCGATGGTCAGGCTCAGCGCGCCTTCGGTGACGAAGATCGCCGCCTGCACGCCCGCATCGTCCTCGGGCCGGTCCGAGCCGCCCTGCGGCTGCAATTCGACGATATACTGGCTGAAGGTCTCGGCGAAGCCCGAGAGCGGCCGGGCGATCATCCACATCCGCATCCCCGTCCAGCCCGGCAGGAAGCTGGTGACGATGTCGCGCATCGTGCTGGCGGGAATGACGGCATAGGCCTCGGTGAAGATGGCGGTGTCGGTGGACAGGTCGGTCTGCGGCGGCAGGCCGGCGAAGGGCCCGGCATAGGTCGGGGTCTTGGCGGTCATTTCAGGTCTCCGTTGCGCCGGGATCGCACTGGCCCGGTCCGTCTGTGGCGGTTCCCGCCCGCCATGGCGGCAGGCGGGCGGCGGGGCTCAGGCGTCGCCCAGGATCTGCTGCAGGCGCAGCGCGCCGATGCGGCTGACCTGGCGCTCGGCCTCGGCGCGCTCGGTGGCGGTGTCGTTGTCGATGCGCCGGCGCATCGCGGCCATGATCCCCGGCTTGTCGTGGTCGCGCACCGCGATGATGAAGGGGAAGCCGTGCTTTTCCACATAAGCCGTGTTCAGCCGGTCGAACTCGGCGCGCTCGGCATCGGTCAGGCTGTCGAGGCCCGCGCTGGCCTGCTCGGCGGTGCTGTCGGCGGTCAGGCGCTTGGCCGCGGCCAGCTTGCCGGCCAGGTCCGGGTGCGCCCGCAGCACGCCCAGCCGCTCCTCGTCCGAGGCGCTGCGGAACACCTGCGCCATGCGCGCCGCCAGCCCGGCCGGAGTGTCGTGGATGGCGCCCATCTCGCCTTCCCAGACCCGCTCGGCGATCCAGGGCGAATGCTCGTAGACGCCGCCGAATGTCTCGACGAATTCCGCGCGCTCCATCTGCGAGGGGCGCTGCTTCGGCTGGTAGGGATGCGTCCTGGCCCAATGCCGCGCGATGTCGAGCCGGGTGGCGAACCAGACGCCCTCATGCTTGCGGGCGTGTTCGATGAATTTCTGCACCGCGATGGCGCGGCCCGGACGGCCGGCCAGGCGGCAATGCAGCCCGATGGACATCATCTTCGGCGCCCCGGCCTCGCCCTCGGCATAGAGCACGTCGAAACTGTCGCGCAGGTAGTCGAAGAACTCGACCCCGGTGCCGAAGCCCTGGCCGGAGGAGAAGCGCATGTCGTTGGCGTCCATGGTATAGGGCACCATCAGCTGCGGCTTGCCGTTATGGACATGCCAATAGGGCAGGTCGTCGGCGATGGTGTCGGCCAGGTATTCGAAGCCGCCCTCCTCGCAGCCCAGGGCCACGGTGTTCATCGAGGTGCGGCCCTGGTAGAAGCCGCGCGGCCGCTCGCCGGTGACGCGGGTGTGCAGTTCGATGGCGCGGGCGATATGCTCGGCCTCGACCTCGCGCGGGATATCGCGGTAGTCGATCCATTTCAGGCCGTGGGTGGCGATCTCCCAGCCGGCCTCCTGCATGGCGGCGACCTGCTCGGGCGCGCGCTCGAGCGCGGTGGCGACGCCGTAGATGGTCACCGGCACGTCCTTCAGCAGCCGGTGCAGGCGCCAGAAGCCCGCGCGCGCGCCGTAGTCGTAGATCGATTCCATGTTCCAGTGCCGCTGGCCCGGCCAGGGCTGGCAGCCGATGATCTCGGACAGGAAGGCTTCCGAGGCGGCGTCGCCATGCTCGATGCTGTTCTCGCCGCCTTCCTCGTAATTGATGACGATCTGCACCGCGATCCGGGCGTTCCCGGGCCATTTGGGGTCCGGCGTCCGTGCCCCGTAACCGATCATGTCGCGGCTGTATCGCATCGCTTGCTTCCCTTTCCCTTTTCTGGCTCACTAGCACTCATCACCCTGCCGCCCATTCAGGCAACCCGCGAATTGCCATAAACAGAACCAAGATTTTCTTGAAAATCCCTGTTTATAAACATCTCGTTGAAACTCTGTCGCTATACCTTGCATTCTCGTTGAAGATGCCCGGGCATATTCTGGCCAGCACGGCGGGCGAACCGCCAATTGGGAGGAACCATGCCAGACAAGCAATCCGGCCTGACGGCCAGCGGCGCCAGCATCAGTCCAGGGGAAGGAACCGTGCTAGACAAGCAATTCGGCCTGACGGCCCATGGCACCAGCATCAGGACGGAGGTGATCGCGGGGATCACCACCTTCCTGACCATGGCCTATATCATCTTCGTGAACCCCGAGATCCTGTCCTCGACCGGCATGGACCGCAATGCGGTCTTCGTCGCGACCTGCCTTGCCGCGGCGCTGGGATCGGCGATCATGGCGCTTTGGGCCAACTGGCCCATCGGCATGGCGCCGGGCATGGGGCTGAACGCCTTCTTCGCCTTCACCGTGGTCGGCACGCTGGGCTTCACCTGGCAGCAGGCGCTGGGGGCGGTGTTCATCTCGGGCCTGATATTCCTGTTCCTGTCGGTGACCGGCATCCGGCGCTGGCTGATCGCGGGCATTCCCACATCCATGCGCAGCGCCATCGCCGCCGGGATCGGCATGTTCCTGGGGCTGATCGCGCTGAAGAACGCGGGCATCGTGGTGGACAATCCGGCGACGCTGGTTGGCCTGGGCGACCTGACCCAGACCGGCACGCTGCTGGCCATCGTCGGCTTCTTCATCATCGCGGCGCTGGACGCGCTGAAGGTGCGCGGCTCGATCCTGATCGGCATCCTGGTCATCACGGTGGTGTCCATTGCCATCGGCGCCAGCCCCTTCGGCGGGGTGATCTCGATGCCGCCCTCGATCGCGCCGACCTTCCTGCAGCTCGACGTGGCGGGGGCGCTGACCGTGGGCATCTTCCACGTCATCCTGGTCATGGTGCTGGTCGAGGTCTTCGACGCCACCGGCACGCTGATCGGCGTGGCCAAGCGCGCCGGGTTGCTGACCGAGGGGCCGACCCATACCAACAAGAACCTCGGCCGGGCGCTGATGGCGGATTCGACGGCGATCCTGGCCGGCTCGATGCTGGGCACCAGCTCGACCACCGCCTATGTCGAAAGCGCCTCGGGCGTGCAGGCGGGCGGGCGCACCGGGCTGACGGCGCTGGTCGTCGCGGGGCTGTTCCTGCTGGCGGTGTTCTTCGCGCCGCTGGCCGGCTCGGTCCCGGCCTATGCCACCGCGCCGGCGCTGCTTTACGTCGCCTGCCTGATGGTGCGGGAGTTCGAGGAAATCCAGTGGAGCGACGTGACCGAAAGCGCGCCGGCGGTGCTGACGGCGCTGATGATGCCCTTTACCTATTCCATCGCCAACGGGCTTGCCTTCGGCTTCGTCAGCTACGCCGCGATCAAGCTGGCGACCGGGCGCGCGCGCGAGGTGCATGCCGCGACCTGGGTGGTGGCGGCGCTGTTCGTCATCCGCTTCGCCTTCTTCATGGAGTGAGCGCGGCTGCCGGGGGGCTGTCTGCCCCCCGGACCCCCCGAGGATATTTCGGCAAGAAAGAAAGGGCCCGCCGGAAAGGCGGGCCCATTGCTTTGGGGTTGGAGGGTCCCGGCCGGCATCGGAAGGCGCCGCGCAGGGGATGCGCGGAACAGGCTGGGGCGGCAGGGGCCGGGTTCCCGCAGATCGACGGCCTGGCGTGAAGGGTCCGGTCGGCTCGGGGCTGGCGGGTCTCTCTAGCCCCTCAAGCTGCGCCACAGGCTCAGCGCCGCGTCGGAAAGGTCGCCCAGCCGCGCCAGCACATGTTCGCGACCAATCCCGGGTCCGGTCTTAGCACGGTCCAGCCGGCGCAGCAGCCGCATGATGCGGCGGCGGTGGATGCCGGCGGCCGTCTGGATCGGATCGGCGGCCAGCCCGGCAAAGGTGGTCAGGACCGAGGCCAGCATGGCCAGCACCGTGCCGGTCAGCAGCAGGTCCAGGGTGGAAAGCTCGCGCGGGAAGGCGCCGTACCACATCCGCCCGGCCCAGCTTCCCAGCGCGAAATTCTCGATCGCCTGCGCCTGTGCCCGCAGATGCGCGATCGGCCCGGCCAGCGAGATCACCCCGGGGGTCGCGCGGTGGAACAGCAGCAGCCCCGAGAGCAGGACCAGCAGCGAGGTGGTGATCTCGGAGACCGCGTTGCGGGTCTCGGCATAGTCCGAGACGGCGCGGGCCACGGTCTCGGGCGGCGCCCTTGGGGCCAGGCCCTTTGCCGCCAGATCGTCGAGGAAGCCGGCCAGATCCGCCTCGATCCGCTGGGCCACGTCGGATTTCAGGAAGATCTGCCGGCGCGACAGCCATTCGCCCGCCCGGACCAGCCCGATTCGCCGCAACAGCGGCGCGACCAGCCGCACCAGCAGGAACAGCGGCGACAGCATGACGTTGACCGGCGCGCGCAGCAGGTCGAGGCCGAGGGCGTGGCGATGCAGCGCCAGCGTGCCGCGCAGCCCGTAGCGGGCGCGGACGAAGCGGCGCACCTCGGTCTCGCGCCGGGTCAGCGGGCGGGTGTCGGCGGGCTGCATCGCGGCTCCGGTCGGCGGGGTTTCCCCTTATCTAGGTGCGGCCGCGCCCGCGCTCAATGCCTAGATCAGCGCCACCAGTCCCAGGCCGAGGGTCGAGATGAACAGCCAGGCCAGCGCGCCGAGCGCCAGCGGCCGGATGCCCTTGGCCCGCAGCTTGCGGATGTCGGTTTCCAGCCCCATCGCCGCCAGCGCCATGGTCAGCAGGAAGGCGGTCAGGCCGACGACCTCGGCCTGCAGCGCCTCGGGCAGGGGCAGGGCGCTGTTCAGCAGCACCACCGCGACGAAGCCGAGCACGAACCAGGGCGTCGGCGCCGCGCCATGCGCGGCCTTGCCGCCCCGGCGGGCCAGCGCGCCCAGCACCAGGATCAGCGGCGCCAGCATGATCACCCGGCTGAGCTTGGCGACGGTGGCGGCCTGCCCGGCCTCGGCCCCGTGCTGGAAACCGGCGCCGACCACCTGCGCCACCTCGTGCACGGTGGCGCCGACCCAGATGCCGTAATGCGCCGGCCCCAGCGCCATCATCTCGCCCAGCAGCGGCATGGCCAGCATCGAGAGCGAGCCGAAGACCGTCACGCAGGCGATGGCATAGGCCACGTCCTCGTCCGAGCCGCGGGTGACGGTGTTGGTGGCGATCACCGCCGAGGCGCCGCAGACCGAGGTGCCGGCCGCGATCAGTTCGGCCAGCCGCGCCTCGACCCCCAGCGCCCGCCCGGCCCATCTGGTGAACAGGAAGGTCGCGGCCAGCGTCACCGAGATCACCGCCAGCCCCGGCAGGCCCACCGCGCGCAGCTGCTCCAGCGTCAGCTGGAAGCCCAGCAGCACGATGGCAAGGCGCAGCACCCGGCGCAGCGAGAAGGCGATGCCCGGCCGCGCCGCCGCGGGCGTGCCGAAGAGGTTGCGCAGCGCCATGCCCAGCACCATCGCCACCACCAGCGGGCTGAGCGCCGGGATGCCCGAGAGCCGCTGCACCGCCGTCGCGGCGACCGCGATGGCGAGGGTCAGCCCCAGTCCCGGCAGGGTGGCGCCCAGCCAGCCGGCGACGGCAAGAGAATTTTGCTGGCCCTGGTCGGTCGAGGACATGATCGTGCTCCTTTGCCTTTGGGGTGGAACATGGTCCTGAAACGACGTTCAATCCATCGCATTGTATTTGCCATACCGTTCGGTTTTTCTTATGAGTGGTGCATGACCCTGGAACAGCTCCGCATCTTCCTGGCCGTGGCCGAGCGCCAGCATGTCACCCGCGCGGCCGAGGCGCTGAACCTGACGCAATCGGCGGTCAGCGCGGCCGTCTCGGCGCTGGAGGCGCGGCATGGCGTGCGGCTTTTCGACCGGGTGGGGCGGCGCATCGTGCTGACCGAGACGGGCGAGGCCTTCATGGCCGAGGCCCGGGCCGTGCTGGACCGGGCCGAGACCGCCGAGATGGTGCTGGAGGATCTGGCGCGCGAGCCGCGCGGCCGGCTGCGGGTCCATGCCAGCCAGACCGTCGCCAGCTACTGGCTGCCGCCGCGGTTGGTGGCCCTGCGCGAGATGCATCCGGGAATCGAGCTGCGCCTGACGGTCAGCAACACCACCCAGGTCGCCGATGCGGTGCAGGAGGGCGGCGCCGATCTGGGGTTGGTCGAAGGGGCGGTGGCGCATGGCGAGCTGCACCGGCAGGTGGTGGCGCGCGACCGGCTGGTGCTGGTCATGGGCGCCGCGCATCCCTGGGCCGGGCGCGAGGCGCTGCCGCCGGCCGAGCTTGCCACGCAAGGCTGGGTGCTGCGCGAGCCGGGTTCGGGCACGCGGTCGGAATTCGAGACCTGGCTGGGCGGGCAGGGGCTTTCCGTCTCCGCGCTGCCGCTGGCGCTGGAGCTGCCCTCGAACGAGGCGGTGCTGGGCGCGGTCGCCTCCAGCCGGTGTCTTGCGGTGCTGTCGCAGCGCGCGGTGGCGCGGCCGGCCGCCTCGGGCTGGATCCGCACCCTGCCGCTGCCGGGGGCCGAGCGGCCGTTCTCGTTGCTGACCAATCCGCGGCGCCACCGCACACGGGCCGCGCAGGCGCTGATCGGCATCCTGACCGACGAAGGCTTCACGACCGGGCTGCCCTGACATGAAAGGGCCTGCGCCATCGGGAGGGAAGGCGCAGGCCGTCTTCTCGGCGGGGCGACCGGGTCCGTCGCGCTGGTCCCGGCCGATCCGCGAGGGACCTCGTTACCCGTGCTGCGGCTGCGACATGGGCGCATCCTCGTCCAGCACGTCCAGGGTCGGCATGTCCTCGCCGTCGAGGATGCGGCGGGCGCGGTCGCGGTCGATATCGCCCACCCAAGAGGCGACGACCACGGTGGCCACGCAATTGCCCAGATAGTTCCCCAGCGCCCGGGCGATGCCCATGAACCAGTCCACCGACAGCACCAGCACCAGCCCGATGGCGGGAATGGCCGGGATCGCGGCCAGCGTCGCGGCCAGGATCACGATGGCCGAGCCCGGCACCCCGTGCGCGCCCTTCGACGTCACCAGCGCCACGCCCAGGATGGCCAGCAGGTCGGTGGTGGACAGCGGCGTGTTGGTCGCCTGGGCGATGAACACCGCCGCCAGCGTCAGATAGATCGAGAAGGCGTCGAGGTTGAAGGAATAGCCGGTCGGCACCACCAGGCCCACGGTCGAGTCCTTGATGCCCAGATGCTCCAGCTTGCGCATGGTCTGCGGCAGCACCGCGTCGCTGCTGGCGGTGCCGGCGACGATGCCGACCTCGGTGCGCATGTAGCGCAGCAGCTTGATGATGCTGAAGCCCGACAGCCGCAGCACGAAGCCCAGCACCACGAAGACGAAGATGGCGATGGTGACGTAGAACAGCCCGACCAGATAGCCCAGCTGCGCCAGCGAGCCGATGCCGTATTGCCCGACGGTGAAGGCGATGGCGCCGAACACGCCCAGCGGCGCCAGCCGGACGATGAAATACATGACCTTGAAGGTGACGTCACCCGTCAGCTCGATCATGTGCAGCAGCGGCTTGCCGCGTTCGCCCACCAGCGACAGGGCGCAGCCGAACAGGATCGCGACCAGCAGCACCTGCAGGATGTCGCCCTGGGCGAAGCCGCTGATCATCGTGGTCGGGATCAGCTTCATCAGGAAGTCGACGGTGCCGCCGCTGGTGACTTCATGCGCGCGGTCCACATAGGCCGACAGCGCCGAGGCATCGAGCTGGCTCACGTCGATGTTCATGCCGTGGCCGGGGCCGAACAGATAGGCGACCGCGATGCCCAAGGCCAGGGCGATGGTGGTGATGATCTCGAAATAGATGATGGCGCGCACGCCGACCTTGCCGACCTTCTTCAGATCGCCCGCGCCGGCGATGCCATGCACCACGACGCAGAACACGATGACGGGGATCAGCATCTTGATGAGCTTGATGAACCCGTCCCCCAGCGGCTTCATCTTGGCGGCGAATTCCGGCGCGAAGAAGCCGGCGAGGACCCCCAGCACCAGCGCCACGCAAACCTGTCCAAACAAGGACCTGGACCAATTCGGCATGTGTTTCCGTTCCTCCCTGTGACGGAAGGGGCGGGCCGCGGCCCGGCGCGCTTCCGGATGCGTCTCCTCTCGCATCGGCGGCGCGCGGTCGCGGCTGACCCCTCATGCCAAGATTGTTGGCGAATGTTGCATCCGTGTCTAATATCGATTTACCGCTGATCTATACGGTGATGCTATGAGAATGCGCCAGCTCCGCTGCTTCGTCGTCCTGGCCGAAGAGCTGAACTTCACCCGCGCCGCCCGGCGACTGAACATGTCGCAGCCGCCGCTGAGCACGCAAATCCAGACACTTGAGCGCGAGGTGGGCGCGGAACTCATCCACCGCACCAGCCGCAAGGTGGCGCTGACGCGGGCCGGCGCGCTGTTTCTGCCCAGGGCGCGCAACATGCTGGACCAGTATGAGCGCAGCCTGCAGGAGATCCGCGAAATCCAGCAGGGCCAGGACGGTTTGCTGGAAATCGGGGCAACCGGCTCGATCCTGCGCGGGGGCCTCTCCGAGCTTCTGGCGCATTTCTCCCGGCTGCATCCGCGAATCACCCTGCGCGTCCACGAACAGACCCCGGCCACGCAGATCACCGAGGTGCTGAGCCGGCGCACCGATGTCAGCTTCAACCGTTCGGTGCCGCGCGACGAGGAGCTGGCCCATGAATACGGCTGGCGCGAGGAGATGGTGGCGCTGGTGCGCAGCGACCACCGGCTGGCCGGGCGCACCTGCGTCTCGATCGACGACCTGCGCGAGGACCAGCATGTCGTGCTGCGCCCCGACAGTTCCGATTTCGCCGCCTATGTCATGGCCTGCATCGTCGCCTCGGGCTATCGGCCCCGGGTCTCGCAGCAGGTGGTGGACGCGCAGTCGATCCCCAGCCTGATCGTCGCGGGCTTCGGGGTCAGCATCGTGCCCGCGGGCATCGCCAGGCTGACGGCGGGACCGCTGACCTTCCTGCCGATCCGCCCCGATCCGCCGATCTCCGAGGTTTATATCGTCTATCACCATCGCGACCCGGTGCCGGCGCTGCAGCTGTTCCTGGCCGAGATCCGCCGCAGCCTGGGCCACGATCCCGCCGGGCCTCGGCGCTAGAGGCTCGACCCGGCGGGCGCCGCGCGGCATCATCGCGGCAGGAGGTGCCCGATGACCCTGATGCTGCGCATGCTGCGCAAGCTGGCGCAGATGAACCGGCTGGCCAATGCCCGGCTGCATCGCGCCTGCGCCGCCCTGCCGCCCGGCGCCTATGAGGCGCCGCGCCCGTCCTTCTTCGGCTCGATCCGCGCCACGCTGAACCATATCCTGCTGGTTGACCGCTTCTATATCGACGCGCTGGAGGGCCGGCCGCTTGATGAGGCCGCGCTGGCCGAGTCGCGGGATTGCCCCGACCTGGCACGGCTGATCGAATGGCAGGTGCGGATGGACGACCGCCTGCTGGCGCTGGTCGCGGCGCTGACGCCGGACGCCCTGGCGGAAATCGTGGCGGTGGACCGGGGCGCCCGCGTCCAGCACGACCGCCGCGACGACCTGCTGTCGCATCTGTTCCAGCACCAGACCCATCACCGCGGGCAGGTGCATGGCCTGCTGTCGCAGGCCGGCACGGTCCCGCCGCAGCTGGACGAATTCATCGTCGGCGACGATGCGGCGGTGCGGGCCGAGGACATGGCGCGGCTCGGCTGGACCGAGGATCAGCTGATGCGGCCCTAGTTTCGCTTTGACTTGCGGGCCGGGACAGGATAGGCGGGCGGCTTGGCTCCGCGTTCCGGGCCGGCGGGCCGTTGGGAGGGCCCGGCCGCAAAGGGGAATGGTGCCTTTCACCGGATGCGCCCCCGCATCCCCTTTCTGGCGAAGAAGATGAACGAACATGATATTGCCGCGCCTCTGGCCGCGGCGCTGGCGGCCAAGGGCTATGCCAGCCTGACTTCCGTGCAAGAGGCCGCCCTGGCCCCCGAGGCGCGGGGCCGCGACGTGCTGGTCTCGGCGCAGACCGGCTCGGGCAAGACCGTGGCCTTCGGGCTGGCCATGGCCGGCGACATCCTCGACGGCGACAGCCTGCCCGAGGCGGGCCGGCCGCTGGCGCTGGCCATTGCGCCGACGCGCGAGCTGGCCTTGCAGGTGGCGCGCGAGCTGGGCTGGCTTTACGAGCAGGCGGGCGCGCGCATCGCCACCTGCGTCGGCGGCATGGACTATCGCACCGAGCGCCGGGCGCTGGAGCGCGGGGCGCATATCGTCGTCGGCACCCCCGGCCGGTTGCGCGACCATATCGAGCGCGGCTCGCTGGACCTGACCGGCCTGCGCGCCTGCGTGCTGGACGAGGCGGACGAGATGCTGGATCTGGGCTTCCGCGAGGATCTGGAATTCATCCTGGGCTCGGCGCCGGCCGAACGGCGCACGCTGCTCTTTTCTGCCACCGTGCCGCCGGCCATCGAGGCGCTGGCCCGCGATTTCCAGCGCGACGCGCTGCGCATCCAGGCGATGGGCGAGGCGCGCCAGCACGGCGACATCGAATATCGCGCCCTGTCGGTGACCACCCGCGACCGCGAGCACGCGATCTTCAACACCCTGCGCTATTACGAGGCCAGCCGGGCGATCATCTTCTGCAAGACCCGCGCCAATGTGAACCACCTGCTGGCGCGCATGGGCAATCGCGGCTTCAAGGTCGTGGCGCTGTCGGGCGAACTGTCCCAGCAGGAACGCAGCCATGCCCTGCAAGCCCTGCGCGACGGAAGGGCGCGGGTCTGCATCGCCACCGACGTGGCGGCGCGCGGCATCGACCTGCCGGGGCTGGAACTGGTGATCCATGCCGACCTGCCGACCAATCCCGACACGCTGCTGCACCGTTCCGGCCGCACCGGCCGGGCGGGCGCCAAGGGCACCTCGGTGCTGATCGTGCCCTCGGCGGAATACAAGCGGGCGCAGCGGCTCTTGCAGCGCGCCAAGCTGGTCGCGGACTGGGGCAAGGCGCCCTCGGCCGACGAGGTGCAGGCCCGCGACGACGAACGCATGCTGGATCATCCGGCACTGGCCGATGCGCCGGGCGAGGAGGCGGGGCTGGCTGCCGCGCTGCTCGACCGCTTCGGCGCGGAACGGGTCGCATCGGCCTTCGTGCGGCTGTGGCGCGAGGGGCGCCCGGCGCCCGAGGAGCTGTCGGAAAGCGTGGGCCCTGCGCCTTCTGCGCCGCGCGAACGGGGCGAGTTCGGCCCGGCGGTCTGGTTCCTGCTCTCGGTCGGTCATTCCGGCCGGGCCGAGGCGCGCTGGCTGCTGCCCAAGATCTGCGAGGCGGGCAACATCACCCGCGACGCCATCGGCGCGATCCGGGTCAAGACCGAGCAGACCTTCGTGCAGATCGCCGCCGCCGTCGCGCCGAATTTCGGCGAGCGGATCGAGCTGGAGCCCGGCCTGACCATGCGCCGGATCGAGGGCGAGCCGGTTTTCGAGACTGCCGCCGGGCGCGACAAGCGGCCCGGTCGGCACGAGTATTTGCAAAACGGTGAAACGGCAGGGGCGGCGTCCCCCGCGCGCGAGAAGAAACCCCATCGCGGCCAGGCGCCGCGCCCCGCGCGGCCCGAAACGCCGGAGCCGCGCTTCGAGGACAGGCCGAAGGCCGAGCCGAAGCCCAAGCCGGCCCGGCGTCCGGCGCTGCTGGACCCGGAGGCGGTGAAGCCGCGCGCCGCCCGTCCCGCGCCCGTCCGCGAGTCCGCGCCGGAAGCCGAACCGGCGGAAGCGCCGCGCAAGGCCCGCTGGAGCAGCGAGAAGAAGCAGGCGCAGAAGACCGCCGCGCCGAAGCCCGGCCCGCGTGCGGGCCTGAAATCGGCGGGCTTCAAGTCGCATGGCGCGTTGCGCGACGGCCGGCCGGTCGGGGGCGAGGGCGCCGAGGCGCGGCCGAAACGCGCCGCGGGCTTCAAGTCGCACAAGGCCGCGGGCGGCTGGCAGGGCAAGGGCGGCGACAAGCCGTTTCGCACCGGGCCGAAAACCGGCAAGCGTTAACGCGCGGTCAACGCGCCGTCGCCAGCGCCAGCCCGTCCACCACGGCGGTGAAGGCGCCGGCGCGCAGAAGCTGCGCGCCGGGGCAAAGCCGCAGCGCCTCGTCGGCGACCAGGCCCATCAGGCTGGAGCCGCCGACCAGGATGATGCTGCCGACCTGATCCGGCGCGATGCCCGCCAGCCGCAGCGTCTCGGCGGCGGCGCCGTGAAGCTCGGCGCGATGGCCCGCCAGCGCCGCGTCGAGCGAGGCGGGCGAGATCGCCGGCGCCAGCCCCGGCGCGACGAATCCCATGGCGATCTGCGCGCCCTCGCCGGCATTGGCGGTGATCTTGCCGCGCTCGACCGCGAAGGCCAGCTCGTGGCCCAGTTCCTCGTCCAGCACCGTCACAAGGCGGTCCATGGCGGCGCGGTCCACCGCCATGCGGGCCATCCCGGCGGCCATGCGCCGCGTCTCGGGCACATAGAGGAAGGGGATCTTCGCCCAGGTCGCCAGGTCGACATAGATCGCATTCGGCACCGGCAGCAGCCCCGGCCCCATGGCGCGGCGCAGTTCGCCGCCATGACCCAGCGCCGGCATCGCATGGCTGAGCGAGACCTGCTGGTCGAAATCCGTGCCGCCCAGCCGGATGCCGTGATTGGCGAGGATGTCCAGCCCGTCGCCCCGGCTGCGGAAGGCCGAGAAATCCGAGGTGCCGCCGCCGATATCGACGATCAGCCCGATCTCGTCCGGCCGGCCAAGGCCGTGGCTGGCCAGCGCCGCCGCCTCGGGTTCCGGCAGGAAGGTGACCTCGTCGAAACCCGCCGCCAGATAGCAGCCGCGCAGGTCGGCCTGGGCCTGCGCGTCGCGCGCCGGGTCGTTCGAGTGGAAATGCACCGGCCGGCCGGAAAGCGCCCGGCGGAAGCGGCGTCCGGCCGCCGTCTCGGCCCGCTCGCGCAGGGTGGCGAGGAAGGCGGCGACGATCTCGGAGAGGGTGCGGCGCTTGCCGGCGATCAGCCGCGATTCGTGGAACAGGCCGGTCCCGAGCACGCTTTTCAGCGCCCGCATGTAGCGGCCCTCGTCGCCCGCGATCAGCGCCTCGGCCGCCGCCGCGCCGATGCGCATGGCGCCGCCGCGGGCCGAGAAGAACACGGCGGTGGGCAGGGTCTCGGCCCCCGGCTCGATGGCGAGGCGCCGCGGCCGTCCGTCCTGCAGGATCGCCGCGGCCGAGTTCGAGGTTCCGAAGTCGATGGCGAGCATGTCGTTTGGCATTTCCTGCGCCTTCTTTTCGCAAAGCCCGGGCTGGTAGCCTGTCCGGCGGCGCGGCGCAAGCCGGGGTCAGAGCAGGCCGGCCAGCGCCCGCGCCCCGGCAAGCCCGGCCGACAGCGCCATGACCCCCAGCGCCAGCCCGCGATAATGCCGCGGGTCGAGCCGGCTGAACAGCTGCCCGCCGACCCAGGTGCCCGAGACCAGCAGCGGCAGCAGCGCCAGGCTGAGCCCCAGCGTGCGCAGCTCCACCGCACCGGCGACGGCCAGCCCCGGCAGGGTGATCAGCGCCGAGACGAAGAAGAAGATCATCATCGAGGCCCGCGCCCGCGCGGCCGGGGTGCCGCTGGCGACGAAATAGGCCACGGCGGGCGGACCGGGCATGGCGGCGAGGCTGCCGAACAGGCCCGACAGCGCCCCGGCCGCCAGCGCCACGCCGGGGCCCGGGGCCACGCGGCGATGCGGCTGGCGCAGCATCATGCCCAGCCCGGCCAGCGAGGTCGCCGCGATGGCGAGCCGCCCGGCATCGGGATCGAACAGCGCCAGCGCCGCGATGCCGAAGGGCATGCCCAGCAGCGAGCCCAGCGACAGCCGCAGCACCTCGGCCCGGTCATAGCTGCCGTGCAGATGCATGAGGTCGCGAAAGCCGACCATCACCTGCAGCAGGATGGTGCTGGCCACCGCCATGCGCGGCTCGACGATCAGCGACATCAGCGGCACCGCCGCCAGGGCGAAGCCGAAGCCGGTCAGGCCGCGCAGGATGGCTGCGCCGAAGACGGCCGCGGCGATGGGCAGGAACCAGAGCAGCATGATCTCTTGCAGGCAGGTGAGGCGTCCCCGGGCCCGGGCGGCAAGGGAACGCGCCTGCCTTATCCGGCAGGCTGCCTGGCGTCCAGACCCGGCCCGGCCTGCGCCCGCCCGCCGTGGCCTGCGGGGAACGGCCGGGATCCCCGGCCCGTTCCCCCGGCGATCAGGCGCGCTGCGCCCGCCAGTGGTCGATGCCGGCCTGCGCCACCGCCTGGTCCTGCGCCGGCGTGCCGGACGAGACGCCGATGCCGCCGACGGTCTGGCCGTCATGCTCGACCGGCAGCCCGCCGCCCACCACCATCAGCCGGCCGCCGATGGCCGAGGAAATCCCCCAGGCCGGTGCGCCGGGCTGGCTGGCGGCGCCGTATTCATGGGTGGCCTTGCGCGCCGCGGCAGCGGTGAAGGCCTTGTCGATGGCGATGGTCGCCGATGTCACCTTGCCGCCATCCATGCGCGAAAAGGCCAGAAGCTGGCCGCTTTCGTCGGTGACGGCGATGCACATGGGCACGCCGATCTCGCGGGCATGGGCCTCGGCGCCGGCGATCAGCAGGCGTGCGTCCGCCTGGTCCAGTCGGGTGATGGTCAGCATGGTTTTCCTCCTCCTTGTTGAAATCGTTCACTCGGCCGGTGCGGCGTCAGCGCCTCGGGGGGCGGGATGGCGCAGGGCGCCGCGATAGCTTGCCGGCGACAGGCGCAGCGTCAGCCCGCCGACCGCCAGCACCGCGGCCAGATGCAGCGCCCAGCCGGGGGGGAAGCTGCCGGTCAGATCGTGCAGCAGCGCCAGGATCCAGGGCGGGATCGCCGCCAGCAGGAAGCCGCCGCCCTGCATCAGCGCCGCCAGCGCGCCGGCCTGCGCCGGGTCGGGCAGGTGGTCCAGCGCCACGATCATCATCAGCGAGAAACAGCCCCCGAGCCCGGCGCCCAGCAGGAAGGCGATCGCATGCGGGGCCGCTTCGGGGCGCAGGGCCAGCATGGCGAAACCCAGCAGCTGCAGGGCGATGCAGCCGCCCAGCCAGGGCCGGCGGTCGCTGCCGCGGCTGGCCAGGACCGGCGTGGCCAGGGCCGAGACGGCCTGTCCGACCGCCAGCACCGCCAGCAGCCCGCCGCTGGCGCCGGCCGGCCAGCCGAGATCCTGGAAGGCGGGCGCAAGCCAGGCCACCGAGGATGAATAGCCGCCGTTGATCAGCCCGAAACAGGCCATGAGCAGCCAGACTCGCGGCAGGCGCAGCCAGCGGCCCAGCCCCGCCCTGCCGCCGGCCTCTCGGGTGCGGGTCTCGCGCGGCAGGGCCAGCGCCACCAGCAGCGCGGTCAGGGCGGCGGGCAGGGCCAGCCAGCCAAGCGCCAGCCGCCAGCTTCCCGACCATGCGGCGATCAGCGGCGCGGCCTGCGCGCCGAAGGCGCCGCCGCCCATCATCATCGCGGCGTAAAGCCCCATGGCCAGGTTGATGCCGCGCGGGAATTCGCGCTTGATGATGGTCGGGAACACCGCCTGCACCACCGCCGCGCCCAGGCCCAGCAGCACGGCCGAGCCCAGCATCTCCAGCGCCGAATGCGCCGCCAGCCGCAGGCCCGAGCCGAGGCTCAGCACCATCAGCGCCAGCACGGTGGCGCGTTTCGCGCCCAGCCGCGCCTGGATCGCCGGTCCGAAAAAGGCGCCCGCCCCCATCAGCAGGACCGGCAGCAGGGTCAGCAGCGACAGGCCCTGCATGGACAGGCCGGTCTCGGCCGAAATCGGCGCCGCGACGGGGCCGACCCCGGTCAGGAAGGGCCGCAGCGCCAGCCCGACCATGGCCACCACGGCCAGCATCAGCGGCCGCGCCGCCCGGCCCGGCATGGTCACGCCCGGCCCTGCCGCGCCTTCCACTCGGCGTAAAGGTCGCCGGCGCCCTGCGGACGCACCGGCAGATGGCGGATTGTCATCGCCTGCTGGGCCAGCGGCTTCGCCAGCTCCTCGTAAAGCGCGGCGGTGGACAGGCCGAAGGGCGCGCCCTCCTGGTTCGAATAGGCGAAATGCACCTCGGTCACGCCGGCCAGCCGCATGGCGGCCAGGCACATCGGGCAGGGCTGGCCGCTGGCATAGATCGCGCAGCCCGAAAGATCGGGCGAGCCCAGCCGCAGCGCGGCGGCGCGCAGGGCCACCAGCTCGGCATGGGCCGTCGGGTCATGGGTGGCGACAGTCTCGTTGACGCCGGTCGCCAGCACCTCGCCGCCCCGCACCACAACCGCGCCAAAGGGGCGCCCGCCGGCCTGCACGTTGCGATGCGCCAGCATCACCGCCTGTTCCAGATAATGCCTTGCCTGATCGGACATCGCCCTTCCTTTCATCTTGCGCCGGCTTCGGCCAGCCGAGCCGCGATCGCCGCGAATCCCATGCGGCGGGCATGGGCCAGGGGCGAGATCCCCTCGCCATCGGGCAGGTTCACGTCGGCGCCGGCCTCGATCAGCAGGGTGACGATCTGCTGCTGGCGCGGGCCGCCATCGCCAAGGAGGATCGCCTCCAGCAGCGCGGTCCAGCCCAGCCGGTTGACGTGATCGACATCGACCCCGGCCTCGATCAGGCGGCGGACGGTCCCGACATGGCCGCGCTCGGCGGCCGGGATCAGCGCCGTGCCGCCAAAGCGGTTGGTGCTGGAGAGATCGGCGCCTTGGGCCAGCGTCAGATCGAGAATCTCCAGATGCCCGCGCGCCCCGGCATAAAGATAGGGGCTGTCGTGGATGGCGTCCCTGGCGTTCACGTCGGCGCCGGCCTCGATCAGCGCCCGCGCCGCCTCGACCCGGTTGGCATGGGTCGCGACCAGCAGCGGCGTGCGCCCCTCGGCATCGCGGGGATCGACGGGCGCGCCCCGGGCCAGCAACTCGCGGATCAACGCGGCGTCGCCCTCGGCGGCCGCGCGGAACAGGGCCGCTTCATGCAGGGTCCCTGCCGTGCCGGAACCGGCCGAGGCGCCCATGAGGAACGCGAAAAGGATGGCGAGAAGCTTGGGCATGGCCTGCCTTCGGATTGCGGGGCGCGCGCGTGCGGGCTGGCCCGGTCCTTGCGCGGCGACGAGGGATCGCAATGGCCCGCAAGGGCCGGGCCGCCTGCACGATATCGCAGCAGCTGGCCGGGAATAACCCCCGATATCCGAATACAGTCTAAAGAATCCGTTGAATATCGTGCGGCCAGGCCGGAATCGGGGGGCTTGCGAAGCGCGCGCCTGCTTCCTTTATCGAGGAAATGGCCCGCAGGCCGCGCGAAATCCGCGCCGCCATGCCTATACGCCGGACGGGCAATATGGCTTCATGGGTCAACCTGAAATTGCCGGAGATGCGCGAATGGCATCCGTTTTCATCAATCTTCTGATCTTTGCCGCACTGGTCGTGGTGCTGGTCCGCCTGCAGGGCGGGCAGATGTCGCTGTCGGTGCGGGTCTTCATCGCCCTGATCCTGGGCACGCTGTTCGGGATCGGGCTGCAGCTGGCCTATGGCAACGACGCACCCTCGCTGCAGACCACCATCGACTGGATCAACGTGGTCGGCAACGGCTATGTGCAGCTCCTGCAGATGGTGGTGATGCCGCTGGTCTTCGCGGCGATCCTCAGCGCGGTGGCGCGGCTGCACGACGCCTCGGCGCTTGGCCGGATCTCGGTCCTGACGCTGGGCACGCTGCTTGCCACCACCGCCATCGCGGCCTTCGTGGGCGTGGTGATGTCGCTGGCCTTCGGCCTGACCGCCGAGGGGCTGGCCCAGGGCGCGGCCGAGACCGCCCGGCTGACCACGCTGGAGACCAGCTACGCGCCGCGGGTCGCCGACCTGACGGTGCCGCAGCTGCTGCTGTCCTTCATCCCCAGGAACCCCTTCGCCGACCTGACGGGGGCCAACCCGACCTCGATCATCGCGGTGGTGGTCTTCGCCGCCTTCCTGGGCGTCGCCGCCATCCGCCTGCTGCGCCGCGACCCGGAAAAGGGCCGCAGCCTGCTGAACCTGATCGACATCCTGCAAGCCTGGATCAGCCAATTGGTGCGGCTGATCATGGTGCTGACCCCCTATGGCGTCATGGCGCTGATGACCAAGATGGCGGCGACCTCGAACGCGGCCGACATCCTGAACCTGGGCAAGTTCGTCGTCGCCTCCTATCTGGGCCTGGCGATCATGTTCGTCGTGCATGCCGTGCTGCTCAGCCTGACCGGGGTGAATCCGCTGACCTTCTATCGCAAGATCGTCCCGGCGCTGACCTTCGCCTTCTCCAGCCGTTCCAGCGCCGCGACCATCCCGCTCAATGTCGAGATCCAGACCCGCCGCCTCGGCGTGCCGCAGACCATCGCCTCCTTCTCGGCCTCCTTCGGGGCGACCATCGGCCAGAACGGCTGCGCCGGGCTCTATCCGGCGATGCTGGCGGTGATGGTGGCGCCGACGGTCGGCATCAACCCGCTGGACCCGGCCTGGATCATGACGCTGCTGGCCATCGTCACGCTGTCCTCGGCCGGGGTCGCGGGCGTGGGCGGGGGCGCCACCATGGCGGCGCTGATCGTGCTGCCGGCCATGGGGCTGCCGGTGACGCTGGTGGCGCTGCTGATCTCGGTCGAGCCGCTGATCGACATGGGCCGCACGGCGCTGAACGTCTCGGGCTCGATGACGGCGGGCACCGTCACCTCGCAGATCCTCGGCCAGACCGACAAGGCCATCCTGCAAAGCCGCGAAGAGCGCGGCATGCAGAACGCCTGACGACCGCGCGCGGCGCCGCCCGACCGCGCGGCGCCGGCTTTCACCGTTTCCCAAATACTCATGCGGCGGCGCGCGCTGTCGCCGCCTCAGCCGAATGCGTCCCGCACCGGACTTTTCGACAGCGCCACCAGCTTCTCGCGCAGCCGCATCGCCAGGGGCGACAAGGGCCGGCGCTTCAGGTCCAGCAGGTAATAGGGCGAGACGCGGATCTCATGCGGCACCGGCAGCATGGCGAAGCCCGCCCCGACCGGCGGCCGGATCAGCAATTCGGCGACCTCCTCCGACATCGGCGCCACCGCATCGCCCTGCGCCAGATAGGCGATCGTCAGCAGAAGCGAGGGGCTGTTCACGATGTTGCGCGGCTCGGCCAGCCCGACATTGGCAAAGGCCGCCAGGGCGGCCTCGCGGATCGGCGCGCCGCGGCTCTGCATGATCCATTCCTGCCCGGCCAGTTCGGTCAGCGTGACCGAGGCCGAGCGGCTCAGCGGGTGGCTGGCCCGCACCAGGAAAGCCACCTTTTCGTCCCGCATCGGCAGGATGTTGAAATCCCGGCTGTCGAATTCCGGCAGGATGCGGGCCAGCACGAAATCCATCTCTCCCGCCGCCAGATGCTGCAGCAGCTCGCGCGAGGGCATGACATCGACGGTGATGTCGGCATCCGGCGCGCCCTCCTTGATCTCGCGGATGGCCGAGACGAGATAGCTGACCGCCGGTCCGGTCACCGCGCCCACCCGCAGCGTGCCGCCGAACCCCTCGCGCAGCGCCTGCACGTCCGAGGCCATGCTGACCATCTCGCGCAGGATGACGCGGGCGCGGCGCAGCACGGCGCGGCCGATCTCGGTCGGCTCCATGCCCTTGGGCTGGCGCAGGAACAGCTGCGCGCCGACCTGGTTCTCGATCTCGGCCAGCATGCGCGAGGCGGCGGGCTGGGTCATGCCGACACGCTCGGCGGCCAGCTGCAACTGGCCGGTTTCGGCGATCTGCTGAAGCAGCCGCAGCTGCGCGGGTTTCAGCATCAGGCGGGCAGGCGGCATGGTCATGACGATTCCGGTATGCAGATTGCGAAGGATGTAATTTTACCATCATGTCGTTTCATGGCTAGATCAATCGCAAGCCATCAAGGCGGGTGGTGCCCGGGCCGCGCAAGGGCCGGCCGCCCGGACCGATTGCAGCGGGGGACCTGCCATGTTTTTGTCGCAACTTCTTCTGCCGGACGGAAGCCGCGCCGTCGCGCTGCGCGACGGCGAAGCCGCGCATCTGGTGCCCGGGGCGGACAGCACCCGGACCCTGGCGCTGGCCGCCATCGCCGCCGGCCGCAGCCTGGCCGAAGAGGCCGCGCGCCGCGGCCCCGGCGCGGCGGTGGACCTGGAAGCCGCGCTGGCCGAGGGGCGGGTGCTGCCGCCCGTGGATCATCCCGACCCGGCGCATCTGCACCTGACCGGCACCGGGCTCACGCATCTCGGCTCGGCGGCGACGCGCGACGCCATGCATGGCGCCCCCGATGCCGGCGATCTGACCGACAGCATGAAGATGTTCCGCATGGGGCTGGAGGGCGGCAAGCCGCATCCCGGTGCGGTCGGCGTGCAGCCGGAATGGTTCTACAAGGGCAACGGGCATGGGGTGGCGGCGCCGGGTGCGGCGCTGACCTCGCCCGGCTTCGCGCTGGACGCGGGCGAGGAGCCCGAGATCGCCGGGCTCTACCTGATCGGCCCGGACGGCACGCCCTTCCGCCTGGGCTTCGCGCTCGGCAACGAATTCTCGGATCATGTGACCGAGCGCGGCAACTATCTCTGGCTCGCCCATTCCAAGCTGCGCCCCGCCAGCTTCGGCCCCGAGATGCGCTTGGGCGATCTGCCGCAGCATGTCGAGGGCACCAGCCGCATCCTGCGCGACGGAGCGGTGCTCTGGGAAAGGCCGTTCCTTTCGGGCGAGGCGAACATGAGCCACAGCATCGCCAATCTGGAGCACCATCATTTCAAATACCCGCTGTTCCGCCAGCCGGGCGATGTGCACGTGCATTTCTTCGGCACGGCGACGCTGTCCTTTGCCGACGGCGTCCGCTGCCGTTCGGGCGATGTGTTCGAGATCGAGTCCCCGGCGCTGGGCCTGCCGCTGCGCAACCCGCTGGCGCCGGACCGGCCCGGCGACGCCCCGATCCGCGTCGAGGTGCTGTGATGACCAAGCCCTTCACCCCCGCGCCCTGGCCGCGCAAGCTGCGCTCGCAGCATTGGTATGGCGGCAATTCCCGCGACACGATCTATCATCGCGGATGGTTGAAGAATCAGGGCTATCCTCATGATCTGTTTGACGGAAGGCCGGTGATCGGCATCCTGAACACCTGGTCGGACCTGACGCCCTGCAACGGCCATCTGCGCGAGCTGGCCGAAAAGGTTAAGGCCGGCATCTGGGAGGCCGGGGGCTTTCCGCTGGAGGTGCCGGTGTTCTCGGCCAGCGAGAACAGCTATCGCCCAACCGCGATGATGTATCGCAACCTTGCCGCCATGGCGGTCGAGGAGGCGATGCGCGGCCAGCCCATCGACGGGGCGGTGCTGCTGGTCGGATGCGACAAGACCACGCCCAGCCTGCTGATGGGCGCCGCCTCGACCGACATCCCCTCGATCGTCGTCACCGGCGGTCCGATGCTGAACGGCTGGTTCCGGGGCGAGCGCATCGGCTCGGGCACGCATCTGTGGAAATTCTCCGAGGCCGTGAAGGCCGGCGAGATGACGCAGGAGGAGTTCCTGGAGGCCGAGGCCAGCATGTCCCGCTCATCCGGCACCTGCAACACCATGGGCACCGCCTCGACCATGGCCTCGATGGCCGAGGCGCTGGGCATGGCGCTGTCCGGGAATGCCGCGATCCCGGCGGTGGACTCGCGCCGCCGCGTCATGGCGCAGCTGACCGGCCGGCGCATCGTGCAGATGGTCAAGGACGACCTGAAGCCCAGCGACATCCTGACCCGCGCCGCCTTCGAGAATGCGATCCGCACCAACGGCGCCATCGGCGGCTCGACCAATGCGGTCATCCACCTGCTGGCCCTGGCGGGCCGGGTCGGGGTCCAGCTGACGCTGGACGATTGGGACCGGCTGGGCCGCGACGTGCCGACCATCGTGAACCTGATGCCCTCGGGCCAGTACCTGATGGAAGAATTCTTCTATGCCGGTGGCTTGCCGGTGGTTCTTCAAAGACTGGGCGAGGCGGGGCTGCTTCACCGCGAGGCGCTGACCGTTTCGGGCCGCACG
This sequence comes from Paracoccus sp. J55, assembly GCF_000513975.1. Classification (NCBI taxonomy): domain Bacteria; kingdom Pseudomonadati; phylum Pseudomonadota; class Alphaproteobacteria; order Rhodobacterales; family Paracoccaceae; genus Paracoccus; species Paracoccus sp. J55. The sequence continues at coordinate 61,712 of NZ_AZVA01000005.1, forward strand.
ATCTGGGATGAGGTGCGCGAGGCCCGCAACTGGAACGAGGACGTCATCCTGCCCGCCGACCGGCCGCTGACCGGACAGGGCGGCATCGCGGTGCTGCGCGGCAATCTGGCGCCGGACGGGGCGGTGCTGAAGCCCTCGGCCGCCAGCCCGCATCTGCTGGTGCATCGCGGCCGCGCCGTCGTCTTCGAGGATATCGACGACTACAAGGCCCGCATCGCCGACGAGGCGCTGGACATCGACGAGACCTGCGTCATGGTGCTGAAGATGTGCGGCCCGCGCGGCTATCCGGGCATGGCCGAGGTCGGCAATATGGGCCTGCCGCCCAAGGTTCTGAGGAAGGGCATCACCGACATGGTGCGGATCTCGGACGCGCGCATGTCGGGCACCGCCTATGGCACGGTGGTGCTGCATGCCTCGCCCGAGGCGGCGCGGGGCGGGCCGCTGGCCGTGGTGCGCGACGGCGACATGATCGAGCTGGACGTGCCGAACCGGCGGCTGCATCTGGACGTGCCCGATGCCGAGATCGCCCGCCGCCTGGCCGAATGGCGCAACCCGGTGCCGCCGCCGGCGGGGGGCTATGCGCGGCTGTTCCACGACCATGTCGAGGGCGCCGAGACCGGGGCGGATTTCGACTTTCTGCGGGGCTGCCGCGGCCGCGCGGTCGGAAAGGACAGCCACTGATGAAGATCGCTCTTGTCGGCATCGGAAAGATCGCGCGGGATCAGCATGTTCCGGCGATTTCCTCATCCCCGGACTGGACGCTTGCGGCCAGCGTCTCGCGCCATGGCGGCAACGAGGGGGTCGAGAGCTTCGCCCGCATCGAGGAGATGCTGGCCGCCCGGCCCGACATCCCTGCGGTCTCGCTCTGCCTGCCGCCGGTGCCGCGCTTTGCCATGGCCGAGGCGGCCTTGCGGGCGGGGCGCCATGTGATGCTGGAAAAGCCGCCCGGCGCCACGCTGGCCGAGGTGCAGGCGCTGCAGGCGCTGGCGCGCGCGCAGGGCGTGACGCTGTTCGCCAGCTGGCATTCGCGCGAGGCGCAGGCGGTGGCGGCGGCAAGACGCTGGCTTTCCGGGCGGCGCATCGAGAGCGGCCGGATCACCTGGCGCGAGGACGTGCGGGTCTGGCATCCCGGCCAGGACTGGATCTTCGCGGCCGGCGGCATGGGGGTCTTCGATCCCGGCATCAACGCGCTGTCGATCCTGACGCATATCCTGCCCGCGCCGGTGCATCTGCGCGCCGCCGAGCTGGACTTCCCCGAGAACCGTCAGGCGCCCATCGCCGCGCGGCTGCGGCTCTCGCAGGGGATCGAGGCGGATTTCGACTTCCGCCAGCAGGGCCCGCAGACCTGGGACATGGAGTTCGTGACCGATGCCGGCCGGCTGGCGCTGCGCATGGGCGGCAATGTGCTGGAGGTCGACGGGGCCGAGGCAGGGGGCGAGGCCAGCATCATGGGCGAATACCCGGCGCTTTACGCGCGCATGGCAGAGCTGGTGCGCAGGGGCGCCTCCGAGGTGGACCTGTCGCCGATGGTGCTGGTCGCGGACGCCTTTACCCTCGGCAGCCGCAATACCGTGGACGCATTCGAATTCTGAAGGAAGACCGATGGACTGGACACCGCAAGGCAAGCATCTGATCGCGGGCGAATGGGTCGGGGGCGAGGCGACATTCCGCTCGGCCCCCGCGCATGGCCCGGCGCATGGTTTCGCCAGCGGCACCGTCGATCTGGTGGACCGCGCCTGCGCCGCGGCCGAGGAGGCGTTCTGGACCTATGGCTGGACCGCGCGCGCCGACCGCGCGGCTTTCCTCGACGCCATCGCCGACGAGATCGAGGCGCGGGCCGAGGCGATCACCGCCATCGGCACGCAGGAAACCGGCCTGCCCGAGGCCCGGCTGCAAGGCGAGCGCGGCCGGACCGTGGGCCAGTTGCGGCTGTTCGCGGATCATATCCGCAAGGGCGATTACCTGGATCGCCGCCACGACAAGGCGCTGCCCGACCGCCAGCCGCCGCGTCCCGACCTGCGGCTGATCCAGCGTCCCATCGGGCCGGTGGCGGTCTTCGGCGCCTCGAACTTCCCGCTGGCGTTCTCGACGGCGGGCGGCGACACCGCCTCGGCCCTGGCGGCGGGCTGCCCGGTGGTGGTCAAGGGCCACCCCGCCCATCCCGGCACCGGCGAGATCGTGGCCGAGGCCATCCTTGCTGCCATCCGCGCCACCGACATGCCCGCCGGCAGTTTCGGCTTCATCCACGGCGACCGGCACGAGGTCGGCGCGGCGCTGGTGCAGCACCCGCTGATCCGCGCCGTGGGCTTCACCGGCAGCCTGGGCGGCGGCCGGGCGCTTTATGACCTCTGCGCCGCGCGGCCCGAGCCGATCCCCTTCTTCGGCGAGCTCGGCAGCATCAACCCCTGCTTCGTGCTTCCCCATGCGCTGGCGGCGCGCGGCGCGCAGATCGCGCGCGACTGGACCGCCAGCCTGACCATGGGCGCCGGGCAGTTCTGCACCAATCCGGGCCTGCTGGTGCTGCGCGCCGAGGATGCTGACGCCTTCACCGCCGCCGCCACCGAGGCGCTGGTGGACGCCCCCGAACAGGTCATGCTGACCGATGGCATCGCCGAGGCCTATCGCGCAGGCGCCGCCCGCGTCAGTGCCCATGCCGCGCCGGTGCTGGCCTGCGACAGCCGGGGCCGCGATGCGCGGCCCGGCATCTACCGGACCAGCGCGCGGGACTTCCTGCACAGCCACGCCCTGGGGGAAGAGGTCTTCGGCCCGCTCGGCCTTGTCGTCACCACCAGTTCGGAGGACGAGATGCTGGGCCTTGCCCGCGCGCTGGACGGCCAGCTGACCGCCACCTTGCAGATGGAGGCCGGCGACACCGCGCTGGCCTGCCGGCTGATGCCGATCTTGGAACGCAAGGCCGGCCGGGTGCTGGCCAATGGCTGGCCCACCGGGGTCGAGGTCGCCGACGCCATGGTGCATGGCGGCCCTTACCCGGCATCGACGAATTTCGGCGCCACCAGCGTCGGCACCCTGGCGATCCGCCGCTTCCTGCGGCCGGTCTGCTTCCAGAACCTGCCCGACGCGCTGCTGCCGGAGGACTTGCGGGGCTGAGAGGACAGCCCCGTAGAAAACGGTCATTGAGGGAGGAAACCATGACCAGATTCCTGATGAGCACCGCCGCCGCTGCCGCGCTGGCGATTTCGGCCACGGCCGCCATGGCCGAGGGCGAAACCGTCGGCTTTTCCCAGATCGGCTCGGAATCCGGCTGGCGCGCGGCCGAGACCACGCTGACCAAGACCCAGGCCGAGGAACGCGGCCTGAAGCTGCAATTCTCGGACGCGCAGCAGAAGCAGGAAAACCAGATCGCCGCGATCCGCTCCTTCATCGCGCAGGGCGTGGACGCGATCCTGCTCGCCCCGGTCGTCGCCACCGGCTGGGACGCCGTGCTGCAAGAGGCCAAGGAGGCCGAGATCCCGGTCGTGCTGCTGGACCGGCAGGTGGACAGTTCGGACGATCTGTACCTGACCGCCGTCGGCTCGAACCTGGTGCATGAGGGCGAGGTCGCCGGCAAATGGCTGGTCGATACCGTCGGCGACAAGGAATGCCGCGTGGTCGAGCTGCAGGGCACCACCGGTTCCAGCCCCGCCATCGACCGCAAGAAGGGCTTCGAGAACGCGCTGGCCGGGCACGACAACCTGAAGATCGTGCGCAGCCAGACCGGCGACTTCACCCGCGCCCAGGGCAAGGAGGTGATGGAGAGCTTCCTGCAGGCCGAGAACGGCGGCAAGGACATCTGCGCGCTCTATGCCCATAACGACGACATGGCGGTCGGCGCGATCCAGGCCATCAAGGAGGCCGGGCTGAAGCCGGGCACCGACATCCTGGTCGTGTCCATCGACGGCGTGCCGGACCTGTTCCAGGCCATGGCCAACGGCGAGGCGAATGCCACCGTCGAGCTGACGCCGAACATGGCCGGCCCGGCCTTCGACGCGCTCGCCGCCTATTGGAAGGACGGCACCCAGCCGGCGAAGTTCCTGCAGACCGAGTCGAAGCTCTACACGCAAGCCGACGACCCGGCCGGCGAATACGAGCGCCGCAAGGGCCTGGGCTACTGACAGCCGGCGGCCGGGCCGTCCATGCGGCGGCCCGCGCCGAGCCGAGGAGGGGCGCGATGCTGCTGACCATCCGGTCTTTGACCAAGACATTCCCGGGAACGAAGGCGCTCGACGCGGTGGATTTCGACCTGGCCGCGGGCGAGGTCCACGCGCTGCTGGGCGAGAACGGCGCCGGCAAGTCCACGCTGATCAAATGCCTGACCGGCGCCTATCGCCGCGACGGCGGCACCATCACCCTGGACGGCGCGACCATCGACCCGCAATCGACCGTCGAAGCGCAGGAGCAGGGCATCGGCACCGTCTATCAAGAGGTGAACCTGCTGCCCAACCTGACCGTGGCGCAGAACCTGATGTTCGGCCGCGAGCCGCGCCGCTGGGGGCTGATCGACAGCCGCGCCCTGCGGGCCGGGGCGCGCGAGACGCTGCGGCCCTATGGCCTGGATATCGACGTGGACCGCGACCTGGGCAGCTTTTCCGTCGCCATCCAGCAGATCGTCGCCATCGCCCGCGCCGTGGCGCTGTCGGGCAAGGTGCTGATCCTGGACGAGCCGACCGCCAGCCTGGACGCGGCCGAGGTGCGCATGGTCTTCGACGTGGTGCGGGGGCTGCGCGAGCGCGGTCTGGGCATCGTCTTCGTGTCGCATTTCCTCGACCAGGTGTTCGACCTGACCGACCGCGTGACCGTGCTGCGGAACGGCCGCAAGATCGTCACCGAGCGCACGGCCGAGCTGGACCGGGTGAAGCTGATCGAGCACATGCTGGGCCGCGCGCTGGAGCATGAGGTGGCCGAGCAGGCCGCCCGCACCGCCGCCGCCCGTCCGCCCCTGCTGGAATTCCGCGGCTTCGGCCGGCGCGGCGTGGTCGAGCCCTTCGACCTGACCGTGGGGCAGGGCGAGGTGGTGGGGCTGGCGGGCCTGCTGGGCTCGGGCCGGACCGAAAGCGCCGAGCTGATGTTCGGCGTGCGTCCCGCGCAATCGGGCGAGGCCAGCGACGCGCAGTCCCGGCTGGACCTGTCCAGCCCGCGCGCCGCCATCGCGCAGGGCTTCGGCTTCGTCCCCGAGGAGCGCAAGACCGACGGCATCGTCGCCGAACTGTCGATCCGCGAGAACATCATCCTGGGCCTGCAGGCCCGGCGCGGCTGGGCGCGGCCGATTCCGCGCGCCGAGCAAAACCGCATCGCCGACGACTATATCAAGCGGCTCGACATCCGCACCTCGGGCCGGGAGAAGCCCATCGGCGAGCTGTCCGGCGGCAACCAGCAGAAGGCCATCCTTGCCCGCTGGCTGGCGATGAACCCGCGTTTCCTGATCCTGGACGAGCCGACGCGCGGCATTGACGTCGGCGCCCATGCCGAGATCCTGCGCCTGATCCGCGAGCTGACCCAGGCCGGCATGTCGATCCTGCTGGTATCGAGCGAGATCGACGAGCTGGTCGCCAGCGCCGACCGGGTGATCGTGCTGCGCGACCGCCGCCATGTCGCGGAGCTTTCGGGGCCGCGCCTGACCGGTGCCGAGATCATGCGCGCCATCGCCGGCGGGGAGGTGGCGGCATGACTCTGCTGAAACGCATCGCCCCGCAACTGGTCGCGCTGGCGCTGCTGGTGGCGCTGGTGACGGTGTTCTATCCGGGTTTCCTGAAGATCGGCATCAGCGGCGACCGGCTGGTCGGGCCGATGATCGACGTCTTGAAGCGCGGCGCGCCGGTGGCGCTGCTGGCGGTCGGCATGACCCTGGTCATCGCCACGCGCGGCATCGACCTGTCGGTCGGCACCACCATGGCGATCTGTGGCGCGGTCGCCGCCTCGGCCGTGGCCGGCGGCTGGGGGCTGGTGCCCGCGCTGCTCTTGGCGCTGGCCGCCGGCGCGCTCGCCGGGCTGTGGAACGGGCTGCTGGTCGCCGTGGTCGGCATCCAGCCCTTCGTCGCCACGCTGATCCTGATGACCATGGGGCGCGGCATCGCCCAGCTGATTACCGAAGGGCGCATCCTGACCTTCACCGACGCGGGCTTCGCCTTCTTCGGCTCGGGCAGCCTCCTGGGCCTACCGGTGCCGGCCTGGCTGTGGCTGGCCTGCGGTCTGGGCATGGCGGCGCTGATGCGGCGCACCGCGCTTGGCCTGCTGGTCGAATCCATCGGCATCAACCGCCGCGCCAGCGCCCTGGCCGGGGTGAACGCCACGGTGCTGCTGATCGCGGTCTATGTCGTCTCGGGGCTTTGCGCGGCGCTGGCCGGGATCGTCGTCACCGCCGACATCCGCGGCGCCGACGCCAACAATGCCGGGCTGTGGCTGGAGCTCGACGCCATCCTCGCCGTGGTGATCGGCGGCAATTCCCTGCTGGGCGGGCGGTTCTCCATCATCGCCTCGCTGATCGGGGCGCTGATCATCCAGACCATCGACACCGGCATCCTGTTGGCCGGGTTCCCGTCCGAATACAACCTGGTCATCAAGGCCGGGCTGGTGCTGGTGATCCTGGTGCTGCAATCGCCGCGCATCGCCGGGGAATGGCGGCTGTGGCGCGACAGCCACCGTGCCAGCCGCGAGGCCGCGCTGCACCGAGGAGCCGCGAAATGAACACCCGCGCCCTGCCGCTTTACGCGACCGTCGTCATCTTCCTGCTGGCCTATCTGCTGTGCTGGCTGCAATTCCCCAACATCCTTTCGACGCGGGTGATCGGCAACCTGCTGACCGACAACGCCTATCTGGGCATCGTCGCCGTCGGCATGACGCTGGTGATCCTGTCGGGCGGCATCGACCTGTCGGTGGGCAGCGTCATCGCCTTTTCCGGCGTCTTCATCGCCGTGATCCTGCGCGAGACATCGCTGCACCCGCTGGTCGTCTTCGCCCTGCTCCTGGCGCTGACCACCGCCTTCGGCGCGGCCATGGGCATCCTGATCGACCGGCTGGCCATGCCCGCCTTCATCGTCACGCTGGCCGGCATGTTCCTGGCCCGCGGCGCGGCCTATATGCTGTCGATCGACTCGGTGCCGATCGCGCATCCCTTCTACAAGACCCTGCAATCGGCCTATTGGCTGATGCCCGGCAAGGGCCGGCTGACGCTGATCGGCGTCGTCATGCTGCTGACGGTGCTGGCGGGCATGGTCGTCGCCCACAAGACCCGCTTCGGCGCATCCGTCTATGCGCTTGGCGGCGGCGAGGCCACGGCGCGGCTGATGGGCGTGCGGCAGGGGCGCACGACGATGCTGGTCTATGCCTTTTCCGGGCTGATGGCCGGGCTCTCGGGCATCGTGTTCTCGATCTATACCGGCTCGGGCTATTCGCTGGCGACGGTGGGAACGGAGCTGACCGCCATCGCGGCGGTGGTGATCGGCGGCACATTGCTGACCGGAGGCGCGGGCTACATGTTCGGCACGCTGGTCGGCGTGCTGACCATGGGGCTGATCCAGACCTACATCGTCTTCGACGGCACGCTGTCGAGCTGGTGGACGAAGATCGTCATCGGCGTGCTGCTGCTGGTGTTCATCCTGCTGCAGAAGGGGCTGCTGAAACTGTCGCAATCGCGGCTGGAAGGCACGGGCGCCTGACCGCCGCAGCTGTCCGGCCGGCTTGTGTAAGGCAAGCAGCGGGTTGGCCTTTTGCCGTCATCGTCGAGGCCGTCGATCATCTCGGTCGGGCGATATGGGGGCGGGGTCCCGACCGACCGGAGCCGAGAACGGTACTGGTGATCACGCATGCGCTGATACCGGCGCGCCGCGCAATGCCGCGGAGGCCATGCGGCACCTGCCTTATGCGAGGTCCGCGCATCTTGCGGTTATTTTCCAGCCCGCATCGTCCTGCCGCAGCAACCATGTCTTGCGCGGGATCGAGGTTCCCGCCGCGGTGCGATAGCTTGCAATTTCCAGCCCAAGACCGTCAGCCGATGGGGCGAGGCGGCCTGGCGCCTCGATCCCGTCGGCAAAGCACAGGACAATGTCGATCTCGCCTGCAGGTGGATCAGCGGGCAATCTTGCGTGACAGCCCGGATAAGCGTGACTGTCCTGGAGGAATATCTGCATCCCGGCTCTCCTCTCTCTCTCTTTCGGCCAGTCCATGCGGCACGGCTGGCAAGGCGGCCTTCAGGATGGAAACCGTATAGTCCTTGCGGCCAAGCTGCCAGGAAAGCGCGTTCCCGCCTGTCCGTTTGCTGCTTGTCCGCGCCATCGGCCATGAAGCCGTCCCGCAGCTGAACATGTCGCTCGCCGCCATCGGCCACCAGCCGATAGACGCCGCGCACCGAAGGCTTCACTCGTGCCGCGACCGTTTGAGGGCAGAACCGGTTCTCCTGCGCGCGATCATCCTCGCCACGGCGGGGTTCGCGCTGGTCGAGCACCCGTTGAAGGACGGCCAGGCGGGCTGACCTCTCCCGGCAGCCGGGGCGCAGCATGCGGATGCCGCCGGTGGGGCGGCCTGCGCGGCCAAGGGCGGGAAGCGCGTAATCGCGTCGATTCCGGGCGTGCAACCTGACGCTGCATCTGCTAGACTGACGGCCGAGGACGGTTCGGCCCGACATGTTCGCGGGCGGCGAGCCGGGTTCTCCGGCTGGCGCCTCGCCCGGTTCCGGGCCCTCCAGGAAGGGAGGATGCAGCCATGCACCGAGAAACGATTGGAAACCCGCTCAGCTGGAGCGCGCAGAGGCTCGCCGGCATCGGCCGCGGCGCCGGCGCGGCGGTGGACGGGATCGGCAGCCACGAGATGGCCCTGCCCGAGGTCAACCAGATCGGCCTGGGCGACATTCGCGCGGCGCTTCGCAAGGGCGTCGAGGATTTCGGCGCGCTCCGCACCGATGTGATCACCGCGGTGGCGCTTTATCCGGTGATCGGCTTCGTCCTTGCAGCCTGGGCGTTCAACGCCGGACAGGTGCATCTGCTCTTTCCGCTGGCCGCGGGCTTTCCCCTGATCGGGCCGGTCGCGGCTCTCGGCCTCTACGAGATGAGCCGGCGGCGCGAGCGGGGCGAGGAGACGGATTGGGGCGCGGTGCTGGCCACGCTGAGCGGCCGGGTGCTGGGGCCGGTGCTGGCGCTGGGCTGCCTTCTTGCGGTGATCTTCGCCTTCTGGCTTATCGCCGCCCATGCGATCTGGGCCGTCACCCTCGGACCCGAGCCCTATGACAGCCTCCTCGTCTTCCTGCGCGACGCCGTCACCAGCAGCGCGGGCTGGACGATGATCCTGGCCGGGTTCGCTGTCGGCTTCGTCTTCGCGGCCGTGGTGCTCTGCGTCAGCCTGGTGTCGTTTCCGATGCTGATCGACCGCCCGGTGGGGGTGCCGGTGGCGCTGGCGACCTCGCTTGCCGTGGCGCGCCGCAATCCGGGGACGACAGCCCTCTGGGGGCTGATCGTGGCTGTTTCGCTGGTGCTGGGGATGATCCCGCTGTTCGCCGGGCTGATCGTCGTCCTGCCCATCCTCGGCCATGCGACATGGCATCTTTACCGCCGGGCGGTGGCCTAGCCTGATCGAGGCGCGCTGCGGCGGTCCGTCGGCGACGCGGACACGCATGGCAGCGAACCGGGCTGAGAGCCTGCCTTTCGTGCCGCGCCGCCAACTCACGGCCTGCCACTTCGCCTTCTCAAGCATCTCCTGCGCCGGACGAGATGGGACATCGGGGACATGGTTCTTGCGCGGTCGCCCGCGACCGGGAAGATCAGGGCAACCTTGGCCGGGTAGACCTTCTGCTTGTGAGGGATGCCCACGGCCCAGGTCAGTCCACGCTCGGTGAGCGCCTGCCGGAACGGGCCAGACAGGCCATGGCCGGCGTCGGCCAGGATGCCGCCAAAGCGCGCAGCTGCGCTGCGCACATGCGCTTAGGACCATGCTCGCGTTCGCCTTCCTGCAAGCCCGACGCCTGAAGGCAGCGGGTCGGAAAAAAGGGCCCCAGCTGCCCCGCCGCAACCGAGCCTGCCAGCTCTCAGGAAGACGATCTTGATCCAGCTCAGCCAGCCGCCGCCCAGCTGTCCCCACTGCCGTAGGAAGTGGCGAAAAATGCTCAACAGACTTCTGCCAAAGTAGTGCTAGGGTGACATGACACATCTTTGTGCGGGGTTTCTCGCGCAGCCCGATCGGAGCCGCGCGAGGGAGAAGTCACTGTGGACACGGCGATAGCGGATCAGGCCGCAACCGCGGGGTTACGCCTCGACAGCCGGACATAGGCCATGTCCAGCGCCAGCATGACCAGCAGCGAGGCGCCGACCAGCGGGAAGATCACGCCGCCGACCGCGAGGATCGCGATCAGGCCGCGAAACACCCGCCGGTCCTGCGGCAGCGGCGGCACGCCGAGCGAACCCGAGGGCCTGCGCTTCCACCACATCACCGCGGCCGAGACCGCCAGCAGCACGATGGCCGCGCAGGCCGCCAGCAGGATGATCTGGTTCAGCACGCCGAAGGTCTGGCCCATATGGGTGTTGATGCCCCATTCCAGCCATTTCCCCAGCGGGCCGTAATCGGCATAGCCCATGTCCAGCAGCGGCTGCCCGCCATACTGGTCCAGATGCACCACGCGCTGCCGGCTCAGGTCGTCGGGATAGACCGAACCGCTGAACACGCCTTCGGGCTTTTGCGGCAGGCCGACGGCATAGCCGCGATGCAGGCCCAGCCGGTCGAAGGTCGCGACCGCATCGTCCAGCGTGATCGGGGTGCCGCCGGGCACCGGGCTTTCAGGGATCTGCGCCTGTTCCAGCGACCAGGAGGTCTTGGCAATCTCATCCAGCTTCTGCTGCGACATCGGCACGTTCATCCGCACTCCGTTCGGATAGCCGAAATTATTGCCGTTGGCCCATTCGTTCACCTTGCCGCCCCAGACCCCCGACCAAGGCATGCCCGTGACGGCCAGGAAGACGATGAAGAAGCCCACGAACAGCCCCGTCACCGCATGCAGGTCGCGCCAGAATACCCGCCGCTGCGGCCGGCCCCGGACCGAGACGATGCCGCCCTGTTGCCCGCGCGGCCACCACAGCCAGATGCCGGTGCCGACCAGCAGGATCGACCAGCCCGCCGCGATCTCGATGAGATAGCGCGTCCAGGTGCCGAAATACTTGAAGCTGTGCAGCGTGCGGACCGTCCACATCAGGGTCGTGCGGTCCGGCATCGCCCCCAGCACCAGGCCGTTATAGGGGTTCACATAGACCGCCATCCTGCCGCGATCCGTGCTGACGGTGACCTCGGTCGAGGCGCCGGGGTCGGCCGGGTCGGTGTATTTGACCGCCGTGCCCGGAACCGCATCCAGGGCCGAGGCGACCTGCGCGGTCGGTGCCAGCCTCTGGCTGTCCTGCACCTGCACGCGCTTGAGGTCGGCGTGATACCAGTTATCGATCTCGTCGCGGAAGACATACATCGCGCCGGTGATCGACAGCGTGATCATGAAGGGCAGCACCAGCAGCCCGGCGTAGAAATGCCAGCGCCAGACGGCGCGATAGAGATCGCCCACACCCTGGCGAGCGGTATCGGGAATTGCAGACATGGAGTCCTCGCACATGCGGCGGCCCGCCGAGGCAGGGCCGATATTGGCTGGGAGCGGGCGCTCAATGGCCCGAATGATCCGAGGCGTGGCCCTGGTGGCCTGCGGGCGCGGCATTCATGGCGCGCACCGCGAACGGCAGGGCGATTTCGCCCGCCTTCTCGAAGACCAGCGTCGCCTCGACGGTCTCGCCCTCGGCAAAGGGTTCCGCGACCTGCATGAACATCAGGTGATAGCCGCCGGGCTTCAGCTCGACCGAGCCGCCCGCCGGGACCGGCAGGCCATCGGGCAGTTCGCGCATCTTCATCACGTCGCCGTTCATGGTCATCTCGTGGATCTGCACCGCGCCCGCCCGCGGCGAACGGGCCGCGACCAGGCGGTCGTCCTGGCTGCCGTTGTTGGCGATGGTGACATAGCCGCCTGCCACCGGCGCATTGGGCGGCATGGCGCGGACATAGCCGTCCGAAAGCAGCAGATCTCCATGCGTTACGGGATCGGCCGAGGCCGAGGCGGCAAGGAAGCCAAGGAAAAGCGCGCCCAGCATCGGGGCGGCCAGAATTCTGGATTTCATGGTTCTATCTCGTGTCTGAAACTGCGTTCACCGCCCCCAGTGGGCGATGGCGAGGATCAGACGGCGGGCGGCCCCCGGGCCGAGGGCGCCAGCACCTGCGCGCGCAGGATGCGCAAGTCATGGGCGGGTGCCGGTTCGGCGGGACGGGGTGCATCCGGCTTGGCCGATTGCACCGTGGGCGCCGTCTCCAGAACCGGCTGGGCGTGGGCCGACCAGTCGCAGGGCGGCTTCGGCGTCTTGGGGATGGGCGCATCCTGCCGGGCGCGGTATTCATCGGCCGTGATGACGCTGCCGTCATCGTCCAGCACCATCTCGACCGGCAGGTGATCGGCGCAAAGCACCACCATGAAGCTTTGCGGCGTCGGCCCGGCCGCGACCATCGTGCCTTGCGCCATCAGCGACAGCAGCACGAAGGGCAACACCATGAGCAGCGCCAGCACCCGGCCGCAAGCCGGACGAACGCGTGCAGATGATGGCGCGATTCTGCTCACCGAAAACCCTTTCCCCTGTCTCTATAGCGCGCGATGCGGCACGCGCGCCAGACGTCTGAGTTTTCCCTGCAATATTGCTGCTGAGGCGTGCCCTTTTCCAGGGCCGCGCTGCCGGTGAGCGTTTTTCCCCTCATCGGAGACAGAGAATGGCCCTCAGAAGCCGTTTCGGCGCTGTTGCGATCTGCGGTCTTGCGGCGGGCATGGCGCCGGCGACCGATTATCCGCTTTCCATCGGGAATTGCGGCCAGACCCTCGTGTTCGACGACGCGCCCGAACGCGTGGTGACCATCGGCCAGTCCACCAGGAGGTGACAGTATCTCTAAGTCATTGATTCATTGGAATATGGGGTCTTTGCCGGTTTCCCTTGATGCGCGCGGAATCGTCCCGGCGGGCCGCAGCGCGCGCATCTACGATCGCAGCGAAGTGGCCGATCTGCTGGTGCAAATCAGCCCGCCGGAGAAAATCCGCTTGACGGCCTTGCGCACACGATTGCTTTCGCTTGCGCATGCTTATCCTTTCTTTGGCACCCTTAGTCCCCACCTCACCCGAGCATCGGTTTTCCGGCAACATAGGTCTGGGCGATGGCGCGGTCGTCGCCGAGGATCTGCAGGATGAAAAGCTCTTCGGCCAGGGTCTCGGCCCGGTCCATGCGCAGCGCCATCGCAGGCGTGGCGCGGCTGTCGAGCACCACCAGGTCGGCATCGCTGCCGGGGTCGAGCGTGCCGATGCGGTCGGCCATGCCGAGCGCCAAGGCATTGCCGCGTGTCACCCAGTGGAAGGCGGCATAGGGATGCAGCTTCTGGCCGCGCAGCTGCAGGATCTTGTAGCCCTCGTTCAGGGTCTGCAGCATCGAGTAGCTGGTGCCGCCGCCGACATCGGTGGCGATGCCGCTGACTACGCCCGCGGCGCGCAGGCCCGCCTCGTCGAAAAGGCCCGAGCCCAGGAACAGGTTCGAGGTCGGGCAGAACACCGCGCGCGAACCGGTCTCGGCCATGCGGGCGATCTCGCGCGGTTCCAGGTGGATGGAATGGCCGAGCAGCAGCTTATCCGAAAGCAACCCATAGGTCTCGTAGATGTCGAGATAGTCGCGCGCCTGCGGATAGAGGCTGAGGGTGAAGGCGATCTCGTCCTTGTTCTCGGACAGATGCGTCTGGATATGGCAATCGGGATGTTCGCGCACCAGCTGCCCGGTCATCTCCATCTGCTCGGGCGTCGAGGTGATGGCGAAGCGCGGGGTGATGGCATAGCGCAGGCGGCCGCGGCCGTGCCATGTTTCGATCAGCCGCTTGCTGTCGTCATAGCCCTGTTGCGGGGTGTCCAGAACCGCCTCGGGGGCATTGCGGTCCATCATCACCTTGCCGGCGACCATCGCCATGCCCCGCGCCTCGGCGGCCTGGAACAGCGCCTCGGCCGATTGCGGATGCACCGAGCAGAAGGCGACGGCGGTGGTGGTGCCGTGCGAAAGCAGCAGGTCGAGGAACTTCTCGGCCATCAGCGGCGCATGGCCCTGCTGGGCGAAGCGCGATTCCTCGGGGAAGGTATAGGTGTTGAGCCAGTCGAGCAGCTGCGCCCCCCAGCTGGCGATCACCTGCACCTGCGGGAAATGGATATGGGTGTCGATGAAGCCGGGCAGGATCAGGTGCGGCAGGTGGTCGATCTCCGGCAGGGCGGGGTCGCGCAGGCTGGCATAGTCGCCGATGGCCGCGATCTTGCCGTTCTCGGTGATGACGGCGCCGTCCTCGTGATAGGTGAAGGCGTTCTCGACCTCGGCGGGGTCGGCGTGGAAGGAGAGCGTGCGCCCCCGGATCAGCTGTCGCATGAGTATTTTTCAAACGGTGAAACGGTTTCGGTCAGGCGGCCGATGATCTCGGCGGCGGTGAAGGCGGCGATGACCTCGGGGCGCTTGTCGCGCGACCAGCCGGCGCCGATGGGGCAGGTCAGCCGGTCGGTGTCGAGCCCCTGGGCGCGGGCGAAGCGGCGGAACTGCGCCAGTTTTGTCCGGCTGCCGATCATGCCGATATAGGGCGCGTCCAGGCGGCGCAGCGCCTCGGCCGCCAGCAGGAAGTCCAGCGCGTGGTCATGGGTGACGATGATGTGGCTGGTGCCGAAGGGCGCGTTGCGGATCTCGGCCTCGGGCAGGGGGGTCAGGCGGGTCTCGCCGGTCGCTTGCGCCAGTTCGCTTGCGCGCTGGTCGATCAGGACCGGGCGCAGCGGCAGGAGCGCCAGGGCCTTGGCAAGCGCCCGGCCGACATGGCCGGCGCCGAAGATCAGCACCTGCGGATGCTCGGGGCCGGCCGGGGCTTCGGCCACGCGGGTCAGGGCAAGCTCGACCCTTCCGCCGCAGCATTGGCCGATCTCGGGGCCCAGGGGCACGTCCATGCGGGCGGCGGTCTCGCCGCGCGCCAGCATCTGCCGGGCGCGGTCGATGGCCATATATTCCAGCTGGCCGCCGCCGATGGTGCCGGTCAGTCCCTCGGGGGTGACGAACATCGCCGCCCCTTTCTCGCGCGGCGAGGAGCCGCGCGTGCGGGTGATCTCGACCCGGATCATGGCCGCAGCCGCTCGATGGCCATCAGCACGCGCTCGGGGGTGGCGGGCGCGTCGATGCGCGGGTTTTCGCGGTAGCCGTTGAAGCTCGCCACCGCCATGTTCAGCGCCTGGAAGACCGAGATGCCCAGCATGAAGGGCGGCTCGCCCACCGCTTTCGACCGCTTGATCGTCGCCTCGCGGTTCACCGACCAGTCGGCCAATGCGACGTTGAAGACCTTGGGCCGGTCCGAGGCCAGCGGGATCTTGTAGGTCGAGGGGGCGTGGGTGCGCAGCCGGCCCTTCTGGTCCCACCAGAGTTCCTCGCTGGTCAGCCAGCCGGTGCCCTGCACGAAGGCGCCCTCGACCTGGCCCTTGTCCAGCGCCGGGTTCAGGCTGCGGCCCACGTCATGCAGCACGTCGGCGCGCTCGATGACATATTCGCCGGTCAGCGTATCGACCGAGACCTCGGAACAGGCGGCGCCATAGGCGAAGTAATAGAAGGGCCGGCCCTGCCCGGTGTCGCGGTTCCAGTGGATCTTGGGGGTCTTGTAGAAGCCCGCGGCCGACAGCTGGATCCGCGCCAGATAGGCGGTGTTGATGAAATCCTCGAAGGGCATTTCCTCGTTGCCGATCTGCACCGTCTCGCCGATGCTGACCAGTTCGGGCGGCACGCCCCTGGCCTCGGCGGCGAAGGCGGTCAGCCGCTCGATCAATTGCCGGCAGGCGTCCAGCGCCGCCATGCCGTTCAGGTCCGAGCCCGACGAGGCCGCGGTGGCCGAGGTGTTCGGCACCTTCTCGGTCGTGGTCTTGGTGATCCTGATGCGGTCGATGCTGACCCCCAGCGCCTCGGCCACCACCTGCGCGACCTTGGTGTTCAGGCCCTGGCCCATCTCGGTGCCGCCGTGGTTCAGGTGGATCGAGCCGTCGGAATAGATGTGGATGAGCGCGCCGGCCTGGTTGTACCAGGTCGCGGTGAAGCTGATGCCGAACTTGACCGGGGTCAGGGCGATCCCCTTGCGGATCGCGCCGCCCTCGCTTTCGGCGCGCGCGTTCCAGTCCAGCACCGCCTGGCGGCGGGCGTGATAGTCGCTGCTGGCCTCCAGCTCCTCGAAGATGCGCGGCAGGATCTGGTCCTCGACCTCCTGGTGATAGGGGGTGAGCTGGCCGTTCTCGTAGAGGTTCAGCTTGCGGATCTCCAGCGGGTCGCGGCCGAGCTGATAGGCGATGTCCTCGACGATGCGCTCGGCCATGACCACGCCCTGCGGGCCGCCGAAGCCGCGGAAGGCGGTGTTCGAGCAGGTGTTGGTCTTCATCGGATGGCTGCGCAGCTCGACCGCCGGGTAGTAATAGGCGTTGTCGGCATGGAACAGCGCCCGGTCGGTCACCGGCCCGGAGAGGTCCGAGGAAAAGCCGCAGCGGGCATAGAAATCGGCATCGACGGCGTGGATCTTGCCGGTCTCGTCATAGCCCACCTCGTAGTCGATGACGAAATCGTGGCGCTTGCCGGTGATCGAGAAATCGTCGTCGCGGTCGGGGCGCAGCTTGACGGCGCGCTTGAGCTTCTTGGCAGCCAGCGCCGAGATGCAGGCGAAGGGGTTCATCTGCGATTCCTTGCCGCCGAAGCCGCCGCCCATGCGGCGCACGTTCACGACCACGGCGTTCGAGGGCACGCCCAGCACATGGGCGACCATGTGCTGCACCTCGCTGGGATGCTGGGTCGAGATGTTGACCACGACCTCGTCGTCTTCGCCGGGGATCGAGAAGGCGATCTGGCTTTCCAGGTAGAAATGTTCCTGCCCGCCGACCGTCAGCCGGCCGGACATGCGCCGGGGCGCGCGGTCCATTTCGGCCATGTCGCCGCGCTTGAGCTTCAGCGGCTTGGTCACATAGCCCAGCCCGGCGTCGCGGGCCGAGATGGCGTCGATGGCGAAGGGCAGTTCCTCGTATTCCACGCGGGCCAGCTGGCAGGCGCGGCGGGCCTGGTCGCGGGTCTCGGCCACCACGGCGAAGATCGGCTGGCCATGGAACTGCACCTCGTCCTCGGCCAGCAGCGGCTCGTCGTGCAGCCCGGTGGGCGAGATGTCGTTATGGCCGGGAATGTCCGCGGCGGTCAGCACCAGATGCACGCCGGGGGCCTTGCGCACCGCGTCGAGATCCATCGAGACGATGCGGCCATGCGCGACGGTGGAAAGGCCCAGAGAGGCGTGCAGCGTGCCGACCGGCTCCAGCAGGTCGTCGGTGTAATCGGCCTGGCCGGTGACATGTTTCACGGCCGAGTCGTGGATGATGGGGGTATGGGCGGCGCCCTTGACGAAAACGTCCTGTTTCATTCGACCCTCCTCAGGCGGTGGTCTGCGCCCTGCTGTTCAAGCCAGAAGCGGCGGAAGAAGTTGGCGGCGAGTTGCTGGCGATATTCCTTGCTGGCCCGCCAGTCGCTGAGCGGCTGGAAGTCGTTTGCGACCGCACGCGCGGCGGCCTCGAAGGTCTCGGCGGTGAAGGGCTGGCCCTTCAGCGCCGCCTCGGCCTGGGTGGCGCGTTTCGGCGTCGCGGCCATGCCGCCGAAGGCGACGCGGGCGTCGATGATCGTGGCGCCGTCGGTTTCCACCCGGAAGGCGGCGGCCGAGGCGGTGATGTCGGCGTGATGGCGCTTGCTGACCTTGTAGGCGGCGATCTTCGCCTCGCCCTTCAGCGGCACGGTGATCGCCTCGACGAATTCGCCGGGGCGGCGGTCCTGCTTGCCGTATTCGATGAAGTAATCCTCGATGGGCAATTCCCGCGTCCCCTCGGCGCTGCGCAGCCGCAGCGTGGCCCCCAGCGCGATCAGCAGGGGCGGCGTCTCGCCGATGGGCGAGCCGTTGGCGACATTGCCGCCGATGGTGCCGGCGTTCCTGACCTGCCAGCCGCCGATGCGCAGCCAGTAATCCACCGCCTCGGGGAAATGTTCGCGCAGGAAGGGCTCGAACTCGGTATAGGTCACGCCGGCGCCGATGGTGATCCGGCCGTCCGCGAGTTCGATCCGCTTGAGGTCCTGCAGATGGCCGATGAACACGGCCGGAGAGATGTCGCGCAGGAATTTCGTCACCCACAGGCCCACGTCCGTGGCGCCCGCGACGATGGTCGCCTTGGGATTCTCGGCCAGCACCTGCGCAAGGTCGGCGGCATCGGCCGGCAGGATGGCGCGGTCCTCGCCGCGCGAGACCTCGACCCGCTCGGCCGGGATGGCTTGCAGGGCGGCGGTGACGCGGTCGCGCTCGACGGTCAGCGCGTCCATGTGCTGCCCGCCGGCTTCCGAGGCGGCGAAGGCGGCCTTCACGATCGGCTCGTAGCCGGTGCAGCGGCACAGGTTGCCCTGCAGCGCCGTCTCGATCGCCAGCATGTCCGGGCGCGGGTTCTGCATCCACAGCCCGTAAAGCGCCATGACGAAGCCCGGCGTGCAGAAGCCGCATTGGCTGCCGTGATGCTCGACCATGGCGGCCTGGACCGGGTGCAGCCCGCCATCGGCGCCGCGCAGATGCTCGACGGTGACGACATGGCAGCCGTGGCACGAGGCCAGGAAGCGGATGCAGGCGTTGATCGGCTCGTAATGCAGCCGGCCTTCATGCAGCCGGCCGACCAGAACGGTGCAGGCGCCGCAATCGCCTTCGGCGCAGCCCTCCTTGGTGCCGGTCAGGCGGCGGTTCAGCCGCAGGAAGTCCAGCAGCGTGTCGCGCGAGCCCGCCTCGGTCAGGCGGATCTCGGTATTGTTCAGAAGAAAGCGCAATTCGTGGCCCATTCGGTCCTCGCTCGGGATGGCTGGGTATGGGAAAAGCCTAGATGCGAATTGCTCTTTGCGAAATCTCGGATTGAGCATAAGACTTTCAGCGATTCCTTGAAAGAGGCGGGTTGAAGCCATGCCATATCTTGAAAGTCTGCGGGTCTTCGTCCGGGTGGTCGAACTGGGCTCGATCACCGCCGGCGGGCGCGACCTGCGCATGTCGCCGGCGGTGGCCTCGAACCGCATCAAGGACCTGGAGACGCGCTACGGGGTGCGGCTTCTGAACCGCACCACGCGCAAGCTGGTGCCGACCGAGGTGGGGCGGGCCTTCTATGACAATGCCCGGCGGGTGATCGAGACGCTGGACGAGGCCGAGGCGGTGGTCTCGGGCTTTTCCGGCATGCCGCATGGCGCCTTGCGGGTGACGGCGCCCCTGGGCCTGGGGCGGCGGCTGATCGCGCCCCTTGTGCCGAAATTCTGCGACGAATATCCCGGCGTCGAGGTGCGGCTGCGGCTGTCGGACCGCAACGTGGACATCATCGCCGACGGGATCGACCTGGCCTTCTTCCTGGGCGAGCCGCAGGATTCGGCGCTGAAATGGCGGCGGATCGCGGAATGCCGGCGGGTGCTGGTGGCGACCCCGGCCTATCTGGAGGCGCATGGCCGCCCCGAGCGCCCCGAGGACCTGACCGCGCATAACTGCCTGCTGCTGCGCTATCCGCGCAGCCCGGAATATTACTGGGTCCTGCAGACCCCCGAGGGGCCGCAGAAGCTGCTGGTGAACGGCAAGTTCGACGCCGACGACGGCGACGTGCTGAGCAACTGGGCGCTGGGGGGCAGGGGGATCGTCAATCGCCCCCGCTACGAGGTGGCCGAGCATCTGGCCGCGGGGCAGCTGGTCGAGGTGCTGCCGGACTACCCGCCGATTCCCTCGCAATTCGGCGTGCTGACGCCGCATCGCCGCCTGCAGGACCCGAAGGTGCGGCTGTTCGCCGATTTCATCGCGCGGGAGGTGCGGGGTCTGTTCGCCTGACCGCCTCGTCCCGCTGCCATTCCATGACGTGCAGATAGGGGGCGCGGCGATAGCGCGCCACCTGCTGCGGCTCGCCGCCCTGCGGGGCGGGCTCGTCGAAATGCACCAGCCGCAGCCCCTGCGCCAGCAGCACCTGCATATAGGCATGGAAAGGCCGGTGCCAGTTGCGGATCAGGATGCCGCGCCAGCTGACCCATTCCGCGCGTTCCTCGAGGTAATTGTCGATCAGGTAGCCCGAGCCGGGATCGCCGTTCCAGCCGCCCGCCGTGCTGAAGGAGTTCAGGTTGGCGATCAGCAGGCTGCCGCCCGGACGCAGGACGCGCACCATCTCGGCGATGGCGGCGCGGATGTCGTCGATGTCGATGAGCGTCAGGTAGCTGACCACCAGGTCGAATCCGGCATCGGGCAGGGGCAGGGCCTCGGCCCGGGCCTGCAGATAGGTGCCGGCGCGGTCGCGGCTGCGCGCGGTCTCGATCAGCTTGGGGGTCGGGTCGATGCCGGTCGCCGCGATGCCCTCGGTGCCGAGCATCCGGCAGAAGCGTCCCTCGCCGCAGCCCACGTCCAGCGCGTTGCGGAAGCCGCGGCCGCGGATGCGGGCCAGCATCGGCGCGTCGAGCACATGGCGGCGCGAGAAATCGCCGGTCTCGCCCATGTCGGCGATCCAGGCCTCGGCGGAAGCCTCCCAGCCGTTGCTGCTGTCCATGCTCTTCTCCCCGGGTTCGGCGGAGAAGCGTATTAGCCGATCGGCGGGGCATGGGCAAACCCCGCGGCGACGGCCGGTCAGTTCAGCGCAAAGGCCCTGGGCAGGCCACGATACCAGTCGATGATCGCCTGGCGTTCCTGCGGCTCCATGAAGCTGACATTGGCGGGCGGCATGGCATCGGTCACGCCGGCCTGGATATAGATCTCGCGCGCGGCGCGGGTGATGTCGTCGGGGGTCTCCAGCAGGACGCCCTTGGGTGCGGTATGGATGCCCTCGTAGCCCGGCTCGCGGGCGTGGCACATGCTGCAGCGGCCCATGACCGCTGCATAGGCCTCGTCCCAGCCGGGCGCATCGACCATGGCCTGCTGCGTGGGCGTCAGGACTCGGGCCTCGGATTCCTCCAGCGTCTGGCGGAACATCGGCGCGGTCGAGAGCCACATGACGACGATGAACAGGATGGTGGTCACCGCCCAGGTCCACCACTTCATGCCGCCGCCGGCATGCATGGTGTTGAAGAAATGCCGGATGGTCACGCCCATCAGGAAGACCAGCCCCGCGATCACCCAGTTGTATTCCGTGGCGAAGGACAGCGGATAGTGGTTCGACAGCATCAGGAAGACGACCGGCAGGGTCAGGTAGTTGTTATGCGTCGAGCGCAGCTTGGCGATCTTGCCGTATTTCGGATCGGCGGGACGCCCGGCCTTGAGGTCGGCGACGACGATGCGCTGGTTCGGCATGATGACGAAGAACACGTTCGCCGTCATGATCGTCGCCGTGAAGGCGCCCAGATGCAGCATGACCGCGCGGCCGGTGAAGACCTGGTTATAGGCCCAGCCCATGACCATGAGCAGCGCGAACAGGATCAGCATCAGCAGGGTCGGGGTCTCGCCCAGCTTCGACTTGCACAGGTTGGTATAGATGAGCCAGCCGATGGACAGCGAGCCGGCCGAGATCAGGATGGCCTGCCAGGGCGCCAGATCCATCTTGGCGGGGTCGATCAGGAACAGCTCGGAGCCGACCCAATAGGTGACCATCAGGAGCGCCGCCCCCGAGATCCAGGTCATGTAGCTTTCCCATTTGAACCAGATCAGATGCTCGGGCATCCGTTCGGGCGCGACCAGGTATTTCTGGATGTGGTAGAAGCCGCCGCCATGGACCTGCCATTCCTCGCCATGCGCGCCGGGCGGCAGGCCGGGCACCTTGCGCAACCCCAGGTCGAGGGCGACGAAATAGAAGGACGAGCCGATCCAGCAGATGGCGGTGACGACATGCGTCCAGCGGATGGCAAAGGCGAGCCAATCCCACATGACGGCGAAATCGGACATGTTCTGTCTCCTGTCTAGCTGGGGAAAGACTAGCCGCTTCGCGGGGTTGCGAGTATTCACGCATTTCCCCTTGCTGTCTTAACGATGCGTTGAAAATCTTTTGCCGGGCCCTGCGGAAACGAAAAAGAGGGGGCTTTGCCCCCTCAGGCCCGTGCCGGGCCTTTCACCCCCAGGGTATTTGGAAAACCGAGAAAGCGCCGGCGGCTCAGCTGCCGCGATAGGTCGAGAAGCCGTAGGGCGAGATCAGCAGCGGCACATGGTAATGGTCCTGTTCCGACATGCCGAAGCGCAAGGGCACCTGGTCGAGGAAGCGGGGCTTGGCCGCCTGATGTCCCTGGGCGTCGAGCCAGGCGCCGACATGGAAGACCAGTTCGTATTCGCCGGTCTGGAATTCCGCCTCGGGCAGGATGTGCCTGTCGGTGCGGCCGTCGTGGTTGGTGACGGTCTCGGCGATCAGCCGGCGCTCGGGGTCGAGGCGGTAGAGTTCGATCCGCATGCCCTGCGCGGGCGTGCCGTTGGCGGTGTCGAGCACATGGGTGGTGAGATAACCGGGCATTTTCGTCCTTTCCTTGTCAATCCGCGAGCCGGGCGATGGCGGCGCGGGCCTGTTCGTTCAGGCGATTCGGGTCTGCGGTCAGCAGGTGGTGATCCTGCACCACGGCGCGGCCCTCGACATAGACCGCGCGCGGGCGGATCGGGGCGCAGAAGACCAGCGCGGCCACCGGGTCCCATTGGCCGGCGGCCGGCAGTTCCGAGACGTCCCAGAGCACCAGATCGGCGCGTTTTCCGGGTTCCAGCGCGCCGATATCGCTGCGGCCCAGCACCCGGGCGCCGCCGAGCGTGGCGATCTCCAGCGCCTCGCGGGCGCCGAGGGCGGCGGGGCCGTCCTTGAGGCGGGCGACCAGCATGGCCTGCCGCGCCTCGAGTCCCAGATGGCTGCAATCGTTGCTGGCCGAGCCGTCGACGCCGAGGCCGACCGGCACGCCCGCGTCGCGCATCCGGCGCACCGGGGCGATGCCCGAGGCGAGGCGCGCGTTCGAACAGGGGCAATGCGCGACCCCGGTGCCGGTGCGGGCGAAGAGGTCGATTTCCTTCTCCGACAGCTTCACGCAATGCGCGTGCCAGACATCGTCGCCGGTCCAGCCCAGGCTTTCGGCATAGTCGCCGGGCAGCATGCCGAAGTTTTCCAGCGAATAGGCGATGTCCTCGTCGTTTTCCGCCAGATGGGTGTGCAGCCGCACGCCTTTCTCGCGGGCGAGGATGGCGGCGTCGCGCATGAGTTCCCGGCTGACCGAGAAGGGCGAGCAGGGGGCGAGGCCCACCTGCACCATGGCGCCGGGATTCGGATCGTGGAAGGCCGCGACCAGGCGCTCGCTGTCCTTCAGGATCGCGGCCTCGTCCTCGACCAGCGCGTCGGGGGGCAGGCCGCCCTTGGACTCGCCGATCGACATGGCGCCGCGGGTGGCGGTGAAGCGGATGCCGATTTCCGAGGCGGCCTCGATGCTGTCGTCGAGCCGGGCGCCGTTCGGGAACAGGTAGAGGTGGTCCGAGGAACAGGTGCAGCCCGAGAGCGCCAGTTCGGCCAGGCCGATCCGGGTGGACAGCCGGATATCCTCGGGGCCCATGCGGCCCCAGATCGGATAGAGGGTGCGCAGCCAGCCGAACAGCGCCGCATCCTGCGCGGCAGGCACGGCGCGGGTCAGGGTCTGGAACAGGTGGTGATGGGTGTTGACGAAGCCGGGGGTGACGACGCAGCCCCCGGCCTCGACGATCTCGGCGCCTTCGGCGGAAAGACCCGGGCCGACGGCGGAGATGACCCCGCCGTCGATCAGGATGTCCCCGCCTGCGATCTCGCGCCGGGCGCCGTCCATGGTGACCACCACTTCGGCGCCCCTGATGAGCAGGCGTTTCGTCATCAATGCGCCTCGGCGGCGTGGGCTGCGGCGGCGATTTCCTCGTCGCTGGCATGCGGGGCGCCGTTGAAGAACCAGTTCAGCAGCACGGCGGCCACGGCGGCCAGCAGGATGCCGGAATGGATCAGCGTGTGCAGCGAATGCGGCAGCCACTGGTTGAAGTCGGGCGCGATCATCGGGACCATGCCGAGGCCCAGCGAGACGGCGACAATGAACAGGTTGTGCTTGTTGCCCTTGAAGTCCACCGTCGAGAGGATGCGGATGCCGGTCGCGGCGACCATGCCGAACATCACCAGCCCCGCGCCGCCCAGCACCGTGGTCGGCAGCGATTCGACCAGCGCGCCCATCTTGGGGATCAGGCCCAGCACGATCATGATCGCGCCGCCCGCCACGCAGACGAAGCGCGAGCGCACGCCGGTCACGCCCACCAGACCGACGTTCTGGCTGAAGGAGGTATAGGGGAAGGTGTTGAACAGCCCGCCGATCGCGGTGCCCAGCCCGTCCACGCGCAGCCCGGCCGACAGCGCCTTGGACGTCATCCTGCGGCCGCAGATGTCGGAAAGCGCCAGGAACATGCCGGTCGATTCGATCATGGTCACGAACATGACCAGCAGCATGGTCAGGATCATCACCGGGTCAAAGATCGGCATGCCGAAATGCAGGGGCTTGATCGGCGCGAACCAGGCGGCCTCGGCGATGCCGTCGAAATGCATCATGCCCATGACCGCCGCCAGCAGCCCGCCGATGACGATGCCGAGCAGCACCGCGATATTGGCGACGAAGCCCCGGGCGTAGCGCGCGATCACCAGGATCGCCGCCAGCACGGTGATGCCGATCAGGATGCGCGACAGCGAGGCGTATTCCGGGTTGGGCACGGTCGGCATCAGCTTGACGCTTTCCGGGACGTCGCCGGTGGCGCGGGCGGCCTCCAGCCAGGCCTGGGCGGCGGGATCGACCAGCTGCGGCGCCGTGGGGCCGGCCGGCAGGCCGAAGATCCAGTTGATGCCCACCGGCATCAGGCTGACGCCGATCACCAGGATCACCGTGCCGGTGACGACGCTGGGAAAGAAGCGCAAGAGCCGGCTGACCAGCGGAGCGAAGAAGATCGAGATGAGGCCCGCCGCCATGATGGCGCCGAACATCATCCGCGCGCCTTCCTGACCGGGGTTGGACGAGGCGATGGCGACCATGGGGCCGACGGCGGCGAAGGTCACGCCCATCATCACCGGCAGCTTGATGCCGAACCATTGCGTGGCGCCGAAGCTTTGGATGATGGTGACGATCCCGCAGACGAACAGGTCGGCGGAAATCAGAAAGGCCACGTCCTGCGGCGAAAGCTGCAGGGCGCGGCCGACGATCAGCGGCACCGCGATGGCGCCGGCATACATGACCAGCACGTGCTGGAAGCCCAGGGCCAGCAGCCGAGGGGCGGCGATGCGCTCCTCGACCGGGTCGAACCCAGGATTGGTTTCAACTGCTTGCATACGTCCTTATCCTCCCTTGTTCAGGACGCGAGCGGCACGGGTCAGATTTCGACCTCTTGCGCCACCCCCTTGTGTTTCGCCAGTTCGACGACCGCCTTGGCCACCGCGAGGTCCTGCAACCCGACGCCGGTGCCGTCGAAGATCGTGACCTCGGCATCCCCGCGGCCCGGGTTGTCGCCCGCCACCACGGCGCCGATCTCGCCGATCTGATCCTCGCGGATCAGGCCCGAGGCGATGGCGTGCTGGCATTCGCCGATGCTGACCGACTGCGCGACCTCGTCGGTGAAGACCCGGGCGCGCGCGACCAGCGCCGGGTCCAGCTCCTGCTTGCCCTTGGTGTCGGTGCCCATGGCCGCGACATGCGTCGGGCCCTTGACGTGCTGATCCATCAAGAGGGGCGAGAAGGACGAGGTGATCGAGATGATCACATCGGCCTCGGTGCCGAGCCGGTCCAGCTCGACCGCCTCGAAGGGCAGGCCCAGCTCGGCCGCGGTATCGGCAAGGCGCGACAGCATCTCGGGATGCGGGTTCCAGCCGATGACCTTCTCGAACCGGTGCACATTGGCCGCCGCCCGCATCTGGAAGGCGGACTGGTGGCCGGCGCCGATCATGCCCAGCACCTTGGCGCCCTTGGGCGCCAGATACTTGATCGACACGGCCGAGGCCGCCGCCGTGCGCAGCGCCGTCAGCAGGTTGCCGCCCACCGCCGCCGAGACCCGGCCGGTATCCGGGTCGAACAGGAACACGGTGGACTGGTGGTTGATCAGGTTGTGCTTCTGGTTGTTCGGCCAGTAGCCGCCGGCCTTCAGCCCCAGCGTCAGGGCCGAGGCGTCGAAGCCGCCCTTGAAGCCGTAGAGCGCGTCCTCATGGCCGATGGCCTCGCGCACCACGGGAAAGTTGTAGGCCTTGCGCCGGGCCATCGAGGCGAAGACCGCCTCGATGGCCTCGAAGGCCGCCTCGGGGGTCATCAGACCCGCGATTTCCTTTTCGGCGACGACGAGCATCAGTAGCCCTTCCCGCGCGCCGAGACCGGCCAGACCGTCTCGACCTTGCCGTTCCGCACGCCGACATACCAGTCATGGACGTTGCAGGTCGGGTCGCAATGGCCCGGCACCAGCCGCAGCTTGTCGTTGACCTTCAGGACGCCGTCCTTGTCCTCGACCACGCCGTGCTCGTCGCTGCACTTGATGTATTTCACGTCGTCGCGGCCATAGACGAAGGGCAGGCCGCTATCGACCGACTGCGCCTTGAGGCCGGCATCGACCACCGCCAGATGCGGCTTGGCGTGGCTCATCACCGAGGTCAGGATGAACAGCGCGTTCTCCCATTCGCCCTGGTCGATGCGCTTGCCCTCGGCATCGTGGATGCGGCCATAATCGGCATCCATGAAGGCGTAGCTGCCGCATTGCAATTCGTTGTAAACGCCCGAATTGCTTTCGAAATAATAGGACCCCGTACCGCCGCCCGAGACGAATTCGGGCTTGAGCCCCTCGGCCTCCAGCGCGTCGACGGCTTCCTTCACCTGGGCGATGGCGGCGTCCAGCTTGGCCTTGCGGTCCTCGAAGCTGTCCATGTGCTGCATGGCGCCCTGATAGGCCTGGATGCCCTTGAAGGTCAGGTTCGGGGCGGCATCGGCGGCCTTGGCGATCTCGACCACGGCTTCCTTGGTGGTCACGCCGCAGCGGCCGGCGCCGCAATCGATCTCGACGAAGATGCCGAGCTCGGTGCCGTGGCGCTGCGCGGCGGCCGAGAGGTCGGCGATATTGGCCAGGTCATCGACGCAGACCGTCACCGTGGCGCCCAGCTTGGGCAGCCGGGCCAGGCGGTCGATCTTGGCCGGCTCGCGCACCTCGTTGGTGACCAGCACGTCCTTGATGCCGCCGCGGGCAAAGACCTCGGCCTCGCTGACCTTCTGGCAGCAGACGCCGACGGCGCCGCCCAGCGACTCCTGCAGCTTCTGCACGTCCACCGACTTGTGCATCTTGCCGTGGCTGCGGTGGCGCATGCCGTGGGCCTTGGCATAGTCGCCCATCTTCCTGACGTTGCGCTCCAGCGCGTCCAGGTCGAGGATCAGGCAGGGCGTCTGGATCTCGCTTTCGTCCATGCCGGGCAGGGCGGGAATGTCGTAGCCGACCTCGTAGCCGGAGAAATCCGTTTTCGCGTTCATGGCACTCTCCTCAATTCGGGTTCAGTTCCACGGCAGCTTGTCGAGATCGACATTGCCGCCGGTGACGATGATGCCGACACGCTTGCCGGCGAAGGCTTCGGGGTTCTTCAGGATGGTGGCCAGCGGCACGGCGCTGGAAGGCTCCATCACGATGCGCAGATGCTTCCAGATCAGCTTCATCGCATCGACGATCTCGGCATCCGAGGCGGTGTAGATTTCGCTGACGTGGTTCTTGACGAAATGCCAGGTCAGATCCTTCAGCGGCACCAGGAGCCCGTCGGCGATGGTCTTGGGCGCGTCGTCGGCGATGATGTGGCCGGCCTTGAAGCTGCGATAGGCGTCGTCGGCCTGCTCGGGCTCGGCCGCGATCACCTTGACCTCGGGCGCCAGCGTCGCAAGCGTCAGGCAGGTGCCCGAGATCATGCCGCCGCCGCCGATGGGGGCCACGACCGCTTCCAGCCCGTCCACCTGTTCCATCAGTTCCTTGGCGCAGGTGCCCTGGCCGGCGATCACGCGCGGATCGTTATAGGGATGGACGAAATCGCCGCCGGTCTCGGCCTGCACCTTGGCGAAGGTCTCCTCGCGCGAGCTGGTCGAGGGCTCGCATTCGGTGATGACACCGCCATAGCGGCGCACCGTGTCTTTCTTGGCCTGCGGCGCGGTGCGCGGCATGACCACGTTGCAGGGGATGCCGCGCAGCATCGCTGCGTAGGACAGGCAAGAGGCATGGTTGCCCGAGCTATGCGTGGCGACGCCCTTGGCCGCCTGCGCCTCGTCCAGGCCGAAGACCGCGTTGGTGGCGCCGCGGACCTTGAAGGCCCCCGGCTCCTGGAAGTTCTCGCATTTGAAGAACAGCTGCGCGCCGGTCAACTCGTTCAGATAGTCCGAGCTGCGGATCGGCGTGCGGCGGATATGCGGCTTGATCCGCTCATGCGCGGCCAGCATGTCCTCATAGGTCGGGATATACATGGCGTCCTTCATCCTCAGGCGGCTTTCTTCTGCGCGGCGGCGGTGGTCTGGCGGTAATGTTCCTGCGCGGCGGCGACGCCCGAGCCCAGCCGGATCGGCAGGCCCAGATCGGCCATCACCATTTCGGCCGTGGCGATGCCGGACAGCGCCATGGCGTCGGTCAGGCTGCCCAGGTGGCCGATGCGGAACACCTTGCCCGCGACCTGGCCCAGGCCGGTGCCGAAGGCCATGTCATAGGTCTCCAGCGCATGGCTGACGATCAGGTTGGCGTCGAAGCCCTCGGGGACGCGGATGGCGCTGACGCTGTCCGAGTAAAGTTCGGGGCGGACGGCGCAGAGCTTCAGCCCCCAGGCCTCGACCGCGGCGCGCACGCCGCCGGCGATGCGGCGATGGCGGGCGAAGACGTTCTCGAGCCCCTCGGCCAGCAGCCGCTCGCAGCTGAGGTTCAGCCCGTTGATCAGCCCGACCGGCGGCGTGTAGGGATAGCCGTTGCGGGCATAGCCGGTCGCCATGTCGCGGATGTCGAAGAAGGTGCGCGGCAGGCGCGCGCTCTCGACCGCCTCCATTGCCTTGGGCGAGAAGCCGACGATGGCCAGGCCCGGCGGCAGCATGAAGCCCTTTTGCGAGCCGGTGACGGCGATGTCGACGCCCCATTCGTCCATGCGGAAGTCCATCGAGCCGATGGAGCTGACGCCGTCGACGAACAGCAGCGCCGGGTGCTTGGCCGCGTCCAGCGCGCGGCGGACGGCGGCGATGTCGGATTTGACGCCGGTCGCGGTCTCGTTATGCGTGGCCAGCACGACGCGGATCTCGTGGCCCTTGTCGGCGGTCAGGATTTCCTCGAAGCGGTCGGCCGGGATGCCCTCGCCCCAGGGCGTCTCGACATAGGTGACGTCGAGCCCGTGGCGCTGGCACATGTCGATCCAGCGATGGCTGAACATGCCGTTGCGCGCCGCCAGCACCTTGTCGCCGGGCGACAGCGTGTTGGTGATCGCGGTTTCCCAGCCGCCGGTGCCGGTCGAGGGGAACAGGAAAACCTGCGCCGTTTCGGTCTTGAGGACCTTTTTCACCCCCTCGAGAGCCGGGTGCAGCATGCGCCCGAACACCGGCGAGCGGTGGTCGATGGTGGGCATGTCGACGGCCTTGCGCATCTCCTCGGGGATGTTGGTCGGGCCGGGAATGAAGATCGGGTTCTGGCTGGTCATGGCAATTCCTCCTGCGCTTGTGGACCAAGCTACGTTTTGCTGTCCATCGATGCAATTTTTCTGAAAAATATTTCGCAATCGCGGAAAAATAGCGTAAAGTGGCGTTGAATCAGATGGTTGCTCTTTTCCACAGCGGAATGAGGACTTTCAAGAAATCCGCGAAGTTGTCGAAAGGAAAAATTGAATGTCGGTTCAGATTCGGAAACGCGGCCGTCCGAGGGGCCGCGCCGGCGGGTTCGGGGCCGAGGATTCGGGCGGCATCCGGGCGCTGGACAGGGCGCTGGACATCCTGGACCTGATCGCGATGTCGAACGGCCTGACCCTGACCGAGATCGCGCAGCGGCTGGAGATGGCGCCCTCGACCGTGCACCGGGTTCTGGTGACGCTGGCGGCGCGCGGCGTGGCGGAAAGCGACAGCCAGACCCAGGCCTGGCATGTCGGGCCGACCGCCTTCCGCCACGGCTCGGCCTTCATGCGCCGCTCGGGCCTGGTCGAGCGGGCGCGGCCGCTCTTGCGCCGGCTGATGGAGGTGACGGGCGAGACGGCGAACCTGGGCATCCTGAACGGCGAGGCGGTGCTGTTCTTGAGCCAGGCCGAAACGCATGAGACGATCCGCGCCTTCTTTCCGCCCGGCACGCGTTCGGCCCTGCATGCCTCGGGGATCGGCAAGGCGCTCCTGGCCCATGCCCGGCCGGCCGACCTGAAGCGGATGATCCGCGAGATGGCGCTGGAACGGTTCACGCCGATGACGCTGAGCGACCCGCAGGCGCTGCTGGACGATCTGGCCCGCATCCGCGCCCGCGGCTATGCGCTGGACAACGAGGAGCGCACCCCCGGCATGCGCTGCATCGCCGCGCCGATCTTCGATTTCGCGGGCGAGGCGGCGGCGGGAATCTCGGTCTCGGGGCCGACATTGCGCATGTCGGATGCGCGGCTTGAGGCGATGGCCGAGGCGGTGATCGCGGCGGCGCGTGAACTGTCCTTTGGCATGGCGCCGCCGGCGGCCGAAGGCTGAAGGACGTGATTCGTCTGCCCGGAAAGGCCGGGATCGTTAGAATCCTTCGGAAAATCCGGGAGTTTCGAGACCGATTTGTTCATTAATCTCAGATTCACGTTCAGTTCACGCCGGCCATCCTAGCTTGAGGCGCGACGCTTACCGCCTCCGTCTTGCCGGTGCCCAGGGCCCCGGCGCGTGTCCTGCAAGGAGCTCACGGCATGGAAGATCTCGTTCCCCGTTTCGGCATGATCCGCGATCCGCGCGCCATGCAGGGCCCGGCTGTCCCGGACCCGCAGGATCCGGCCGAGGAGGCCCCCGGGCAGGGCGGGAACGGCACCGGCGGCCGCCTCTATGGCGCCTGCAGCGTCGAGACCTATCGCGCCGCCGGCGCGCTGCATGCCGCGCATCGCGACGCGGGCGGCTTTCTGGACGCGGTCGATCGTTTTGCCACGCCGGATTTCTGGCGCCGGGACGCGGCGGTGAAATCCTGGATCTATGACCGGCGGGCGACGGAACATGCTCCGGGCCGCGACATGGATTCGGTGCGGGTGTTCTATCACGCCGGCCATGGCCGGATGGACGAGCACGGCAGCTTTCACCTGCCGATGGGCGCGCTTTGGGCCGGGACGGACGCCTGCCTGACCTCGGACCGGATGCGGCTTGGCTCGGGTGCGCTGCGCTATCTGTTCTGGTCCACCAGCCAGTCGCTGCGGGTCGGCCCGGGCCACAGCCCGCTGCGCAGTTGGGGCCCGGCCAATCACGGGTTGCGGATGCTGTTCGGCTTCGATTCGAGTTGCTGGGATTCCGGCCGCTACGGCGCGAATTTCTGGCAGCACTGGCAAATGGGCAAGTCCTTCGCGCAGGCCTGGCTGGACGGCGCCTGGGATGTGGCGCATGACCAGAACCCGGTGGTCTGCGCCTGCGCGCCCAAGCGCGAGGCGGCGCTGGCCATGCTGTTCTCCGAGCGGCGGTTCCAGCCGCAGCGCGGCGCGACGGAATGCTGGGCCTGGCGCTGGCACGCCCCGGCCGCGCTTTACCAGCGCGAGCCGGCGCTGGCCGAGCCGCCGGCCGAATTCTCGGCGGTGCGGCTGGTTCCGGTGGCCGGGGACCACGCCCTGGCCGAAGAGGTTCTGTCGCGGCTCGGCCTTGATCCGGCGCTGGTGCGGGGCGACGCGCAGGGCTGCCTGTCGGTTCGTCAGGGTCCGGTCCGCTTCCAGCGCCGGCCCGACGGGCGCATCCTGCTGGAGCTTGCACCCGGCGGGCCGGGGCAGGGTCCGCGCACCCCCCTGCAGCGCCGCGCCCTGATCGCCCGCGCGCGCAGCGCCCTGCGGCGATACGGTTTCCTGCCGACCGAAAGCGAGCTGGTCTTCGACCGCATCGCGCTGGCCATGTCGGCGACCGCCAGCCTGCGCCGGCCGGACGAGCCGCCGGAAGAGAACCTGGACGAGATCATCGTGCAATTCCGCCAGGCGATCGACGGCATCCCGGTCCTAACCCCCGAAACCGGCAGCCTGCGGCTGGCCATGCGGCCGGACGGCACCGTCCTGCGCATCGAATCGACCCTGCGCCGGGTGGCGGAGCGCATGGCCCCGCGCGCCCATCGCCAGGGCCTGCCCGACGATCCGCCGCCGCCCGCGCGGCCCGAGGGCCTGCCCGAGCCCGAACCGCAGGCCATCCCGCGCATCCTGGCGCAGCATTCGGCGCGGCTGATGCGCGACCTTGCGGCGCGCGGGGCGGCGCCGCTCAGCCTGCGCATCCTGCCGGACACCACGGAAATCGGATACGGAATCCGCAGCAACACCGCACGACTCGTCGCCCGGCAGGGCATCGAGATCGAATGCGTGCGCGGCTTTCGCAAGCGTTACTGGATCCAGTCTGACCTGGGTGACTGACGATCCGGTAGCCCGGGGGCGGAGGCAGCCGCCTCCGGGCACTTCTCCCGCCGCATGGACCGGCGCGAAGCGGTAACGAGGGGACGATGGCGGAATACACCCGCGCCGAGATCGTGCGGCGCATCGCGACGACGGGACGCCTGCGCCTGGCCGGGGCCGATCTGGCCGGGCTGGACCTGTCGGGCATGACGCTGGTGGGGGCGGACCTGTCCTATGCCGACCTGACCCGGACCGACCTGACCGGCGCCCAGCTCTGCGGCGCCAGCCTGTGGTCGGCGCGCGCCGCGGGTGCGCGGCTGCGCGAGGCCAACCTGTCGGGGGCAAGCCTGGGGCTGGCCGACCTGTCGGATGCCGACCTGCGCGGCGCGGTGCTGGAGCGCGCCGACCTGACCGGGGCGCGGCTGGACCGGGCCGACCTGACCGACGCGCAGCTGCGCGACGCCTGGCTCGACAGCATGCAACGCGCCATGGCCACCGGCGCGCCGCCGCTGCGCTATCCGGCGCCGCACCGGCCCCGGACCTGCATCCTGCACGAGGCGCATGCCGCCGAGCCCGTGTCCCTGCGCTGCGGCGACCGGCTGGAGATGCATCTGGACAGCCTTCCCGGGGCCGCCATCCGGCAGCCGGGCCTGGCCCGGATCGAGGGCGCGCCGGTCCTTGCCGGCCCCGAACCGCCCGAAGAGCTGCGTGCAGAACCGCCAGGCGAACAGCCCGCCGCGCCGCCGGCTCCGCGCTGCGTCCTGGCCTTCTGCGCCGTCGCCCCGGGCCGCGCCCGGCTGGTGGTCGAGCCGGGCGAGGGCAGGGCGCCCATCGCCTTCGAGGTGATGGTGGCGCCCTGAGCGCGTCACAGGCCCGAGCGCGTGATCCCCATCAGCCCGGCCATGCGCAGCGCCGCGACCGGGTAATCGGGATCGGCCATCAGCTCCAGCGAGAAATCCGGCTCGATCCGGCGCAGATGCCGCAACGCGTCCGCCGCGCCCGCCTCGTCGCCGCGATGATAGCGTAGCGCCGCCAGAAAGCGCAGCGAGGGCCGGTTGTCGGTGGCGAAGGCAAAGGCGGCGGCGGCCGAGTTTTCGGCATCGCCCAGCCGGCCCAGCCGCAGCTGCACCATGGCGCGGCGCATCAGCCAGCAGGCCGGGCCCAGCTCGGCCAGGGCGCCGCGGGCGCCGCGCTCGGTCGCCTCCAGCGCCTCCAGGTCGCGGCCGACATCGGTCAGCGCCTGCGACAGCGCATGACAGGCCAGCTCGTTGTCGGGATCGTTGCGGCAGGCGGCCTGCGCCAGCTCCAGCGCGCCCACCGCGTCCCGTCGCCACGAGGCCGACAGCGAGGCCACCGCCAGCACCACCGGACTGGCCGGCGCCAGATCGCGGGCCAGCTGCGCGAAGGTCTCGGCCTCTTCCGAGCACCGCGCCGGGTCCCGGGTCAGCCGCTCGCTGATCAGCGTGTGGCGCAGATAGGAGCGCAGCGCCAGGGCCACGCCGCTCTGCCGCTCCTGCGGCAGCGAGGCGAGGATGCGGTCGGCGGATTCCAGACGGTCGCGGGAATAGCTGAACACGTCCCAGACCGGAAAGGTCAGGCCCTTTGCCGGCGGCGCGGTGCGCCGCGCCCGGTCCAGCAGCGCCACCGCGATCTGCGCCACCGCATGGCGCATGGTCGCGGTCTCGTCCGCGGCGCGGATGGTGAAGCGCCGCGTCCAGCCCCGCGCGCCCGAGGCAAGGTCGCGCATCACCACCATCAGCGAACAATCGACCCCCGCGGAATAGCAGATCGCCCCGACCTGCGTGCCCGTCGCCGGAGCCTTGACGGCGATGCGGTCGGCCAGCACCGCGGGGATCATCTCGCAGGCGCGGGCGGCGGCCTCGTTCAGGATCATCTCGCCGATGACATGGGCGCGGCTGTCATTGCTTTCGACCGGCTGCAGCGCCACGACATAATCGCCGGGGGCGGCGTCGCCGTCGCTTCGGGCCGGCACGGCCGGGGCGGGAAGCCGCTGCAGCGCGGTCGGCCCGTCGCTGTCCGGCGTCAGCCGCAGGCGCATGTCGCGCAGCCATGTCTCGAATTCCGGGTCGGGAATGTCCAGATCGGCGGCGAATTCGATCGGCGCGCCGCCGGCGTCATAGACCGGCGTCAGGTCGATGCGCAGCCGCTCGGGGTCCAGCCCCACCCAGCCCACGCCGGCCAGCAGGATATCCTTTTCCGGCCCCAGCGCCCCGCGCAATTCCCGCAGCATCTGCCGCAGGCTGTCCGAGCCGCGCTGCTTGGCCCGCTCGCTCCACAGCAGGTCCTGCAGACGGGCGCGGCTGAGCCGCAGGTCCGGTGCCGTGCCCAGCAGCGCCAGCGCGCCACGCGCCTTCTGGCTGCGGGGGGTCAGGTCCGCCCCGCCGGCGCCCCGCAGACGCACCGTTCCCATCAGACTCAGCATGGCAGGCATTTGATTCGCCGCGGGCCTCGTTAGGGTTGGAAATCGATCTTAATCCCTCGCAGCCCGCCGGAACAGCAAGAAGCCGCGCCGGATCAGGGGGATGCGGCCGCCAGCCTGCAGGCGAATCCCGCCGCGGCCGCAGCCGATCATTGCCTGCGCGCCGCGCCTGCGCTATCGGGGCGTCAAAGCAAAGGGGACCCCAAGATGACCGAGCGCAAAAGCGGCCTGTCCTATGCCGAGGCCGGAGTGGATATCGACGCGGGCAATGCGCTGGTCGAGCGGATCAAGCCCGCCGCCGCCGCCACCCGCCGGCCCGGCGTGATGGAGGGGCTGGGCGGCTTCGGCGCGCTGTTCGATCCGCGCGCCGCCGGCTACCAGGACCCGGTTCTGGTGGCGGCCACCGACGGCGTCGGCACCAAGCTGCGCATCGGCATCGACACGGGCGAACTCGACGGGCTCGGCATCGACCTGGTGGCGATGTGCGTGAACGACCTGGTCTGCCAGGGCGCCGAGCCGCTGTTCTTCCTCGACTATTTCGCCACCGGCAAGCTTTCGGTCGACGAGGCCGCCCGCGTCATCACCGGCATCGCCGAGGGCTGCCGGCGCTCGGGCTGCGCGCTGATCGGCGGCGAGACGGCCGAGATGCCGGGCATGTATGGCAAGGGCGATTTCGACCTCGCCGGCTTCGCCGTCGGCGCCATGGAACGCGGCACGGCGCTGCCCGCCGGGGTGGCGGATGGCGACGTGCTGCTGGGCCTCGCCTCGGACGGGGTGCATTCCAACGGTTTCTCGCTGGTGCGCAAGGTGGCGGATCATGCCGGGCTGGACTGGAACGCGCCCGCCCCCTTCGCGGCGGGCACGCTGGGCCAGGCGCTGCTGGTGCCGACCCGGCTCTATGTCAGGCCGGTGCTTGCGGCGATCCGCGCCGGGGGCGTGCATGCCGCGGCGCATATCACCGGCGGCGGCATCACCGAGAACCTGCCGCGCGTGCTGCCCGAGGGGCTGGGGGCCGAGGTCGATCTCGACAGCTTCAGCCTGCCGCCGGTCTTCGACTGGCTGGCCGAGGCCGGCTCCATCGCCGCGCCCGAAATGCTCAAGACCTTCAACTGCGGCATCGGCATGATCCTGGCCGTCACCGCGGACCGTGCTGTCGAACTCGAGGCGCTGCTGAAGGCGCAGGGCGAAACGGTGATCCGGCTCGGCCATGTCAGCCCCGGCGCGGGCGTGCGCTACAGCGGCCGGCTGCGGTGAAACGCGTCGCCATCCTGATCTCGGGCGGCGGCTCGAACATGGTCAAGCTGGTCGAATCGATGGCCGGCGACCATCCGGCCCGGCCGGTCGTCGTCGGCTCGAACGATCCGCAGGCGGCCGGGCTCGCCCGGGCCGAGGCCATGGGCGTGCCGAGTTTCGCCATCGACCACCGCGCCTTCGGCGGCGACCGTGCCGCATTCGAGGCGGCGCTGCTGGAACCCTTGCTGGCCGCGCAGCCCGACATCCTTTGCCTCGCCGGTTTCATGCGCATCCTCACCCCGGATTTCGTTCGGCGCTTCCAGGGCCGGATGCTGAACATCCACCCTTCGCTCTTGCCGAAATATCCCGGCCTGCATACCCATCGGCGCGCGATCGAGGCCGGCGATGCCGAGGCCGGCGCCACCGTCCACCTGGTCACGCCCGAGCTTGACGCCGGCCCGATCCTCGGCCAGGCCCGGGTGCCGATCCTGCCCGGCGATACGGCCGAGACCCTCGCCGCCCGGGTGCTGGTGCAGGAACACCGGCTCTATCCTGCGGTGCTGCGCCGCTTCGCCCTGGGCGACCAGAGGCCGGTCACCCTGACTGCGGCCTGAGGGAAAGGCCCGGATCCGCGCCTTTCTCTGTTTTCCAAATACCCTGGGGGTGCGGGGGCAAGGCCCCCGCGGCTTCGCCTGCTATTTCTCGGGCACCAGCCCGCGCGGCGCGAAGCGCAGCACCAGCAACAGCACCACCCCCAGCGCGATGAAACGCATATGCGGCGCGCTGCCCAGCAGATGGTCGCGCAGGGCGCCCGCCGGCATCGGGCCGGTGACCAGCCGCATGAATTCGGGCCCCCAGACCTCGGCCTTGATCCACAGGAACCAGATCAGGATCGCCCCCAGCGCCGCACCCCAGTTGTTGCCCGAGCCGCCGACGATCACCATCACCCAGATCAGGAAGGTATAGCGCAGGGGATTGAAGCTGTTCGGCGACAGAAGCCCGTCCAGCGTGACCATCATCGCGCCGGCAAGGCCGATCACCGCGCTGCCGATGACGAAGATCTGCAGATGGCGGCGGGTGACGTCCTTGCCCATGGCCTCGGCGGCGGTCTCGTTGTCGCGGATGGCGCGCATCATCCGGCCCCAGGGCGATTTCAGCGCCAGCTCGGCCAGCAGGATCAGCGCCAGCAGCACGGCGCCGAACAGGCCGGCATAGAGCAGCTTGACCCAGATGCCCGAGGCCACGGCCGGGCTCAGCCCCCATTCCGCGGCCCGGGCCACGAAATCGGGATCGCTCTGCAGGTTCAGCTCATAGGGCACCGGGCGCGGGATGCCCGAGACGTTCTTGACCCCGCGCGACAGCCATTCCTCGTTGCGCATCACCGCCACGATGATCTCGCCGATGCCCAGCGTGGCGATGGCCAGATAGTCCGAGCGCAGCCCCAGCGCCACCTTGCCGATGCCCCAAGCGGCCGCGGCGGCGAACAGCGCCCCGACCGGCCAGGACAGCAGCACCGGCCAGCCCAGCCCGCCGATATTGCCGGCACGGGCGGAATTGTTCGCCTCGATCGCCATCACCGCCGGATCGAACAGCCAGCGATAGAGCACGAATCCCACCACCAGCACCGCGATCAGCGAGGGCACGCGCAAAAGCCCCGGGACGCGCCTCCACACCTGCGCCGCCAGCGCCAGCGTTCCCAGCCCCACCAGCAGCGCCAGGATCAGCCGCGGCCCGCCCGCCGCCCAGGCGCCCTGCACCGGCGCGGTCGAGACCAGCACCGGCGCCAGCCCGCCAAGCGCCAGGAAGCCGACGACGCCGGCGTTGAACAGCCCCGCATAGCCCCATTGCATGTTCACACCCAGCGCCATGACGGCCGAGATCAGCCCCATGTTCAGGATGGCCAGCGCCGTGTTCCAGCTGCCCGAGAACAGCGCGTTGCGAAAGCTGCCCTCGGCCAGGAACAGCGCGGCCAGGATCAGGAACAGCACCGGCGCGCGCCAGGGGCTGACCGCTTCGGCTTGACGTGTATTCGACATGGATAAACGCCCTCCTCAGACGGATTTGCCGCGGAACAGGCCGGTCGGCCGGAACAGCAGGACCACGATCAGGATCACGAAGCTGACCGCGAACTTGTATTCGGTGGACAGCAGTTGCAGCAGCCCCTGGGGCTCGAAGCCCAGATAGGTGGCGATCTTGCGCCAGGGATAGGTGACGGCGACCTCCGAGAAGGCGACGATGAAGCCGCCGGCCACCGCACCCAGGGGATTGCCGAGCCCCCCCACGATGGCGGCGGCAAAGATCGGCAGCAGGATCTGGAAATAGTTGAAGACCTTGAAGGACTTGTCCAGGCCGTAAAGCGTGCCCGCCGTCACCGCCAGCGCGGTGGCGATGATCCAGGTCAGGCGCACCACCCGCTCGGGGTCGATGCCGGAAAGCAGCGCCAGATCCTCGTTGTCGGAATAGGCGCGCATCGCCTTGCCGGCGCGCGAGCGATTCAGGAAGCGGAACAGCGCCCAGCAGGCCAGCGCCGTCACCACCAGCGTCAGCGCCTGGCTGACGCGCAGCGACAGCCCCTCGGACAGGCCGGTCCAGGCGCGGAACTGCTGCACGCTGATCAGGAAACGCGCCCCGTCGTCGAAGCGGATCTCGTCGACGCCGATCACCAGCCGGGTCAGACCGTTCATGATGAACATGACCCCGACCGAGGCCATGACCAGGATGATCGGCGCCGAGCGTTTGCTGCGATAGAAGCGATAGACCGCGCGGTCGGTGCCCAGCACGAAGACCGCCGTCAGCGCGATGCCGACGGGCAGGGCCAGCAGTGCCGTGGGCAGCGGGCCCAGCCCGACGCCGATGGATTGCAGCCCCCAGGTGATCAGGATCACCAGCGCGGCACCGAAGGCCATGGTGTCGCCATGGGCGAAGTTGGAAAAGCGCAGGATGCCGTAGATCAGCGTCACCCCCAGCGCGCCGAGCGCCAGCTGCGCCCCATAGGCGGTGGCGGGGATCACCACGAAGTTCAGGATGGCCACGAGGGCGTTCAGGATATCCATCTTCAGCCCCCCAGGAAGGTGCGGCGGACCTCGGGGTCGGCGAGCAGCGCCTGTCCGGTGTCGGTGTAGCGGTTGGCGCCCTGCACCAGGACATAGCCGATATCGGCGATCTCCAGCGCCTGCCGGGCGTTCTGCTCGACCATCAGGATGGAAATCCCGGTGCGGGCGACCTCGATGATGCGGTCGAACAGCTCGTCCATGACGATGGGGCTGACCCCTGCGGTGGGCTCGTCCAGCATCAGCAGGCTGGGCCTGGTCATCAGCGCCCGGCCGACGGCGACCTGCTGGCGCTGGCCGCCGGAAAGCTCGCCCGCATTCTGCTTGCGCTTGTCGGCCACGGCGGGGAACAGCTCATAGACTTGGGCCATGGTGTCGCGGTAATCGTCCTCGCGGATGAAGGCGCCCATTTCCAGGTTTTCCTCGACCGTCATGGTCGGGAAGATGTTGTGGGTCTGCGGCACGAAGCCCATGCCCTTGCGCACCCGTTCCTGCGGGCTGAGAGGGGTGATGTCCTCGCCGGCCAGCGCGACCTGGCCTTCGCGCAGGTGCAGCATGCCGAAGACGGCTTTCATCGCCGTCGATTTGCCGGCGCCGTTCGGGCCGACGATCACCGCGATCTGCCCCTTGTCCACGGTAAGCGTGCAGCCGTTCAGGATGTCGGCCTTGCCATAGCCGCCGCGCATGGCGGTGGCGGAAAGATAGGGCTCTGCCATCACAGCTCTCCCGCCGGTTTGCCGTCGCCGCCGCGTCCGGCCTCGGCGCCAAGGCCGGGCTGGGCGCCGTGCGATTCGCCGAAGGCGGCCTCCTCGGCCACTTCGGCAGCGACCTTGTTCTTGAGCCCGGTGCCCAGATAGGCCTCGATTACCGCCTCGTTCTTCATGATGCTGTCGGCCGAGCCCTGGGCCAGCACCTTGCCCGCCGCCATGACGATCACCGGATCGCAGAGCCGGCCGATGAAATCCATGTCGTGCTCGATCACGCAGAAGGTATAGCCGCGTTCCTTGTTCAGCCGCACGATGGCGTCGCCGATGGTGCCCAGAAGCGTGCGGTTCACCCCGGCGCCGACCTCGTCCAGAAAGACGATCTTCGCGTCCACCATCATGGTGCGGCCCAGTTCCAGCAGCTTCTTCTGGCCCCCGGACAGGTTGCCGGCCTTTTCATCGGCGACATGGGAAATGGTCAGGAAGTCAAGCACCTCGTCGGCCTTCTTGCGAAGCGCGCGCTCTTCCTCGCGGATGCGGCCGCGGCGGAACCAGGTATTGACCAGCGTCTCGCCGCATTGCCCGCCGGGAACCATCATCAGGTTCTCGCGCACCGTCATCGACGAGAATTCATGCGCCAGCTGGAAAGTGCGCAGCAGCCCCTTGTGGAACAGTTCGTGCGGCGGCAGGCCGGTGATGTCCTCGCCCGCCATGGTGACTTGGCCGGAGGTCGGTTTCAGAACCCCGGCGATCACGTTGAAAAGTGTGGATTTTCCGGCGCCGTTCGGGCCGATCAAACCGGTGATCGAGCCTTTCTCGATCGTCAGGCTGGCGCCATCGACGGCGCGGAAGCCTCCGAAATGCCTGTGCAGGTCCCGGACCTGGATCATGTCGCTCCCCAGCTTCATGCGTTGCATGAAGAATTCCCGTTACGGGATTGCTTTTGATTAGGAAAAAGGGCCCGGCGGACCGGACCCTTCCCGACCGTCCGCCTTAGCGGTAGCCGACCACGTTCAGCTGGCCGCCCTTGAAGTCGACCTCGCGATAGACGCCGGCGCTTTCGCCGGGCTCGATCAGCTCGACCGAGGTGGCGCCGACGTAATCGATGTCCTGGCCCGCGGCGAGCAGTTCAAGCGCCTTGGCCAGCTCGCCCGGATAGATCTTCTCGCCCGGCTCGTTGGCGACTTCCATCACCTTGTCCTTGTAGACCTTGGGGTCCGAGGACTGGGCGGCCTGCATGGCCAGCAGCATCAGCGCGGCGGCGTCATAGGATTCGCCGGCATAGGCCGAGGTGCCGTCGAAACCGGCTTCCTTGGCCAGCGCGTCGAATTTCTCGTGCCCTTCGCCCTCGGCCGAGGGGTTCTGGCCGAACGAGGTTTCCAGCTGGGTGCCGAATTTCTCGACCAAGACGTTGTTCACCATGCCGTCGGGCAGCACGAAGGTTTCGAAGGCGCCGGTGTCCAGCGAACCCTGGATGATGCCCGAGCCGCCCTGGTCGGCATAGCCGGCCACGACCAGCGCATCGCCGCCGGCGGCGGCCAGCGCGGCGACCTCGGCCGAATAGTCGGCCTTGCCGTCGTCATGGGCCGAGACCACGGTGACGCTGCCGCCCTTGGCCTTGTAGGCCTCGGCGAAGCTGTCGGCGAGGCCCTTGCCGTAATCGTTGTTGGTATAGGTGACGGCGACGCTGTTGATGCCGCGCTCCAGCACGATATCGGCCATGACTTCGCCCTGGCGCGCGTCCGAGGGCGAGGTGCGGAAGAAGAAGCCCTTGTCGTCGATCGTCGAAAGCGCCGGCGAGGTGGCCGAGGGCGAGATCATCACCACGCCGTTCGGCACGCCGACCCGTTCCAGCGAGGCGATGGTTTCGCCCGAGCACATGCCGCCCATGATGCCCTTGACGCCCTCGGCCGTCACCAGGCGTTCGACCGCGGCCACCGAGGCGGCGGCGTCGGCGCAGGTGTTGTCGGCCACCACGGGCACGATGGTCGAACCGTCCAGCAGCTTGCCGCTGTCCGAGACCTCCTTCATCGCCAGTTCCGCGCCCTTCTGCATCGCGGGCGAGATCGATTCCAGCGGGCCGGTCAGGCCCAGCGAAATGCCCATCTTGATTTCCTCGGCACCGGCCGCACCGGCAAGCAAGGCTCCGGCGGCGCTGGCCAGAAGAAGCTTTTTCATCAGTCGTCTCCCTGAGTGGAACATTGTCCTGTCTGACAGGTTATAAGCGCGCGGATGAAAAGAAAAGCGTATTGGCGACCGGCGAAAGCGGCAAATCGGCCGCGTGCCGCAGCGAAATGACCCCCTCAGCCCGCCGCCGCCGCGCCGCGCTCGCGATAGGGGGTGCAGCCATAGGTGGCGCGGTAGCATTTCGAGAAATGCGCGGCCGAGGCGAAACCGCTGGCCAGCGCGATTTCCATCACGCTCATCTCGGTCTGCAGCAGCAGGTTGCGGGCGCGTTCCAGCCGGATTTCCATGTAATAGCGCTTGGGCGAGCGGCCCAGGTAGCGCGCGAACAGCCGCTCCAGCTGGCGCGGCGACATCCCGGCTTCCGAGGCCAGCCGCGCCGGGCTGATCGGGTCCTCGATATTGGCCTCCATGCGGGCGACGACCTGCGCCAGCCGGGGATGGCGGGCGCCGATGCGGGTCGGGACCGAAAGGCGCTGGTGGTCCTCCTCCGAGCGGATGGCGGTGTGGATCATCTGGTCGGCCACGCGGCTGGCCAGTTCGGCGCCGTGGTCGCGGGCGATCTGGCGCAGCATCAGGTCGATGGCGGCCGTGCCGCCGGCGGCGGTCAGCCGGTTGCCGTCCTCGACGAAAACCGTGCGGATCAGGGTCACATCGGGGAATTTCTCGGCGAATCCGTCCTGGTTTTCCCAATGGATGGTGCAGCGGCGGCCGTCCAGCAAGCCGGCTTCGGCCAGCACCCAGGTGCCGGTGCAGAGCGCGCCGATGCGGGTGCCGCGCCGGGCCTCGCGCCGCAGCCAGGCCAGCACCGAGCGGGTCG
The DNA here is from genome assembly GCF_000513975.1 of Paracoccus sp. J55. Lineage (NCBI taxonomy): Bacteria > Pseudomonadati > Pseudomonadota > Alphaproteobacteria > Rhodobacterales > Paracoccaceae > Paracoccus > Paracoccus sp. J55. The sequence goes on from NZ_AZVA01000005.1 coordinate 104,709, forward strand.
TCGCACGGCCCACGTCGAGCCCGCCGCAGACCAGCACCGTATCGTCGCGCCGGGTTTCGGTCAGCGGGCCGTCCAGCAGGATGCGCGTGCCGTTCGAACAGGTGGCGGTCTGGGCCTGTTCGCCGATCAGCCGCCATTCGTAAAGCTCGCGGCCGGCAAGCCGGTTCGCCAGCCGCAGCGGCTCGATGGCGGCGGCAAAGGAGGCCATGGTGAACCGTTCCAGAAGCAGGAAGACATAGCGCCGCGGCCGGGACGCGGAAGGGGCCGGAATCGGCTCCGGAACGGAGGGGACGGCTGGATCTGGCTCTGGCATGTCGGTCGCGCGGCTGAACTCGGCGCAGATCAGCAGGCAATCGCGGCGCGCGCAAGGCTTTTCCTTTGGTTCTGCACCCTCTATATGGCAGGCACCGCTTGCATGAAGGATAGGATCATGGCACCGACGAATTCCAGTTCCGCGACCCCGGCGAAGGCATGGGACAAGCGCGGCTGGCGCGCCTATCCGCGCGTCCAGATGCCCGACTATCCCGACCAGGCCGCGCTGGAGGCGGTCGAGGCCCAGCTGGCCAAATACCCGCCGCTGGTCTTTGCCGGCGAGGCGCGCCGCCTGAAGGCCTCGCTGGGCGAGGTCGCCGCCGGCCGCGCCTTCCTGCTGCAGGGCGGCGACTGCGCCGAAAGCTTTGCCGAATTTTCGGCCGACAACATCCGCGACACCTTCAAGGTCATGCTGCAGATGGCCGTGGTGCTGACCTGGGGCGCGCAGCTGCCGGTGGTCAAGGTCGGCCGCATGGCGGGCCAGTTCGCCAAGCCGCGCTCGGCCCCGACCGAAAAGATCGGCGAGCAGGAGCTGCCGATCTATCGCGGCGACATCATCAACGGCTTCGATTTCACGCCCAAGGCGCGCATCCCCGACCCGCAGCGCATGCTTTCGGCCTATACCCAGGCCGCGGCCTCGCTGAACCTGCTGCGCGCCTTCTCGACCGGCGGCTATGCCGACATCCACCGGGTGCAGAACTGGATCAGCGACTTCACCGGCGGCGAGGAAGCCGCGCGCTATCGCGACATCGCCGACCGGATCAGCGACGCCATGGCCTTCATGGCCGCCGCCGGCGTGACCTCGGAAACCGCGCATGACCTCGGCAAGGTGGATTTCTACACTAGCCACGAGGCGCTGCTGCTGGAATACGAAGAGGCGCTGGCCCGCATCGATTCGACCACCGGCCTGCCGGTCGCCGGCTCGGGCCACATGATCTGGATCGGCGACCGCACCCGCCAGGTCGACGGCGCGCATGTCGAATTCTGCCGCGGCGTGCAGAACCCGATCGGGCTGAAATGCGGCCCCTCGATCACCGACAGCGATCTCAAGGCGCTGATCGCCAAGCTGAACCCGGAAAACGAGGCCGGCCGGCTGACGCTGATCGCCCGCTTCGGCGCCGGCTCGGTCGGCGACCACCTGCCGCGCCTGATCAAGGCGGTGCAGGAAGAGGGCGCGAATGTCGTCTGGTCCTGCGACCCGATGCACGGCAACACCATCAAGTCGGCCTCGGGCTACAAGACCCGGCCCTTCGATTCGGTGCTGCGCGAGGTGCGCGAGTTCTTTGCCGTCCATCGCGCCGAGGGCACCATCCCCGGCGGCGTGCATTTCGAGATGACCGGCAAGGACGTGACCGAATGCACCGGCGGCGTGCGCGCCGTGACCGACGAGGACCTGTCGGACCGCTATCACACCGCCTGCGATCCGCGTCTGAATGCCAGCCAGTCGCTGGAGCTGGCCTTCCTCGTGGCCGAAGAACTGCGCAATCGCCGCGTCAACGGTTCCAGGCACGCCAAGGCGAGCTGATCCGCCGGCAAAGGCGAAACGGGCGGCGGGCCACGGCCTCGCCGCCTTTTTCATGCGCGGTGTTCAGGCGCGGCGTTGCCCCGTGCGCGGCAGGCATCCCGCTTCGGCACGGGCGGCGAAGCGCCCCGCCGGAAGGGCCGGCGCCATGCCGCAGGGCTGCGGGCGCTTGCCGCCGGAGACGGTTTTCGGTACAGCGGGAAGGGGCAGGCAGGGCCGCAGCGACATGGGCCCGATCAAAGGGGATAGCGGCGGCGGGGTCATGCGGCCGCTCCGCCCCAAGCGGCGGGTCCGGAACCCTATGCGTCCCGCCTCTCCGCTGCCGAGGAACAAGGTTCAGAAGCGGCGTCCGCGCGGCTTCGGCGGCTCGGTGCTGCTGACGATGCGGAAACGGGCGCGGCGCTCTTCGGGCGTGGCCGGATCGGGAGGCGGATCGGAGGGGCTGGATGCGCAAATCCCGCTCCAGGGCGCGGGGGGCTCGGCAAAGCCCGCCCGCGACGGCGAGGGCTCCAGCACCCGGGCGCCGGGAATGACCGGAAATTCCTGATCCGAGAGCAGGTCGAAGCGGCGCGGCGCCTCGCCGAACCGGCCCTGCGCGATCAGGCAGCCAAGCGCCCGCGTCACGTCCCCGAGATCCGAGCGCAGCGGCAGGAGCAGCAGCCGCCCCTCCAGCGCCGGGCGGCCGTAGCCGGCCGGCGATTCCAGCGTCATCTCGGCGATCTGCGGGCCGCGGAACACGCTTTCCAGCACATCCGACAGCCGCCCGCGCGAACTTGTGTTCAGAAAGGCGCAAAGCGGCATGCCGCGCACCTCCATCCCCATCAGGTCGATCAGATGGCGCCCGGCCAGACGAAAGCGCGCCGCGCCCGGGGCGATGCGTTCAAGGATGAAGGCATAGTCCAGCGCCCGGCGGATGCCGCGCGGCTCGATATCGGCGCGGTCGGGAATGGCGCGGCCCTGGCGCAGCCCTTCCCAATAGCCGCGCAGCTCGCCCAGGATGCGTTCGGGCTGGACCGGCTCGTAATCGGCAAGATGCAGAAGCTTGCCGGGCCGAAGCCCGGGCAGGCCGGATTTCCGTGCGCAATCCTCGTCCTGTCCGTGGTCCTTCGCCATCCGTTCCGGCCTTACCTGCTTACCCGTGCAACAAACCCTTGGCGGAAATCTAATCCTTTCGCTTCCCGCTGCCGAGCGATTTCTTTACCGATGGTTAAAAACCCCGGCGCTTCCCCCGGGGCTTGACCCGGCTGGCGGGCAAGGCCATTCAGGCGGCGCTGGAACGGCAGGGGCAAGGGCATGCAGATGGAACGCAACGGACTTCTGGTCATCCTGTCCTCGCCCTCGGGGGCGGGCAAGTCGACGCTGGCGCGGCGGCTGATGGACTGGGACCCCGATCTGCGCTTTTCCGTCTCGGCCACGACCCGCAGCCCGCGCCCGGGCGAGATCGAGGGCGAGCACTATTATTTCCGCACCCCAGCGCAGTTCCGCGCCATGGTCGAGGCGGGCGAGATGCTGGAACATGCCGAGGTCTTCGGCAATTTCTACGGCACGCCGCGCGGCCCGGTGGAAGAGGCGATGCGGGCCGGTCGCGACACGCTTTTCGACGTGGACTGGCAGGGCGGCCAGCAGATCCGCGCCTCGTCCCTTGGCGCGCATGTCATCTCGATCTTCGTGCTGCCGCCCAGCCTGGCCGAGCTGGAGCGCCGGCTGGTCGCGCGCCAGCAGGACGCGCCCGAGGTGATCGCCGGCCGGATGCGCAAGAGCCGCGACGAGATCAGCCATTGGGCGGAATACGACTACGTCATCGTCAACGACGATCTGGACCGAAGCGCCGAGGCGCTGAAGACCATCCTGCGGGCCGAGCGGATGCGCCGCGCCCGGCAGGTCGGCCTTGGTCCCTTCGTCCGCGCGCTCATGGAGGAGGAAAGCGCATGATCTGGGAACTGGACGGCATCGCGCCGCAAATCGCCGGGGACGCCTGGGTGGCGCCGGATGCGCAGCTGATGGGCAAGGTGGTGCTGGAGCCGGGGGCCAGCGTCTGGTTCGGCGCCGTGCTGCGCGGCGACAACGAGGAGATCCGCGTCGGCCGCAACACGAACGTGCAGGACCTGACGGTCTGCCATACTGACCTGGGCTATCCGCTGACCATCGGCGCCGATTGCACCATCGGCCACCGCGCCATCCTGCACGGCTGCACCATCGAGGACGGGGCACTGATCGGCATGGGCGCGATCATCCTGAACGGGGCGCGAATCGGCGCCGGTTCGCTGATCGGCGCCGGGGCGCTGATCGCCGAGAACAAGGTGATCCCGCCCGGCTCTCTGGTCATGGGCGCGCCGGGCAAGATCGTGCGCGAACTGGACGAGGCGGCGCGGGCGCAGCTGCTGAAATCGGCCGAGGGCTACAGCCGCAACGCCGCCCGCTTCCGCCGGGGATTGACCCAGGCCCTCCCGGAATGATCGAGGCGCGGCTGCATGCGCTGCTTCGCGGCGTGCCGGTGCCGATGCTGGTGGTGGACGGCCATGCGCGCATCATCGGCGCCAACGAGGCGGCCGAGGCGCTGCTGGGCACGGTGCCGGGCGGGCGGCCCTTCGTCACCGTGCTGCGCCACCCCGAGGTCAATGCCGCGCTGGACGCGGTGCTGGCCGGGCAGGACCGGGCGCCGCTGACCGCCACGCTGGGCGCCGCCGACCGGCGGGTGTTCTGCGAGGTGACGGTGACGGCGCTGCGGGCGCCCGGGCTCAACGGCGCCACGGTGGCGATCGAGGACCGTTCGCGCGACGAGGAGACCGAGCAGATGCGCCGTGATTTCGTCGCCAATGTCAGCCACGAGCTGCGCACACCGCTGACCGCGCTGATGGGCTTCATCGAGACGCTGCGCGGCCCGGCCCGCAACGATCCCGCGGCGCGCGCCCGCTTTCTCGACATCATGGAGCGCGAGGCGGGGCGGATGAACCGGCTGGTTGCCGACCTCCTGTCGCTGAGCCGGGTCGAACAGGACGAGCGCCGCCGGCCGGCGCAGAGCCTCGATCTGGCGGCGCTGCTTGGCGGCGTGGTTGCGACGCTGACCCCTGCCGCCACCGCGGCCGGGGTGCAGCTGGACCTGCAGGGCGCCGGCGGGAAGGTGCCGGTGCCGGGCGATGCCGACCAGCTGGTGCAGGTGTTCCACAACCTGATCGAGAACGCGGTGAAATATGGCGGCGCGGGCGGCGTCGTCACGGTGACGCTGGAGCGTCTGGCGCATGAGCCGGTGCTGCGCGGCCCGGCCTGGTCGGTCTGCGTCGCCGACCGGGGCGAGGGCATCGACCCCCAGCATCTGCCGCGGCTGACCGAACGGTTCTATCGCGTGGATACCCACCGCTCGCGCGAGCAGGGCGGCACCGGGCTGGGCCTTGCCATCGTCAAGCATATCGTGAACCGGCATCGCGGCCGGCTGCGCATCGAGAGCGAGCGCGGGCAGGGCAGCCGCTTCACCGTCATCCTGCCCGAGCAGATCGGCCGCATCTGAACCGGCCAGGCGGGGGCGGGGGTGAAAAAAAGCCGGGGGCATCTAACCCCCGGCTTTTTTCTGCCCGGCTTCAGCGCCGCGCGCGGATCACTCTGCCGCGTGGCCGGTGACCGGCGCCGGGTTGCCGTCGGATTTCATGCGGAAGCCGCGTTCCAGCTGGTCGAAGGGCGCCACCGGATATTCGCCCGAGAAGCAGGCGTCGCAATATTGCGGACAGGACTTGTTGCGGCCCTCTGCCTCGCCCACGGCGCGATAGAGCCCGTCCAGCGACACGAAGGCCAGGCTGTCGACGCCGATCCATTCGCGCATCTCTTCCTCGGACATCTGCGCGGCCAGCAGCTTGTCGCGGTCGGGCGTGTCCACGCCGTAGAAGCAGGGCCAGGCGGTGGGCGGGCTGGCGATGCGGAAATGCACCTCGGCCGCGCCGGCGTCCAGGATCATGTCCTTGATCTTGCGGCTGGTCGTGCCGCGCACCACGGAATCGTCCACCAGCACCACGCGCTTGCCCTTGACCAGCGCCCGGTTGACGTTGAGCTTCAGCCGCACGCCCATGTTGCGGATCTGCTCGGTCGGCTCGATGAAGGTCCGGCCCATATACTGGTTGCGGATGATGCCCATGCCGAAGGGGATGCCGCTTTCATGCGCATAGCCGATGGCGGCGGGGGTGCCGCTGTCGGGCACCGGGCAGACCAGGTCGGCCTCGACCGGGGCCTCGCGCGCCAGTTCCACGCCGATCTGGCGCCGGGTCTCATAGACCGAGCGGCCGCCGATGATCGAATCGGGGCGCGAGAAATAGACATGCTCGAAGATGCAGAACCGGCCCTTGGAGGGGCCGAAGGGGCGCGAGCTTTCGACCTCGCCCTTCGAGATCACCACCATCTCGCCCGGCTCGATCTCGCGCAGGAACTCGGCGCCGATGATGTCGAGCGCGCAGGTTTCCGAGGCCAGCACGAAACCCTCGTCGCCCAGCCTGCCCAGCACCAGCGGCCGCACGCCCAGGGGGTCGCGCACGCCGATCAGCTTGGTGCGGGTCATGGCGATGACCGAAAAGGCGCCCTCGACCCGGCGCAGCGCGTCCTTCATCCGCTCGGGGATGTTGCGCTGGATGGACCGCGCCATCAGGTGGATGATGCATTCGCTGTCGCTGCTGGACTGGAAGATCGAGCCGCGCTCGATCAGTTCGCGGCGCAGCGCCATGGCGTTGGTGATGTTGCCGTTATGGGCGATGGCGCAGCCGCCCATGGCGAATTCGCCGAAGAAGGGCTGCACGTCGCGGATCGCCGTCGCCGCCTTGGTGCCGGCGGTGGAATAGCGCACATGGCCGATGGCGAGCGAGCCGGGCAGCGTCTCCATCAGGCTTTGCTTGGTGAAGTTGTCGCGCACATAGCCGAAGCGGTGGGCGCTGTTGAAGCCCTGCTCGGCATCGTGGCTGACGATACCGCCGGCCTCCTGTCCGCGATGCTGCAGGGCGTGCAGCCCGAGGGCGACGAAATTGGCGGCATCCGTCACTCCGATCACGCCGAACACGCCGCATTCTTCGTGCAGGCGGTCGGAATCGAAGGGATGGGCAAGGAATGGCTGCATCATCACCGACTCTTGGGGCTATTCCGGGGCTGGGTATAGGGGACGTTCGACGCCAATCTAGGGTGTCAGGCCGGCGAAGTCACGCCCCACCGCCATCGCGGGGCGCATTTTATGTCACAAAAGAGCCATATCGCCCTAGTTCGCCGGCGTGGCGGGGACGGGAGTCGCGGCATCGACCGGCTGGCCCACGGGCCCGCAGCTGCGCACCAGCTGCTCGTAGCGGCTGACCACCCAGCCGGGGGCGTCCTGCGGGATCTGCTGGTCCATCTGGCCGCGCATGCGCTCGAACACCTGGGCCGAGCGCGAGTTTTCCACCACCGCGACGGGCTGGGTGGCCATCACCCGGTCATAGACGATGAAGGCGATGGCGACGAGCAGGATGCCGCGCGCCACGCCGAACAGGAACCCCATGCCCTGGTCGACGCCGCCAAGCGCGGAACGCTGCACGACCGAGGAAAACAGCGGCGTGATGATCGAGAACAGCACCAGCGCCAGCGCGAAGACCGTGGCGAAGCCGGCGATGGTGGCCAGCTCGCAGCTGTCGGCCAGGAACTTGTTCAGCCCCGGCACCTGCGCCACCATCGGCCGCACCGTCGGCGCGAAGATGAAGGCCAGCACCGCCGCGCCGATCCAGCCCAGGATCGCCAGCGATTCGCGCACGAAGCCGCGCGCATAGGCCAGGATCGCCGAGAGGATGATCACGGCCGCGACGATGCCGTCGATGATGGTGAATCCGTCCATTTTCACGCCCTTTCGCGGCATTGCCCGCGTCTTGGGACGAGTTCATCCGGCGCCGAATGTCTCGCCCACGAAACTTGTCAGATCCGCGATGCGGTCGATCCGCATCGCGGCCATGCCCTCGACCTTGGTGGCCGCCGGCAGGATCGCCCGTGAAAAACCAAGTTTCTGCGCCTCTTTCAACCTGTTTTCCGCCTGCGCGACCGGCCGTAACGCGCCGGAAAGGCTGATCTCGCCGAAAAGCACGGCTTCGGGCGGCAGCGCGAAGTCCTCGCGCGCGCTGAGCAGCGCGGCGGCGATGGCGAGGTCGGCTGCAGGCTCGGCGACGCGCATCCCCCCGGCAACATTGAGAAAAACGTCAAGGCCGGCGAAGGGAACGGCACAGCGCGCCTCGAGCACGGCGAGGATGGTCGAGACCCGGCCGCCATCGAGTCCGACCACGGTTCGGCGGGGACTTGCCAATGTCGAGGGGGCGACGAGGGCCTGCACCTCGGTCAGCACCGGGCGGGTGCCCTCGATGCCGGCGAAGACGGCCGAGCCGGCGCTGGCCTCGCCGCGTTCGGACAGAAACAGCGCCGAGGGATTGGCGACTTCGGAGAGCCCGCCGCCGGTCATCTCGAAGACGCCGATCTCGTCGGCCGGACCGAAACGGTTCTTGTGGGCGCGCAGGATGCGGAACTGGTGGCCGCGCTCGCCCTCGAAATACAGCACGGTGTCGACCATGTGCTCGACGACGCGCGGGCCGGCGATCTGGCCCTCCTTGGTGACATGGCCGACCAGGATGACCGCGGTGCCGCGGCGCTTGGCGAAGGTGACGAGCTCATGCGCGGCGGCGCGGACCTGCGCGACCGAGCCGGGCGCCGCCTCGATCCGGTCGGACCAGAGCGTCTGGATCGAGTCGATCACCGCGACGTCCGGCCGTTCGGCGTCGAGCGTGGTCAGGATGTCGCGCAAGGCGGTCTCGGCCCCCAGGCGGACGGGTGCGTCGCCGAGGCCCAGGCGCTGCGCGCGCAGCCGGACCTGGGCGCTGGCTTCCTCGCCCGAGACATAGATCGCCTGCTGGCCGGCGCGGGCGAAGGCGGCGGCGGCCTGCAAGAGCAGCGTGGACTTGCCGATGCCCGGATCGCCGCCGACCAGGATCGCCGAGCCGGGCACCAGCCCGCCGCCCAGCACCCGATCGAACTCGGCGATGCCCGAGGTGGCGCGCGGCGGCGGCGCCTCTTGCGTGGCGAGGCCCGAAAGCGGGATCGGCTTGCCCTTGAGCGTGCCGAGGCCGCGCCCGGGGCCCTGGGAAAGCGGCGCCTCCTCGACGATGGTGTTCCAGGCGCCGCAGGCGTCGCAGCGGCCGGCCCATTTGCGATGGCGGGCGCCGCAGGCGGTGCAGGTGAAGGCGGTGATCGGTTTGGCCATGCGGGATATGTGGCAGATCGCGGCGGGGGATGCCATGGGGCGCCGGACGGGCTTTCTCTGTTTCTGAAATACCCCTGCGGCGGTTCCATCAACTCGGGCGCCGGGCCGGGCTGCAAGATGGGTATTTGGAAAACAGAGAAAGCCGCTCAGCTGACACCCAGGCCGGCCCGCATCATGAAGCGGCGGACCGGGGCCACGGCGTAGAGCCCGCCCAGGGCGGCGGCGCGCAGGTCGCGCAGCGGCCGGGCCGAGATCATGCTGGCGCGGTTCAGCGCGTCGATGCCGAACAGCCGGGCCAGCGCCTCGGGACGGCGGCGGCGCTCATAGGCGGCGAGCGATTCCGCGCAGCCCGGGTCCTCCGCCGAGAGATCGAGCAGGGCGGCGAGATCGGCAAGGCTCATGTTCAGCCCCTGCGCGCCGATGGGCGGCACCACATGCGCGGCCTCGGCGATCAACGCCGTGCGCGGGCCGGTGAAGCGGTCGGCAATCTGGCTGATGATCGGCCATTCCGTCAGCCGCGTCGCCTGGGTCAGAAGGCCCAGCACCCCGGCCGAGCGGCGGTTCAGCTCGGCCTCGAAATCCTCGCGGGGCAGGGCGCGCAGCCGGGCGGTTTCCGGGCCGCGCTCCATCCAGACCACGGCCGAACTGGGCTTGCCGTCCCGGTCGGGCAGCGGCACCAGCGTGAAGGGGCCGCCCGAGCGGTGGATTTCGGTCGAGACGTTGTCGTGCGGGCGGTCATGGGTGACGGCGAAGGCCAGCGCCTTCTGGCCGTAGCGCAGCGTGCGGGTGCCGATGCCGAGCGATTCGCGGACTGGCGAGTTGCGGCCGTCGGCGCCGATCACCAGCTTCGCGCGGATGCGGCGGCCATCGGTCAGCGTCGCCAGTGCCTCGCTGTCGCGGGCCAGCAGCCCCGCCGTGCCGGTGCCGGGCAGGAAGCGGACATTCTGCAGCCCGGCGAGGCGGGCCGAGATCTCGCGCTTCAAAAGCCAGTTGGGCAGGTTCCAGCCGAAGGGCTGGTCCGAGATCTCGGCGGCGTCGAAGTCACGGGCCAGCCGCGCCTGCGGCAGCTTCCCGCCGGCGTCGATGATCCGCATCACCTGCAGCGCCGTGGCATGCGGGGAAAGGCGGTCCCACAGCCCGGCCGCCTGCAGCACGGCGATCGAGGGGCGCAGGAAGGCGGTGCTGCGCAGGTCCGAGCCCTCAGCCGCCTCGTCGGTCACCGGCGGGGCGGGGTCGACGCAGACCACCCGATGCCCGGCGCTGCCGAAGGCGGCGGCCGCGATCAGCCCGGCGATGCCGCCGCCGGAGACGAGGACCTCGGTATCGTCGATCTGCATGGTCGGGGCCGGCCTAGAACCCGGCCGCATAGGCGGCGAGCATGGCGAAGACCAGCGCCGTCGCGGCCAGCGCGATCAGGCTGAGCCCCGGCAGGCCCCAGAGCACCAGGACCACCACCGAGAGCACCACGGCCAGCAGCGCGAAGGTGAAAAGGCTTCTCGCGGTGCGCGCCTCGGCCCGGTCCTGGGCGGCGGCTTCGGCGGGGGTGAGCGGTTGGGACATGGCGCGTTCCTCGGCTTGCGGTTTTCCTGTCGGGCGGAAGCTCAAGTCTTAACCGGCCCGTCGGTTCCGGCAAGCCCGCGCAGGAAGGCGGCCAGGTCGCCGGTGCGGTAATGCACATGCGGCCCGTGGTCCTGGTCCCCGGCAAGCTCGTCCGGGCCGTGGCGGCCCGGACCGACCAGAATCGTCCGCATTCCAAGCTCATGCGGGATGGCGAGGTTCCTGGGGTCGTCCTCGAACATGGCGGCGCCGGCAGGTTCGAACCCCTCGGCAGCCAGAACTGCGGCATAAGAGCGCGCATCCGGCTTGGGGTGGAAGCCCGCTTCCTCGACGCCGTGGATCGCGTCGAAGACCATCAGCCCGCGATGTTCCAGCACCCGCGTCGCATAGGCGCTGTCGGCATTGGTATGCACGATCTTGCGGCCGGGCAGGGCGGCGATCAGCGCCGCCAGTTCCGGGTCCGGGGTCAGGACCGTGAAGTCGATGTCATGGACGTCGCGCAGATAGGGCAGCGGGTCGATGCCATGCTCGGCCATCAACCCGGCCAGCGTCGTGCCGTGCGTCCGCCAGTAATGGCGGCGCAGCCGGCTGGCCTCCGCCTCGGTCACGCGCAATTCGCGCATGACATAGGCGGTCATGCGCCGCTCGATCTGGGCGAAAAGCCTGACCTCGGGCGCATAAAGCGTGTTGTCCAGATCGAAGATCCAGGTGGAGACATGACGAAAATCCATGGCGCCTGCCTAAACCCGCGGCATGGCGCTTGCAATCGCCGTTCCAAGCGGGGATCGTGCCCGCCATGAAAGACGCCTATTCCCTGATCCTTTCCGCCATCGACAACGGCATCTATCGCCCCGGCGACCGGCTGGTCGAATCCGAGCTGGCCGAGCGTTTCGGCGTCTCGCGCACCCCGGTCCGCGAGGCTTTGCAGCGGCTGGAAACCCAGTCCATGCTCAAGCGCGACGGGCGCAGCCTGATCGTCGCCACGCTGGACCACAACCAGCTGGCCGAGCTTTACACCGTGCGCGCCGAGCTCGAGGCGCTGGCCGCCCGGCTGGCCGCCCGCCACGCCACGCCCGAGGAGGTGCGCGTGCTGGCCGGCATGGTCGAGGACGACCGCGCCATCCTGGGCGACCCGCAGGCCCTGGCGCGGGCGAACCGCCGCTTTCACCACCAGATTCACCTGGCCTCGCACAACCGCTATCTGGTGCAGCAGCTGGACCTGGTGCATCGCAGCATGGCCTTGATGGCGCGCACCAGCCTGGCCGCGCAGGGCCGCGACGTGGTGACGCTGGACGAGCATCAGGCCATCGTCGACGCCATCGCCGCCCATGACGGGGCGGCGGCGGAACAGGCGCTGCGGCACCATATCTCGATGGCCTTCGAGACCCGGCTGAAGGAAGAGGCGCGGCTGGCCGACGAGGAGGAATGATGCGCGAGATCCGCGCCCCCGCCGATCTGGAGGAAGGCGCGGCGCATCTGGTCCGGGTCTGCCCGGTCTGGGCGCGGGAACTGCCGGCGCTGCTGCCCCTGCCGATGCGGCGCTGGCCCGAGGGTTTTCCGGCGATCCGCGACGCGCTGGTCTCGCAGCAGATCTCGACCCGGGCGGCGGCGGCCATCGGCGCGCGCATGGCCGAGGCGGGGCTGGCCGACGAGGCCGGGATCGCCGCGGCAGAGGACGAGACGCTGCGCGCCGCCGGACTGTCGCGGCCGAAGATCCGCTACCTGCGCGGCATCGTCGCGGCCGGGGTCGACTGGCCGGGCTTGCGGACCCTGCCCGACGAGGAAGTGATCGCCCGGCTGACCGCCCTGCCGGGAATCGGCCGCTGGACCGCCGAGATCTATCTGAAATTCGCGCTCGGCCGCGCCGATGCCTTTGCCGCCGGCGACCTGGCGCTGGCCGAGGCGGCGCGGCTGCTCTACGGCTTGCCCGAGCGGCCCGGCCCCGCTGCGCTGACGGCGCTGGCCGAACCCTGGCGGCCCTGGCGCGCGGTTGCGGCCCGGGCACTCTGGGCCTATTACCGGGCCGCAAAGGGGCGCGAGGGCGTCCGTTAGGGGGACGAGATGCTGCGCGAACTGAAATCCGAACGCAAAGGCCCGCAGAAACCCGATTCGGTGGTGGTCTTTCTGCATGGCTACGGCGCCGACGGGGCCGACCTGCTGGGCCTGGCCGATCCGCTGGCGCCGCATCTGCCGGGCACCGCCTTCTATTCCCCGGACGCGCCCGAGCCCTGCCTGAACAACCCGATGGGCTATCAATGGTTTCCGATCCCGTGGATGGACGGCTCCAGCGAAGAGCAGGCCCGCAGCTCGGCCGAGCAATCCTTCAAGGACATCAATGCCTTCCTCGACAAGGTTCTGGCGGATGAGGGGCTGACGCCGGACAGGCTGGCGCTGGTCGGCTTCTCGCAGGGCACGATGATGGCGCTGGCCGTGGCCCCGCAGCGCGACGCCGAGATCGCCGGCGTCGTGGGCTTCTCGGGCCGGTTGCTGGACACTGAGAACCTGGACAAGGCGCGGGTCCGGCCGCCGATCCTGCTGGTGCATGGCGATCAGGATCCGACGGTGCCCTTCGAAAGCATGGGAATCGCCGGCGAGGCGCTGCAGAAGGCCGGCTTCACCGTCTACGGCCATGTGATGAAGAATACCGGGCACGGCATCTCTCCCGACGGGCTGTCCGTGGCGCTGGCCTTCCTGAAAGAGCGGTTTGCCGCCAAACCGTGAGGGTTTGATCGATTGGCCTCTTGCGAAACCTGCGGCAGCCCCTACGTTTTTTAAAGAGACACAGAGACGAGGAGAGGCCCCATGACCCTGATCTGGATGACTGCGATCGCCCTGATTCCGACCGGCATGCTGGCCCTGCGTCTCGCCCGTCAGCCGCAACATGCCGCGGTGCGCGCCCGGCGCTGACCGCCCGGCCCGCGATCAGTCCCAGATCGCGGGATCGGCTATCTCGATCGAATTCCCGGCGGGATCGCGGAAATAGAGCGAGCGGCCGCCTTGCGGCCAGATGAAATCCGCCTCGATCTCGACCCCCGATGCTTCCAGATGCGCGCGCCAGGCGTCGAACAGGCCGGGCTCTGCGGCCATGCAGAAATGCCCCGGCCCCTCGGCGCCATGCGGCGGCACGGGCAGGCGGGCGTCGGGCTTGGGCGGAATCCGGGTCGCGCTGGAGCGAAACACCAGCAGCACCTGCGCGCCGCAGCGGAAGAAGACGTGCCGGTCGGGGACGCGGGCGATTTCGGACAGGCCGATGGTTTCGGTCCAGAAGCGGGCGGCCTCGTCCAGATCCTCGGCGTAAAGCGCCGATTCCAGCGTGCCGATCAGTTTGGGCGGCGTGGTCATGCCGCCATCCTGCCAGCAATCGGCCAGGCAGGCCAGCCCGGCTTGACCTTGCCCCCGCCCCGCGCGACAGCTTGCCTGCAGGACAGGAGGCGCGGCATGGCATGGATCTATCTGGGTGTGGCAGGGTTACTCGAAGTGGTCTGGGCCTTCGCCATGAAACTGTCCGAGGGGTTCACCCGGCCCTGGCCGACCGCCATCACCCTGGTCGCCATGGTGGCCAGCGTCTGGTTCCTGTCGCTGTCGATGAAGGTGCTTCCGCTGGGCACCGCCTATGTCATCTGGACGGGCATCGGCGCGGTCGGCACCTTCGTGCTGGGGATGGCGCTGCTGGGCGAATCGGCCGACGCCCTGCGCCTTGTCGCGGCGGTGCTGATCGTCGCCGGGCTGGTGCTGATGAAAATCGCCTCGCCGCATTGAACGTGTCACGCCCTTGTCACGCCGCCCGGTTATTTGAGCGCCAGGCATATATTCAGGGACTTGTCAGCCCGGAGCCGCGATATATAGTCGGTGCCATGTTCTGACCCGTCCCGGACAAGGCGAAGCGAGGGCCGATGCTGGACGACCATGGCGAATTCCGAACGCAATTCGTGCGCGAGCCGTCCTGCTTGCGCCACCACCCCGCGCTGGTGCTCAACGCCGATTTCAGGCCGCTCAGCTACTACCCGCTGTCATTGTGGCCCTGGCAGGAGGCGATCAAGGCGGTGTTCCTGGACCGGGTCCAGATCATCGCCGAATACGACGAGGTGGTGCGAAGCCAGCGCCACGCCATACGCATCCCCTCGGTCGTGGTGCTGAAGGATTACGTCAAACCCCAGAAGCGCGTGGCCTTCACGCGCTTCAATCTTTTTCTGCGGGACGAATTCTGCTGCCAGTATTGCGGCGCCAAGGGCGAGCTGACCTTCGACCATGTCGTGCCGCGCTCGCGCGGGGGTGGCACCAGCTGGGAAAATGTCGTCGCCGCCTGCTCGCCCTGCAACCTGAAAAAGGCGAACAAATCGCTGAAGCATTCGGGCCTGAGGCTGCGCCGCCCGCCGCGCCGACCCACGCCCGAAGAGATGCACGCCATCGGCCGGCGCTTCCCGCCGAACCATCTGCACGAAAGCTGGATGGATTTCCTGTATTGGGATACCGAGCTGATCGCGGATTAGCGCGGTCGCGCATGACGCTGCTTTTCCAGGCGTTTTTCGCGCCAGAGCCTGGGCGGGGGGCCCGCGATTGCCGGCCCGCGCCACGACAATGACAGCGGATCGTTGCAGTCGCCGGCAATGCCGGGTAAAGAAGCCGTCAGGTTTGCGTGATGACATCCAGACCTGTATGCGGCGGGCCGCCCTTCGCCCGGCGCAGCGACTATCGTCCGCGCGCATGGCCGCCGCTGACAGGCGGCCCTGCAGGGCGATCACGAAAGACAAGAAAGGATCTCGTATGTGGACGCGTATTCAGACCGTGGTTGAGGGAAAGCCTGTCTCTGGCGACTGGACGATCTGCCGCAATGAGGTGCCGGTCGGGCGTATCCGCCACGATCCGCAAGTGCCCGGCGTCGCCGCCTGGGCCTGGAGCCTGTTGCACGATCCGGCTGCCGGCGGACGGGCATGGACGGAGGAAGCGGCCATGTCGGCGGTCAAGGACAGTGCCGAGAAACCGGGCGACGCAGCCGCCTGAGACAGTCCGGGTCGGGCGGCGATGATGCCGCCCGTCCGTTTCCGCCAGGCCGCCCGCACCTTGCGGGCCGGATGCGGGAGAATCTAGCTTCGGTGATCGCGCGTCGTCAGATGCGCGATCGCGGCGGCCAGAAGCGCCAGAAGACCCAGCGCGAACAGCGGGATGCCAACGGCGCTTGCCGCCCAGATCGTCAGCCCTGCGGCCAGGATCACGGCGAGAATCAGGATCAGGAAATGCGGCAGCGGCATGTCATCCTCCGTTGCCTTCAATATGGTCCCGGCGGCGTGGCTGGAAAAGGCCCCGCCGCGGTTTTGCGCATGCTGTTGCCGATGAATCGGGCCGGGCCGGGGCATCGTCTGCGCGATCTGGAAAATGTTCGCTAAATGTTCTAGCCTGGCGGCATGAGCCTGCCACCCCGGAACCCCGACGAGATCCTGCGCGCCCGCGGCGCCGACTCGCGCCCTGCCGCGCGCTTCGAGCCCTATCGGGCCGAGCGCGAGGAAGACGGCTGGGACATCCCCGAAGAGCAGAGCCTGCTGCGCACCGAGGTCGCGCAGGAGCGGGCGCGCTCGATCATCACCCGCAACACCTCGCCCGATATCTCCTTCGACCGCTCGATCAACCCCTATCGCGGCTGCGAGCACGGCTGCATCTATTGCTTCGCCCGGCCGAGCCACGCCTATCTGGGCCTGTCGCCGGGGCTGGATTTCGAGACGCGCATCACCGCCAAGCCCAACGCTCCCGAATTGCTGGAAGCCGAGATCGGCCGGCGCGGCTATGCGGTGGCGCCCATCGCCTTCGGCACCAGTACCGACCCCTACCAGCCCGTCGAGGCCAAGCTGGGCATCATGCGCGGCTGCCTGCAGGTGCTGCATGACTGGAACCATCCGCTGAGCCTGGTGACGCGCGGCGCCACGGTGATGCGCGATGTCGACCTGCTGGGGGCGATGGCGGCCAAGGGGCAGGTGATGGCCGGCGTCTCGATCACCACGCTGGATGCCGAACTGGCGCGGCAGATGGAGCCGCGGGCGCCCGCGCCCTCGACCCGGCTGCGGATGATCCGGGTGCTGGCCGAGGCCGGCGTGCCGGTGCGGGTCATGGTGGCGCCGGTGATCCCGGTGCTGACCGAGCACGAGATGGAGCGCATCATGCAGGCCGCCCGCGATGCCGGGGCCAGCGCCGCCAGCATGATCCCGATCCGCCTGCCGCTGGAGGTGGCGCCGCTGTTCCGCGACTGGCTGGAGCGGCACCATCCCGGCAAGGCGAGGCATGTCATGGCGCGGGTGCAGGCGATGCGCGGCGGGCGCGACAACGACCCGCGCTTCGGCAAGCGCATGCGCGGCGAGGGGCCCGAGGCCGAGCTGCTGCACCAGCGCTTCCGGCTGGCCCGCAAGCGGCTGGGGCTGGTGCGCGAGGCCGAGGTGCTGGATTGCAGCCGCTTCGGCCCGCCGCCCCGGACGGGGGACCAGCTGTCGCTGTTCTGATTACTCGCCCGGCCCCATGGCTTCGGCGATGCGGGCCGAGATGCGCTCGGGCGAGGGGCGCGGCCCGCGCGGCGCGGCGACCAGCGCGTCGCGCATGGCGGCCAGATGCTCGGGCGTGGTGCCGCAGCAGCCGCCGATGACGCGCACGCCCAGATCGCGGGCCAGCACGGCGAATTCCGCCATGACCCCGGGCGTCGCGTCATAGATCAGCCCGCCGTCCTGATAGCGCGGCACGCCGGCATTCGGCTTGGCGATCAGCGGCCGTTCGTTGCCCGAGGCGGCGAAACCCGCCACCGCCATCAGCAGCTCGGCCGGGCCGGTGCCGCAATTCGCGCCATAGGCCAGCGGCGGATAGGGCAGCCGGTCGATCAGCGCGGCGAGTTGCGGCGGCGTCACCCCCATCATGCTGCGCCCGCCCGGCTCAAAGCTCATCATGCCGCACCAGGGCATGCCGACCGCCTGCGCGGCCTTGGAGGCGGCGCGCATCTCCTCGGCGGCGCTGATCGTCTCGATCCACAGGATGTCCGCGCCGCCTTCCTTCAGCGCCTGCGCCTGTTCGGTGAACATGGCGGTCGCCTCGGCCTCGGTCAGCCGGCCCATCGGCGCCATGATCTCGCCGATGGGGCCCATCGAGCCGGCGACGATCACCGCGCGGCCGGTCCCGGCCGCAGCCTCGCGCGCCAGGCGGGCGGCCGCGCGGTTCAGCGCGGCGACGCGGGCCTCGGCCTTGGCCAGCCGTAGCCGGCTGGCATTGGCGCCGAAGCTGTTGGTCAGGATGATGTCGGCGCCCGAGGCGATCATCTGCCGGTGCAGCTCGCGCACCTTGTCGGGATGGGTTTCGCACCACAGGTCCGGCGCCTGTCCCGGCGCCAGCCCCATGTTGTAGAGATTGGTTCCCGTCGCCCCGTCGGCCAGGAGCCAAGGGCGTTCGCCGAGCATCCTCGACAGCTGGTCAGGCATGGTCTTTCCCGTTCTGCGGCAGGATCGGGGAATCATAGCCCATCCTGCCGGGAAGTCATTGGGACATTTGCGGCCCGCTCAGCGCGAGCGGATCATGCCCATGATGTCCTTGGTGCGCTCGACGATCGGTTGGGCGATGGCCTGCGCCTGGTCGGCGCCGCGGCCGAGGATGCGGTCGATCTCGGCCGGGTCGGCCATGAACTCGGTCATCCGCCGGGTGATCGGCGCCAGGGCTTCGACTGCCACCTCGGCCAGCGCGGGCTTGAAGGCGCCAAAGCCCTGGCCCTCGAACCGCGCCAGCACCTGCTCGCCGCTCTCGCCGGTCAGCGCGGCATAGATGTTGACCAGGTTCTTCGCCTCGGGCCGGTCCTTCAGGCCGTCCATCGATCCCGGCAGCGGGTCGGCATCGGTGCGCGCCTTGCGGATCTTTTGCGCGATGGCGTCGGCATCGTCGGTCAGGTTGATGCGGCTGGCATCCGAGGGATCGGATTTCGACATCTTCTTGGAGCCGTCGCGCAGGGACATGACGCGGGTGGCCGCGCCCTCGATCATCGGCTCGGTGATCGGGAAGAAGTCCACGCCGTAATCGTGGTTGAACTTGGCGGCGATGTCGCGGGTCAGCTCCAGATGCTGCTTCTGGTCCTCGCCCACCGGCACGGCGGTGGCGTGATAGGCCAGGATGTCGGCGGCCATCAGCGACGGATAGGCCAGAAGGCCGAGGCTGGAATTCTCGCTGTTCTTGCCGGCCTTGTCCTTGAACTGGGTCATCCGATACATCCAGCCCACCCGCGCCACGGTGTTGAACAGCCAGGCGAGCTCCGCATGCTGCGAAACCTGGCTCTGGTTGAACAGGATCGAGACCTCGGGATCGACGCCCGAGGCCATGAAGGCCGCCGCGACCTCGCGGGTGTTGTGCCTGAGCTTCTCGGGCTCCTGCCAGACGGTGATCGCGTGCAGGTCCACGACGCAATAGATCGTCTCGGCCCCCTTGCCCTGATAGTCCGCAAAGCGTTTCAGCGCGCCCAGATAGTTGCCCAGCGTCAGCCCGCCCGAGGGCTGGATGCCGGAAAAGATGCGCTTGGCGAAGCTCGTGGTCATGGCACTACCTGCTTGGAAAATCCCGGTGGCTGGCTTACCTCTTGCCCCGGTCGGGCGCAACCGCCCGCAAGGAGGGCTTGCGCAACAGCCCACTGGAAAGGAGCCTTGATGCGACCCGGTTACGATGAATCGCCGCTGAACCCCGTGCCCGCCGTGGTCTGGATGATCGCCCTGCCGATGATCGCCTGCGAGGCGGTGTTCGGCCTGGCGCAGATGGGCTTCATCGGCGGCGGCGGGCAGGGTGCCGGCCTTGCCATGCGGCAGATCGCGGTCGAGCGCACCGCCTATATCCCCGAATTCGTGCTGCGGCTGTGGCAGATGAAGGTGTTCCTGCTGGACCAGAGCTGGCGCATCCTGACCTATTCCTTCGTGCATCTGTCGCTGACCCATGCGCTGTTCGTCATCGTCTTCACGCTGGCGCTGGGGAACCTGATCGCGAACCAGTTCCGGCCTTGGGCGGTCGCGGCGCTGTTCTTCGGCTCGGCCATCGGGGGGGCGCTGGTCTATACGCTGGCGGCGGGGCTTCTGCCGCAGTTCCGGTTCCAGGCGCTGATCGGCGGCTATCCGGCGGTCTACGGCTTCGTCGGTGCCTTCACCTTCCTGCTCTGGACGCGGCTGGGGCAGGAGAACGCGAACCGCCTGCGCGCCTTCACCCTGATCGGCATGCTGCTGGCCTTCCAGCTGGTCTTCGGCATCCTGTTCCAGGACGGCAGCCTGACCTGGATCGCCGAGATCGCCGGCTTCTGCTGCGGCTTCCTTCTGTCCTTCGTGCTGGTGCCGGGCGGGATCGGGCGCGTGATGCGCCAGATCCGTCAGCGCTGACGCCGCAAGCCCGCACGCAGGTCCGAGGGCCGGAACGCGCCCAGCACCAGCGCCGCCGCGCCATAGGCCGCCATGCCGCCCAGGACCAGCGCGGCCAGCGCCAGATAGCGCGTCCCGGGCTGCTCCAGCGTGTCGCCCAAGGCCAGCATCAGGCCCCAGATCACCGCGCCCATGACCGCGGATGCCGCGCAGATGCGGGGCAGGCGGTGGCGGAAGCGGTCGTCGAGCTCGGCCGCCTCGCCAAAGGCTTTCGTGCCGCGCCAGAGCTGCGCCGCCATGGTCCAGCCGGCGACGGTGGTGCCCCATGCGGCGGCGGAAAAGCCGATGAAGGGCGCCAGCCCCAGCGCCACCACCGCATTGACCACCATGGACCAGACCGCGAAGCGGAACGGGGTGCGGGTGTCCTCGCGGGCGAAATACAGCGGCTGCAGCACCTTTTGCAGCACGAAGGCCGGCAGGCCGAGCCCGTAGATCGCCAGCGCCACGGCGGTCGGCCCGACATCGGCGCTCAGGAAGGCGCCGCGCCGGAACAGCACCGAGATCAGCGGATAGGCCATCACCACCAGCGCCACGGCGGCCGGCACGGTCAGGAACAGCGCGAATTCGGCGGCGCGGTTATAGGCGTGCCTGCCGCCGCCGGTATCGCCGGATTTCAGCCGGCGCGAGATGTCGGGCAAGAGCACGATGCCGATGGCGATGCCCACCACCCCCAGCGGTAGCTGATACAGCCGGTCGGCATTGGTCAGCCAGGCGATGGCGCCGTCGAAGAACGAGCCGACCTGCCGCCCGACCAGCAGGTTGACCTGCACCACGCCGCCCGCCAGCACCGCGGGGGCGGCCACGGCCAGCAGGCGCCGCATGTCCGGCGTCAGCCGCGGCAGGCGCAGGCGCAGCGGAAAGCCCATGCGCTTTGCCGCCCACCAGACGGTGAAGAGCTGCGCGATGCCCGAGACCGGGGTGGACCAGGCCATGGCCAGCCCCATGTCCCAGCCCCGCCAGTCGGCCAGCAGCATGGCGGCGATCAGGACGAAGTTCATCAGCACCGGCGCGGCGGCCGCGGCCATGAAGCGCCCGCCGGCGTTCAGCAGCCCCGAAAGCAGCGCCGTCAGCGAGATGAACAGGATATAGGGAAAGCAGATGCGGCCATAGATCACCGCCAGCTCGAAACGCTCGTCGCCCTGGAAGCCCGCGGCCTGCATCAGCACCAGCCAGGGCATGGCCAGATGCGCGATCAGCGAGACGACCAGCACCACCGAGAACAGCCCCGAAAAGGCCTCCTCGGCAAAGCCGCGCGGGTTCTCGCCGCTTTCCAGCCGCTTGGCGAACATCGGCACGAAGGCGGTGTTGAAGGCGCCCTCGGCGAAGAAGCGGCGGAACATGTTGGGCAGGGTGAAGGCGACGATATAGGCCTGCGCCACCGGGCCGGTGCCGAGATAGGCGGCGATCATCACGTCGCGGACGAAGCCCACGACGCGGCTGGCCAAAGTCCACGCCCCTACCGAGAGGAAGCCCCGGATTAGTCTGATCGGTTGCATCTTCGGTCCCTCAGAACGTCCCGCCCAGCGGCCGCCCGGCGCGTTCGGCGCGCTCGGCCCCGTCCTTGATCGCCTGGCGCAGCTTCTTCTCCAGCGACTCGCGGCGGCCGGCCTGGTGCAGCTTCAGCCCGAACATGTCCTTGACATAGAAGGTGTCCACCACCTGCGCGCCGAAGGTGGCGATCACCGCGCTGGCGATCTGGATATGGTTGTCGGCCAGGGTGCGCGTCAGGTCGTAGAGCAGGCCGGGACGGTCGCGGGTATCGACCTCGATGACGGTGTAGACGTCGCTGCCCTCGTTGTCGAAGGTGATATGCGTCGGGAAGCGGAAGGCGCTGTCGCGCTTGCGGGGCTTGTCGCGGCCGGCCAGCGCCTCGCGCGCGACGATCTCGCCCTTCAGCGTGCGCTGGATCATGGTGTGCAGGCGCGGCAGCCGGTCGGCGGCATAGGGATGGCCGTCGGCATCCTGCAGCCAGAACACCGCCGTCGCGAAACCGTCCTTGGTGGTATAGGTGCGGGCATCGACGATGTTCGCCCCGACCAGCGCCAGCGCCCCGGCCATGCGCGAGAAGATGCCGGGATGGTCGGCCAGCACGAAGGCGGCGCGGGTGGCGTCGCGGTCGGTGTCGGGATGCAGGTCGGTGCGGATCTCGTCATCGCCCAGATCCTTCAGCATCTCGGCAAAGACATATTGCGTCTCGGTCGGCAGGCCCGGCCAGTAATTGTCGTAATGCCGGCCCAGCTCGGCCTTGATCGCCTTCGGCTCCCAGCCCTTGGCGGTCAGCAGGTGGCGCAGCGAGCGCTTGGCCTCGCCGGTGCGCTTGTCGCGGTTCAGCTCCTCTAGGCCGTTTTCCAGCGCCGCCTTGGTTTCCTGGTGCAGCTTGCGCAGCAGCATCGCCTTCCAGTTGTTCCAGGTGCCGGGGCCGACGCCGCGGATGTCGCAGACGGTCAGCACCAGCAGCATGTCCAGCCGCCGGGTGGTCTTCACCGCCTTCGCAAAGTCGCGCAGCGTGCGCGGATCGGCGATGTCGCGTTTCTGCGCCACGTCCGACATCAGCAGGTGGTTGCGGATCAGCCATTCGATGGTCTCGATCTCGTCCGCCGGCAGGCCGAAGCGGGTGCAGATGCGCCGCGCCAGCCGCGCGCCCAGGATCGAATGGTCCTCGGCCCGGCCCTTGCCGATGTCGTGCAGCAGCACGGCAAGGTAGATCACCCGGCGGTTCACCTTGCCCCGCATGATCTTGCTGACCACCGGCAGGTCCTCGGCATCCTCGCCGCGCTCGATGGCGGCCAGGGCGGCGACGCATTGGATCAGGTGCTCGTCCACCGTGTAATGGTGATAGACGTTGAACTGCATCATCGCCACCACCGGAGCGAATTCCGGGATGAAGGCGGCCAGCACGCCCAATTCGTTCATCCGGCGCAGCGAGCGTTCCGGGTTGCCGTGCTTCAGCAGCAGGTCGAGGAAGATGCGCACCGCCTCGGGGTCCGAGCGCATGCGGTCGTCGATCATCTCCAGATTGGCCGCGACGGCGCGCATGGCGTCGGGATGGATCAGGATGCCGGTCCGCAGCGCCTCCTCGAAGAGCCGCAGGATGTTCAGCGGATCGGACAGGAACTGCTTCTCGTCGGCATAGGTCAGCCGCCCGCGATCCACGCGAAAGCCGGCCCGGACGCGGCGGCGGCGCTGGAACAGCCGGTTCATGATCGGCGCCTTGTAAAGGTGCCTTGCCTCCAGCGCGACCAGGAACACCCGGGTCAGCTCGCCGACCTTGGTGGCGTGCAGGAAATAGTCCTGCATGAAGATCTCGACCGCGCGGCGGCCGCCGAGGTCGCGATAGCCCATGCGCTTGGCCACCTCGACCTGCATGTCGAAGGTCAGCTGGTCCTGCGGCCGGCCGGCGATCAGGTGCAGGTGGCAGCGCACGGCCCAAAGGAAATCCTCGGCCTGCCAGAAGGTCAGGTGCTCGTCGCGGGTGAAGAAGCCCAGGTCGACCAGTTCCACGGCGCGGTCGACGCGATGGATGTATTTGGCGATCCAGTAGAGGGTCTGCAGGTCGCGCAGGCCGCCCTTGCCCTCCTTGACGTTGGGCTCCAGCACATAGCGCTGCCCGCCCTGGCGGCGGTGGCGCTCGGCGCGTTCGGCCAGCTTCGCCTCGATGAACTGGGGGACGGTCTTGTCGAACAGCTCGGACCAGAGCCGGTCGCGCAGGGTTTCGGCGGCGGTGGCGTGCCCGCAGATCAGCCGATGCTCCAGCAGGCTGGTGCGGATGGTGATGTCGCCGGCGCCCAGCCGCAGGCAGTCATCGACCGAGCGCGTGGACTGGCCGATCTTCAGCTTCAGGTCCCACAGCATGTAGAGCATGGATTCGACGACGCTTTCCGCCCAGCCGCTGACCTTCCACGGCGTCAGGAACAGCAGGTCCACGTCGGATTGCGGCGCCATCTCGGCCCGGCCATAGCCGCCGATGGCCAGCACCGCCAGCCGCTCGGCATCGGTGGGGTTGAGCAGCGGGTGCAGGATGGTGGTCGCGACGTGATGGATCGCCAGCACGACGGCGTCGGTCAGGCTGGCGATGGCGCGCACCGTCTCGCGCGCGGCGCGGGGGTGGGACATGAAGCCGGCCGCGATGTCCTCCATGGCGGCCGCGCGCGCCTGGGACAGGATGGCGACGGTGCGGGCGCGGATCTCGCGCGGCTCGGCGATATCCGCCAGCGCGCCGGTCAGCGCGGGCAGGAAGCTTTCGGGGGCGAACAGCGAATGCGCCCCGGGCAGGGCCGGGGCGCTTTGCGGCAAGGTGTCGGTGTCCCTGGCGCTCAAGATCAGAACCCGAAGCCGCCGAAGCTGCGCGGCGCCGGATCCAGCACCACCACCTGGTTGCCCCGCACCGTGGCCACCGCCAGGGCGCGTTCGTTGGTGCCGTCCCGCTTGAGACGGAAGGCGCCCGAGACCCCGGCGAAGCCCGCGCTCTGCGTCAGGCCCGAGGTGGTCAGCGCATTGCGCTTGCCCGCCCGCACCAGCGCCGCGATGGCCGCGACCCCGTCATAGGCCAGCGAGCCCAGCTCGTGCGGGGTTTCGCCATGGGCGGCGCGGTAACGCTGGTCGAACTGCGCCTTGAGCGTGGTGTCGGGAATGGCGAACCAGCCGCCCTGCACGCCGCGCAGCTGCAGCCGGGCCGAGGGCTGGTCCCAGCGCGTCAGCCCCATCATCTGCACCGAGGCCGAGGTGACGCCGGCATCGGCCAGCCTGTCGGTCAGATAGGGCAGCACCGCGCCCTGGTTCGCGGTCAGGAAGACCGCGTCGACATTGCCCGACAGCGCCGCCTGGGCGACATTCGGCACGATGCCGTCGATGCCCTGCTTGGATAGCGGATGCACGGCGGTGCCGACCAGGGTGGCGCCGTTGCGCTGGATGGCGCGCTGGATCGCGCGGGCGCCGACCTGGCCGGCAGTGTCGTCCTCGGCCACCATCAGGATGCGGCGCTTGCCGTTCCTGACGCCGTATTTGACCAGCCGGTCGGCGACGTTGTCGAAGGTGTTGCCCAGCACGAAGACATTGCCGCCGGCGATGTCGGTGTTGTTCGAGAAGGACAGCACGTTGACGCCCTGCGGCGCCATGGCATTGCCGACCGCATTGGCGCTGTCGGCGAAAAGCGGGCCCAGGATGATCTTGGCCCCCTCGGCCACCGCCTGGTTGGCCATGGCGACGGCCGTGCCGGGCTCCGAGCCGGCATTGTAGATCCGCAGGTCGATGGTCGCGCCGCGCGCATCCGCGGCCGCCATCCTGGCCGAATTGGTCAGCGAGCGCGCCAGCCAGTCCAGATCCGCGCTGCCCGTGCCCCCCGGCACCAGCAGCGCCACCGGCACCGGCTGCGACGGGTCGATGCTCTGGCCGGTCTGCGGGCCCGAGGCCCCCATCTCGATGGGCTGGCAGGCGGCAAGCGTCACGGCGGCAAGGACAGCTCCGACGCGCGCCAGCGGACGGCGCAGGTCGAAGGCGCCGCGGATCGTTTTCAGGACGGTCATGGCGTGATTCCCTGTTGGATCGAGGCTGGGGGTTTGATGGGGGCAGGTTATTGGCATATTCCGGACATGGCAACTTGCCCGGCAGAGAGAAAGGGACCCGCGATGGAGGACAGCGCCAGCACAACCGGGACGGGCGCGCGGCCGGTTTCCCTGACCGTCTCGGCCGCCGCGCCCGAGCCGGGCCTCTACCTGGTCGCGACCCCGATCGGGGCGGCGCGCGACATCACCCTGCGGGCGCTCGACGTGCTGAACACGGCCGATGTGCTGGCGGCCGAGGATACCCGCAACCTGCGGCATCTGCTGGATATTCACGGCATCGCGCTGCGCGGCCGGCGGCTCGTCGCCTATCACGACCACAATGCCGACCGGGCACGCCCGGCGATCCTCGCGGCGCTGGGCGAGGGGAAGAGCGTGGCCTATGCCTCGGATGCCGGCACGCCGCTGGTCGCCGATCCGGGCTACCGCCTGGCGCGGGACGCCGCCGAGGCCGGGTTTGCGGTTCGGGCGCTGCCCGGGCCGTCGGCGGCGCTGGCGGCGCTGTCGGTCTCGGGCCTGCCCAGCGACCGCTTCCTGTTCGTCGGCTTTCCCCCGGCCGCCGGCGGCGCGCGCCGGAAATGGATCGAGAGCTGGCAAAAGGTCGACGCGACGGTGATCGCCTTCGAAAGCCCGAGGCGCGTTAAGCAACTGTTGGAGAACTTGTGCGAAACTGAGGCGAATCGGTCTACGGTGATCTGCAGGGAACTGACCAAGAAGTTCGAAGAGGTGATGCGTGGCAGCGCGGCGGAGCTGGTCGAAAGAATCCCTGCGGAAGGATTGCGCGGCGAGGTTGTGGTGCTGTTCGGGCGTCCCGAACCCGTCGTCGCGGATGAGGGCAGCTTGCGCGTGGCTCTGGACGGGCTGCTGGGCACGCTGTCCGTGAAAGAGGCGGCGGCAGAGGTTGCTGCGCGGTTCGGTCTGCCCCGGCGCGAGGTCTATGCGCTGGCGGTGGAGATGAAAAGGGAACGGGAATGAAGTTCGAAAGAATCTCCGAGGGAACGCCTGTTCCGGCCATCGGCGTCAGGGCGCGGCGGGGGGCAGTCGCCTGTGCCGCGGGCCGTTTCGCCGAGGAATCGGTGGCGCGGGAATATCGCCGGCGCGGCTATGAGGTGCTGGCCGAGCGCTGGCGCGGCCGGGGCGGCGAAATCGACCTGATCCTGCGCAAGGATGAGGAATATGCCTTTGTCGAAGTGAAGAAGTCGCATTGTCACGACCGGGCGGCCGAACGGATCAGCCGCCGGCAGATCGCCCGGATCTGCCAGGCTGCGCTGGAATATTGCGGGCGCCTGCCCGCGGGCCTGCTGACCGCGATGCGTTTCGATGCCGCGCTGGTCGACCAGCTCGGCCGGGTCGAGATCATCGAGAATGCCTTTGGCATGAACTGACCGCTGCGGCTTGCAAACCCGGCCCGCGCGCGCGACAAGATCGCTCGAAACAGGCTGGGGATGATGGCATGAGTCTTTACGTGGCCCTGCAGATGGACCCGATCGAGCAGGTCTCGATCGACGGTGACAGCACCTTCCGGCTGGGGCTCGAGGCCGAGGCGAGGGGGCACCGGCTGTTCCAGTACACCGCCGACCGGCTGAGCTATAGCGAGGGCAGGATCCTGGCCCGGGGCCGCCCCGTCACGCTGCGGCGAGAGCCGGGCAATCACGTGACCTTCGGCGACTGGGTCGATGTCGACCTGTCGGAATTCGACGTGGTCTGGCTGCGGCAGGACCCGCCCTTCGACATGGGCTACATCACCACCACCCACCTGCTGGATCGATTGCATCCCTCGACCTATGTGGTCAACGATCCGTTCTGGGTGCGCAACAGCCCCGAGAAGCTGCTGGTGCTGGATTTTCCCGAGCTGACGCCACCGACGCTGATCACACGCGACCTGGCGCAGATCCGCGCCTTTCGCGAGCGGCATGGCGATTTCATTCTCAAGCCGCTCTACGGCAATGGCGGGGTCGGCATCTTTCACATGCGGCCCGACGATCCGAACCTGTCCTCGCTGGTCGAAACCTTCCTGGCCAACAGCCGCGAGCCGATCATCGCGCAGAAATACCTGCCCGCGGTGGTCAGGGGCGACAAGCGCATCATCCTGGTCGATGGCGAGCCGGTCGGCGCAATCAACCGCGTCCCGGCCGCGGGCGAGGCGCGCTCCAACATGCATGTCGGCGGCCGTCCCGAGAAGATCGGCCTGACCGAGCGGGAATACGAGATCTGCGCCCGGATCGGCCCGGTCCTGCGCGAGAAGGGGCTGATCTTTACCGGAATCGACGTGATCGACGGTTGGCTGACCGAGATCAACGTGACCTCGCCCACCGGCATCCAGGAACTCGAGCGGTTCGATGGCGTCAACGCCGCGGCGCTGATCTGGGAGGCGGTCGAGCGCCGGCTGGCGGAGCGAGGCTGACCTCCGGGTTCGTCCGGGCAGACAAGGCGTGCGGCGGATGGGACTATCGGGCAGGTGAGGTCTCGATTGCCAATGTTCCGTGGCTGGGCCTTTTCGCAGCATTCCCGGCACCTTCCGGGGGCGCTGATATTTCCCGGCTGCAGGATGGCGAGACAGCAGCACCGGTTGAGAATATGCGGATGTGGATCAGTGCCGTGCTGTCAGGCCATGGGGAAATAGCGGCCGCTTTTCCACCGGTAGCGACATTCGGTGCGCATCGCGGTGCTTCCGGTATTTTAGAACGGCTTCATCACCTCGACCGGCGGTCGAGAGTTTCGCCTTGGCGAGGTGGATCCCCTCGCGCCACGGGAGCAAGGGGCGTGATCGAGGCAGGCGCCAGACGAAGGCGCTCGTTCGCCTGGCGCAGATCTCGGCTCCGCATAATGCATCCTGCGAAAGAATCCGGGCCCTCACACCTCTGCAGGCGCGTGAAAATCTGGAGGTCGAGGATATGGTGGTCATATCGCCCAGGCAGACCGGTCGCCTGAACTCAGTCACAAGACGTGTGGCCTCCGACTGGCCGCCGAAGAACCGGCGGGCACGCCCTCAATCCGGCCGGCCGAAGGGCAGGCGGTAGGTCAGCGCCTCGGCCAGGTGCGGCTGGCGGATCGCCGGGGAACGGTCCAGGTCGGCAATGGTCCTCGCGCTGCGCAGGATGCGGTGGTAGCCGCGCGGCGTCAGGCCCAGCCGCTCGGCCGCCAGGGCCAGCAGCGACCGGCATTCGCTGTCGAGCGGCGCGATCTCCTCGAGCAGACGGCCCGAGGCGTCGGCGTTCACCCGCGCCGACGGATGGCCGGCGAAACGTTCGGTCTGGAGCATCCGGGCGGCGGCGACCCGCTCGGCGACGCTGGCCGAGCTCTCGCCGGTCGCCGGCAGGCCCAGGTCCTCGATGGCGACCTGCGGCACCTCGATGCGCAGGTCGAAGCGGTCCATCATCGGCCCCGAGATCCGGCCCAGATAGTCCGATCCGCAGCGCGGCGCCTTGGAACAAGCGCGCGCGGCGTCGGCGATCTCGCCGCAGCGGCAGGGATTGGCGGCGGCGACCAGCAGGAAGCGCGCCGGGTAGCGGATATGGGCATTGGCGCGCGAGACGTGGATCTCGCCGGTCTCGATCGGCTCGCGCAGGGCGTCGATGACCCGGCGCTCGAATTCCGGCAGTTCGTCGAGAAACAGCACGCCATTATGCGCTAGGCTGGCCTGGCCGGGCCGGGCATTGCGGCCGCCGCCGACCATCGCCGCCATCGAGGCGGTGTGATGCGGCTGGCGGAAGGGCGCCATGCGCGAGATCCCGCCCTCGGCCAGGAGTCCGGCGACGGAATGGATGATCGAGGTCTCCAGCGCCTCGGGCGGGGTCAGCGGCGGCAGGATGCCGGGCAGGCGGGTCGCCAGCATGGATTTGCTGGCTCCGGGCGGGCCGACCATCAGCAGGTGATGGCGGCCGGCGGCGGCGATCTCCAGCGCGCGGCGTGCGCGCTCCTGGCCCTTGACCTCGGAGAGGTCGGCCTCGTGCACGGTTTCGGCCAGCTCGCCCGGCGCGGCGCGGGGCAGGGGCGCGCGGTCGGTCAGGTGGTCGACCGCCTCGCGCAGGGTGCGCGGCGCAAAGACCGGCACCGTGCCGACCCAGGCCGCCTCGGCCCCGCAGGCGCGGGGCACCAGCAGCGCCCGGCCTTCCTCGGCCGCGGCCATGGCGGCGGGCAGGGCGCCCGCCACCGGCGAGAGCCGGCCGTCCAGCGCCAGTTCCCCCAGCGCCACCACGCGCTCCAGCGCCTCGGCCGGGACGATCTCCAGCGCGGCCAGCACGGCCAGCGCGATGGGCAGGTCGAAATGCGAGCCCTCCTTGGGCAGGTCGGCGGGCGACATGTTCACCGTCACCCGCCGCGAGGGCATGGCGATGGAGAGCGCCCCGAAGGCGGCCTTGACCCGCTCGCGCGCCTCGCTGACCGATTTGTCGGGCAGGCCGACGATGCCAAATCCCGGCAGGCCCGGCGAAACCGAGCATTGCACCTCGACCAGCCGCGCCTCGACCCCGTCGAAGGCCACGGTATAGGCAATCGCCGCCATCACCTCTCCCCATGTCACAGGGGCTCTGGTTAACCCGCCGGAGCTTAAAGATTGGTTAACGGGCGCGGCTTGCTTGTTCCGCGGCCCGCTTCGGCCTATGTGCAGGGCGAACGTCACGGCAGAGGAAGCGACCATGCAAGGCAGCCGCATATTGCTGATCGTCGGCGGGGGCATCGCCGCCTTCAAGATCCCCGAGCTGATCCGCATGATCCGGCGCGAGGGGGGCTCGGTCGTGCCGGTGCTGACGCGGGCGGGGGGGCAGTTCGTGACGCCGCTGACCCTGTCGGCGCTGGCCGAGGCGCCCTGCCATACCGAGCTGTTCGACCTGACCCGCGAATCCGAGATGGGCCATATCCAGCTGTCGCGCGCCGCCGATCTGGTGGTGGTGGCGCCGGCGACCGCCGACCTGCTGGCGCGGATGGCGGCGGGGATGGCGGACGACCTGGCCTCGACCCTGCTCTTGGCCACGGACAAGCCGGTGCTGGCGGCGCCGGCGATGAACGTGCGCATGTGGCAGCACCCGGCGACGCAGCGCAACCTGGACCTGCTGGAGAATGACGGCGTCCGGTTTGTCGGCCCGGACGAGGGCGACATGGCCTGCGGCGAATACGGTCCCGGGCGCATGGCCGAGCCCGAGGCGATCCTACAGGCGATCCGCGCGGCGCTGGGGCGCGAGAAGCCGCTGCGCCTGCCGCCCGAGGCGGTGGTCTCGCTGCCCGCGCGGGTGCTGGGCGGGCGGCATGTCATCGTGACCTCGGGCCCGACGCATGAGCCGATCGACCCGGTGCGCTATATCGCCAACCGCTCCAGCGGGGCGCAGGGCGCGGCGATTGCCGCGGCGCTGCGCGACCTGGGCGCGCGGGTCAGCTTCGTTACCGGTCCGGCCGAGGTGCCCCCGCCCGAGGGCGTCGCGGTGATCGCCGTCGAGACGGCGCGCGAGATGCGCGAGGCGGTCGAGGCCGCCTTGCCCGCCGATGCCGCGGTGATGGCCGCTGCCGTGGCCGACTGGCATGTCGCCAATGCCCGGCCGGGCAAGATCAAGAAGGACGGCTCCGGCAGGCTGCCCGAGCTGCAATTCGCCGAGAATCCCGATATCCTGGCCTGGATCAGCCAGCTGGGCCGCGACCGTCCGTCGCTGGTGGTGGGCTTTGCCGCCGAGACCGACGACGTGCTGGACAACGCCGCCCGCAAGCGCAAGCGCAAGGGTTGCGACTGGATCGTTGCCAATGACGTGAGCCCGGCGACCGGGATCATGGGCGGGACCGAGAATGCGGTGACGCTGATCTCCGAGACCGGGGCGGAAAGCTGGCCGCGGCTCTCCAAGGACGAGGTGGCGCACCGGCTGGCCGCGCGCATCGCCGATGCGCTGAACGCCGGGGACGGCATGGCGGAGGGGCATGCATGAACCGGGTCTATCTGGACTGGAACGCCACTGCGCCGCTGCGCCCCGAGGCGCGCGAGGCCATGCTGGCGGCCAGCGAGATCGTCGGCAACCCGTCCTCGGTCCATGCCGAGGGGCGGGCGGCGAAATCGGCGCTGGAACGGGCGCGCGAGGAGATCGCCTCGGCCCTGGGCGCCGAGGGGGCGGATGTGATCTTCACCTCGGGCGCCACCGAGGCGGCGGCGCTGGCGCTGCAGGGCCGCGGGCTGGCCTGTTCGGCGGTGGAACATGCCGCCGTGCTGGCCTGGTGCGACAATTCGCTGCAGACGGAGCCCTCGGGGCGCGTGATCGTCCCCGATCCGGCCCGTGCGGCGCTGCAACTGGCCAATTCCGAAACCGGCGTCATCCAGGACCTGCCCCAGGGGCTGGCGGCCAGCGACCTGACCCAGGCCTTCGGAAAGATTCCCTTCGCCTTCAACTGGCTGGGGATCGAGGCCGGTTTCGTCAGCGCCCACAAGCTTGGCGGTCCGCGCGGCATCGGCGCGCTGGTGGTCCGGCGCGGCACCGAGATCGAGGCCCTTATCCGGGGCGGCGGGCAGGAACAGGGCCGCCGCGCCGGGACCGAGAACCTGATCGGCATCATGGGCTTTGCGGCGGCGGCGAAAGCGGCGCAGAATGATCTGGATCAAGGAATCGGGGAAAAAGTGTCGGAAATCCGCGATTCCCTGATGGCTACTCTGGAATCCGGGGCAGAAATGGTTACATTCCCGGGGCGCGAATCCCGCCGCCTGCCGAATACATTGTCGATCCTGACGCCGGGATGGCGCGGAGAGACGCAGGTGATGCAGATGGACCTCGCCGGATTTGCCGTATCGGCAGGCTCGGCCTGTTCCTCGGGCAAGGTTCGGCCAAGCTCCGTTCTGACGGCCATGGGAATCGCGCCGGAATGGGCGGGCGATGCGATCCGCGTCTCGATCGGTCCGACGACGGACCCTCGGGACGTCGTGCGTTTTGCGGATGCCTGGCTGGCGGCTTATGCGCGCTGGCGGCAAAGGAATGATCAGCGGGCGACCGCGGGAAGGGTGTGAGATGTCTGTTGAGACCGGCGAGGCCATCGAAGTCCGCGAGGGCGTAGACCGCGAGACCGTCGAGACCGTTCAAAGCATGGGGTCCTACAAATACGGCTGGGACACCGAGATCGAGATGGAATATGCCCCCAAGGGCATCAACGAGGACATCGTCCGGCTGATCTCGAAGAAGAACGAGGAGCCGGAATGGATGACCGAGTGGCGGCTGCAGGCCTTTCGCCGCTGGCAGACCATGACCGAGCCGAAATGGGCGATGCTGCATTATCCCGAGATCGCCTATCAGGAGCAGTATTACTACGCCCGCCCGAAAAGCATGGAGGTCAAGCCGAAGTCGCTGGACGAGGTCGATCCCAAGCTGCTGGCCACCTGTGAAAAGCTGGGCATCCCGCTGAAGGAGCAGATGATCCTGGCCGGGATCGAGGGCGCCGAGGGCGCGCCGGCCGAAGGGCGCAAGGTCGCGGTGGACGCGGTCTTCGACAGCGTCAGCGTCGGCACCACCTTCAAGGACGAGCTGGCCAAGGCCGGGGTGATCTTCTGCTCGATCAGCGAGGCCATCCGCGAGCATCCCGAACTGGTGAAGAAATACCTGGGCTCGGTCGTGCCGCAATCGGACAATTTCTTCGCCACGCTGAACTCGGCGGTCTTCTCGGACGGCAGCTTCGTCTATGTGCCGCCGGGGGTGCGCTGCCCGATGGAGCTGTCCACCTATTTCCGCATCAATGCCGAGAATACCGGCCAGTTCGAGCGCACGCTGATCATCGCCGACAAGGGCTCTTACGTCAGCTATCTGGAAGGCTGCACCGCGCCCAAGCGCGACGTGGCGCAACTGCACGCGGCGGTGGTCGAGATCGTCGTGCTGGAGGATGCCGAGGTCAAGTATTCGACCGTGCAGAACTGGTTCCCCGGCGACGAGGAAGGCAAGGGCGGCATCTACAACTTCGTCACCAAGCGCGCCGATTGCCGCGAGGCGCGGGCCAAGGTGATGTGGACCCAGGTCGAGACCGGCTCGGCGATCACCTGGAAATACCCGTCCTGCATCCTGCGCGGTGACGAGAGCCAGGGCGAGTTCTATTCCATCGCCATTGCCAACAACCACCAGCAGGCGGATACCGGGACCAAGATGATCCATCTTGGCAAGAATACCCGCTCGCGCATTGTTTCCAAAGGGATTTCCGCCGGGCGGGCGCAGAACACCTATCGCGGCCTCGTGTCGATGCATCCGCGCGCCAAGAACAGCCGCAACTACACGCAATGCGACAGCCTGCTGATCGGCGACAAATGCGGCGCCCATACCGTGCCCTATATCGAGGTCAAGAACACCTCCTCGCGCGTCGAGCACGAGGCGACGACCTCGAAGGTGGATGACGACCAGCTCTTCTATTGCCGCCAGCGCGGCATGGACGAGGAGGAGGCGGTCGCCCTGGTGGTGAACGGCTTCTGCCGCGAGGTCTTGCAGGCGCTGCCGATGGAATTCGCCATGGAGGCGCAGTCGCTGGTCGCCATCAGCCTGGAAGGGTCGGTCGGATGATCGTCACCACCACCCCCGGCATCGAGGGCCGCCGCATCAGCGCCTATCACGGCGTGGTGACGGGCGAGACCATTATCGGCGCCAACATCTTCCGCGACATCTTCGCCGGGATCCGCGACATCGTGGGCGGCCGTTCCGGCGCCTATGAATCCGCGCTGGCCTCGGCCCGCGAAACCGCCTTGTCCGAGATGCAGGACCGCGCGACCGCCCTGGGCGGCAATGCGGTGGTCGGCGTCGACCTGGACTATGAAGTCATCAACAACATGCTGATGGTGTCGGCCTCCGGCACCGCCGTGACCGTCGAATAGGAACCGAACCATGCTGGAAATCAAGAATCTGCACGTCAAGCTTGAGGACGAGGACAAGCAGATCCTCAAAGGCGTCGATCTGACCGTCCCGGCTGGCGAGGTCCATGCCATCATGGGGCCGAACGGCTCGGGCAAGTCGACCCTGTCCTATGTGCTTTCGGGCCGCGACGGCTATGAGGTGACCGAGGGCGAGGCGAGCCTGGAGGGCGAGAGCCTGCTGGAGATGGAGCCCGAGGAGCGCGCCGCCGCCGGCCTGTTCCTGGCCTTCCAGTATCCGGTCGAGATCCCCGGCGTCGGCAACATGACCTTCCTGCGCACCGCCGTGAACGCGCAGCGCAAGGCGCGCGGCGAGGAAGAGCTGTCCTCGGCCGAGTTCCTGAAGCTGATCCGCGAAAAGGCCCGCACCCTGAAGATCGACGCCGAGATGCTGAAGCGCCCGGTCAATGTCGGCTTCTCGGGCGGCGAGAAGAAACGCAACGAGATCCTGCAAATGGCCATGCTGGAGCCGCGCATGTGCATCCTGGACGAGACCGATTCCGGCCTCGACGTCGATGCGATGCGGCTGGTGGCCGAGGGGGTGAACGCGCTGCGCTCGCCCGACCGGGCCTTCCTGGTGATCACGCATTACCAGCGGCTGCTGGACCATATCCGGCCGGACGTGGTGCATATCATGGCCGACGGCCGCATCGTGCGCACTGGCGGGCCCGAACTGGCGCTGCAGGTCGAGCAGCACGGCTACGGCGATCTTCTGGCGGAGGTCGGGTAATGGCGGACACGGCTGTTCTTGCCGCGCAGGTTCCCGCGGTCGAGGGCAAGGCCCGTCCCGGCGACACCGCCCTGGCGGCGCGCCTGGACGCGCTGGACCTGCCGCGCGGCGGCTTTACCCGTCCGGCGCGCGAGGATGCGGCGCAGCGGCTGCAGGCCATGGGCCTGCCCGGCGCGCGCGACGAATACTGGCGCTATACCGATCCGGCAGCTTTCAACGCCGCCCGGCCGCAGCCGGTCGATCTGGCTGCCGATACCAGCACCCTGTTCACCGGCATTGACCGGCTGAACATCGTCTTCGTGGACGGGCGCCTCGATGCCGCCGCCTCGGATGCGCTGGAAGCCGAGGGGGTCGAGATCGAAAGCCTCGCCGCCGCCGAGGCGCGGGCGGATCACTGGGCCGCCGGGCTCTATGGCCGGCTGGAAGCCGCCGGGCAGGTGCCGGTCAAGCGTCCCTTCGCGGCGCTGAATACGCTGGCCGCCGCCGAGGGCGTGCTGATCCGCGT
The DNA here is from genome assembly GCF_000513975.1 of Paracoccus sp. J55. NCBI lineage: Bacteria > Pseudomonadati > Pseudomonadota > Alphaproteobacteria > Rhodobacterales > Paracoccaceae > Paracoccus > Paracoccus sp. J55. The sequence continues at coordinate 140,379 of NZ_AZVA01000005.1, forward strand.
CACCGGCAAGCCGGACCGGCCGGTGCACATCACCTATCGCCGCTCGGCCGCCGATGCGGACGTCCATCTGCATCACGTCGTCAAGCTTGAAGAGGGGGCCGAGCTGACGCTGCTGGAAACCGGCTCGATCGGCGCGCGCTCGAACGTGGTGATCGAGGCCGATCTGGGCCAGGGCGCGCGCTTCCACCACATCAGCGCCAAGCGCGCCAACGATCCCAAGCTGGGGCTGGGCCATATCTTTGCCCGCGTCGCCGCCGAGGCGCTGTTCAAGTCCTTCACCTTGACGGTCAACGGGCTGATGATGCGCAACGAGGCGGTGATCGACATTGCCGGCGACGATGCGGTGGCGCATATCGCCGCGGCGGTGCTGGGTGACGGCGACATCGGCCGCTTCCACCACGACGACACCGTCTTCATCACCCATGCCGCCGAGCGTTGCGAAAGCCGGCAGGTGTTCAAGAAGGTGCTGAAGAACGGCGCCGAGGGCGTGTTCCAGGGCAAGATCCTGGTCAAGCCCGGCGCGCAGAAGACCGACGGCTACCAGATCAGCCAGGGGCTGCTGCTGGACGAGGGCAGCCAGTTCCTCGCCAAGCCCGAGCTGGAAATCTATGCCGACGACGTGAAATGCTCGCATGGCTCGACCACCGGGGCGCTGGACGAGACGGCGCTGTTCTACCTGCGCTCGCGCGGGGTGCCGAAGGAACGCGCCATCGTGCTCTTGGTGCTGTCCTTCCTGGCCGATGCGCTGGACGAGATCGAGGACCAGCGGCTGCGCGACGACATCCTCGGCCGGCTGGAAGACTGGCTGACGGCGCGCGCGGGCAATCCGGGCAAGGCCGGTTCGGGCGGGGCATGAGCCGGGCCGGCATCGTCCCGCGCATTCTGGAAAGCTGGTGGGCGCCGGGCAGGGTGGTCAGATCCCTGCGCGGCATGCCCGACCGGGCGCTGATCGTCGTGCTGATGGCGGCGATGCTGGTGTTTCTGGTCGCGCAGGCCCCGGGCCATGCCCGGGATGCGCAGCTCATGCCCGAGGTGCCCTTGGGCGCGCGCATGGGCGGGGCGCTGCTGGCGGTGATGTTCATGATGCCGCTGCTGGCCTATGCGGTGGCGGCGCTGGTCTCGGGCCTGTCGCGGCTGACGCCCTGGCCGGTGGCGCCGCTGGATTCGCGCCTGGCGCTGTTCTGGGCGCTGCTGGCGGTGGCGCCGGCGATGCTGCTGGTGGGGCTGACCGCCGGCTTGGTCGGCCCCGGTCCGGCGCTTGGCCTGACGCGGGCGGTGGCGGGTCTGGGCTTTCTCGTGATATGGGGCGCGGGACTGCGCGCATTGGCGGGGAACAGATGAAACTGGGCGATCTTGGCGACCTGACGGTCCTGACCCTGCGGGACCCGGAGGCAGCCGTCCGCGTGCTGCGCGAGCTGGACTTGCCGATGGTGGCGCGCTGGATGGTGCTGCTGCTGGCGGTGACGCTCTCCACGCTGCTTGCTGCGCTGTCGCTGCTGCTGTTCCCGGTCGAGGTGGACAACCCCGTCTCGCGCATGCTTTCCGAACCGATGACGCTGGCCGGCATCCAGCTGGGCGCCATGGTGCTGTCGGCCCTGTTCGTTGCGCAGATCGGGCGGCTGTTCGGCGGCCATGGCACCTTTCCCGACGCCCTGCTGATCGTCGGCTGGGTCGAGCTGATGCTGGTCGGGCTGCAGGCTGTGCAGGTGGTGATGATGGCGCTGTTTCCTGCCACGGCCACGCTGCTCTCCATGCTGGCCTTTGGCCTTTTCCTTTATCTTGCCGTGACCATGACCAAGGCGTTGCACGGCTTCACCAGCACCGGCAAGGTGGTGGTGGGCCTGATCGGCAGCGTCTTCCTGCTTGGCTTCGTGCTGTCGCTGATCGCGGCGGCATTCGGCATCGTCCCCGAGGTGACACCATGAGCTTCGACGTCGAAAAGGTCCGCACCGATTTCCCGATCCTGTCGCGGCAGGTGAACGGCCGGCCTCTGGTCTATCTGGACAATGGCGCTTCGGCGCAGAAGCCGCGCGCGGTGATCGATGCCATCACCCGCGCCTATGAGGCGGAATATGCCAATGTCCATCGCGGGCTGCATTTCCTGTCCAATCTCGCGACCGAGAACTATGAGCGCGTGCGCGCCATCATCGCCCGCTTCCTGAACGCCCCGCGCGAGGACGAGGTGATCTTCACCTCTGGCGCGACCGAGGGCATCAACCTCGTCTCCTATGGCTGGGCCGCGCCGCGCCTGCAGGCGGGCGACGAGATCGTGCTGTCGGTGCTGGAGCATCACGCCAATATCGTGCCCTGGCATTTCCTGCGCGAGCGCCAGGGCGTCCAGCTGAAATGGGTCGAGCCCGAGCCCGACGGCAGCCTGCCGCCCGAGAAGGTGCTGGCGGCGGTGGGGCCGCGGACAAGGCTGATCGCCGTCACCCATATGTCGAACGTGACCGGCACCGTGGTCGATATCGGCGCCATCGCGCGCGGCACCTCGGTGCCGGTTCTGGCCGACGGCAGCCAGGCCGCCGTGCACATGCCGGTGGACCTGTCCGCGCTCGGCGTCGATTTCTACTGCATCACCGGGCACAAGCTCTATGGTCCCTCGGGGTCGGGCGCGATCTGGATCCGGGCCGAACGGCAGGCCGAGATGCGGCCCTTCATGGGCGGCGGCGACATGATCCGCACCGTCACCCGCGACAGCGTCGATTATGCCGACCCGCCGCTGCGCTTCGAGGCCGGCACGCCCGGCATCGCCAACCAGATCGGGCTGGGCGCGGCGCTGGAATACCTGATGGCGCTTGGCATGGAGAACATCGCCGCGCATGAACGCGACCTGCGCGACTATGCCCGCGACCGGCTGCGCAGCCTGAACTGGCTGTCGGTGCAGGGCGACGCGGCCGAGAAGGGCGCGATCTTCTCGATGACCATGCAGGGCGCGCATGCGCATGACATCTCGACCATCCTCGACAAGCGCGGCATCGCCGTGCGGGCGGGGACGCATTGCGCCACGCCGCTCTTGGATTATTTCGGCGTCACGGCCACGGCGCGCGCCAGCTTCGCCATGTACAACACCCGCGCCGAGGTCGATGCGCTGATCGACGGATTGACCTTCTGCCGCGAGCTTTTCGCCTGAACCCCATTGCAGAGCCGCGCGTTTGCGGGTAATCAACGGGGGCTCGCGGTCCCATAGCTCAGCTGGATAGAGCGCTACCCTCCGAAGGTAGAGGCCACACGTTCGAATCGTGTTGGGACCGCCATTTTCCCCTTCATCCGCCCTGCCGCCGCGTTTCCTGATCCGGCGCTGCGATGGAAAGAAGCCCCGCTCATGGCAGGAGCGGGGCTTGCGTTCGCTGCGGATCTCGGGAGGAAAAATTCCGCAGCCTCTGGGTGACTGATCCGGGGACCGGCCTGTGCAGCCTATCTGGGGGCGGCCGCGGCAAAGGGGAATGCGGGATCACCCGTGACGCGGCGTCATCCGTGGGGTTTGCCTTGGGCGCGTGAAAAACCCGGCCATCGCGGAGGCGACAGCCGGGCGCAAAGGAAGACCCAGGACAGGGTCAGGCGAGTTCCAGGTTCAGCCGCTTCTCGAAGGCGCCGCGATAAAGCTGCGACAGTTCGGCCAGCGGCGCGGCGTCGCCGCCAAGCGAGACCCGGTCGGCGCCGAAGCGGCCGACGCGCGCCAGCGGCACGCCTGCCGTCTGGGCCGCCGCGATCAGTTGCGCGGCATTCTCCTCGCTGCAGGCGACCAGATAGCGGGCCTGATCCTCGCCGAAAAGCTGGGCGATATCGGCGCTGTCCAGCGTGACGCCCAGGCCCGCCGCCTCGGCCAGCTCGAAGGCGGCCAGCGCCAGCCCGCCATCCGACAGGTCGGTCGCGGCCGAGACCAGCTTGCCATGGGCGCGCAGGAACTCGCCGTTGCGCCGCTCGGCGGCCAGGTCCACATGCGGCGCGTCGCCCGCCTCGATGCCGAAGGCTTCGGCGGCCAGCGCCGACTGGCCAAGATGGCCGCGGGTCTCGCCTATGACCAGCGCGATGTCGCCCTCGGCCGGCAGGCCGGCGATCAGATCGTCCAGGTCGGCGATCAGCCCGACGCCGCCGATGGTGGGCGTGGGCAGGATGCCCTTGCCGTCGGTCTCGTTGTAAAGCGAGACGTTGCCCGAGACGATGGGGAAGTCCAGCGCCGCGCAGGCCTCGCCGATGCCCTTGATGGCGCCGACGAGCTGGCCCATGATCTCGGGCTTCTCAGGATTGCCGAAGTTCAGGTTGTCGGTGGTGGCCAGCGGCAGGGCGCCGCAGGCGGTCAGGTTGCGATAGGCCTCGGCCACCGCCTGCTTGCCGCCCTCATAGGGGTTGGCCTTGACATAGCGCGGCGTCACGTCGCTGGTGAAGGCCAGCGCCTTGCGGGTGCCGTGCACGCGCACCACGCCGGCGCCGAGGCCGGGGCGGCGGATGGTGTCGGCGCCGACCTGGGTGTCGTATTGCTCCCACACCCAGCCCTTGTGGGCGTAGCTGGGGCTGCCGATCAGCGATTTCAGCGCAGCGATGGGGGTGATGGCGGGCAGGGCGGACATCTCGCCCGCTGCCGGGGTCTCGATCCAGGGACGGTCGTATTCCGGCGCGCTGGAGCTGAGCTTGGACAGCGGCAGGTCGGCTTTGACCTCGTTGCCGTGGACGATCAGGAAACGGTCCTCGGCGATGGTCTCGCCGACGATGGCGAAGTCCAGATCCCATTTCTCGAAGATCGCCCGCGCCTCGGCCTCCTTCTCGGGCTTCAGCACCATGAGCATGCGTTCCTGCGACTCGGACAGCATCATCTCATAGGCGGTCATGTTGGTTTCGCGCTGCGGCACGGCGTCGAGCACCAGCTTGATGCCCAGGCCGCCCTTGTCGCCCATCTCGACCGCCGAGCAGGTAAGGCCCGCCGCACCCATGTCCTGGATCGAGATCACGCTGTCGGTCTGCATCAGCTCCAGGCAGGCCTCCAGCAGGCATTTCTCGGTGAAGGGGTCGCCGACCTGCACGGTGGGGCGCTTTTCCTCGATGGTGTCGTCGAACTCGGCCGAGGCCATGGTCGCGCCGCCGACGCCGTCGCGCCCGGTCTTGGCGCCCAGATAGACCACCGGCATGCCGACGCCCGAGGCGGCGGAATAGAAGATCTTGTCGCTGTCCGCGAGGCCCGCCGCAAAGGCGTTCACCAGGCAGTTGCCGTCATAGCTGCGGTGGAAGCGCACCTCGCCGCCGACGTTCGGCACGCCGAAGGCATTGCCATAGGCGCCGATGCCCTCGACCACGCCCTTGACCAGATGCGCGGTCTTGGGATGCTCGGGCCGGCCGAAGGACAGCGCGTCCATGGCGGCGATGGGGCGGGCGCCCATGGTGAAGACGTCGCGCAGGATGCCGCCGACGCCGGTCGCGGCGCCCTGGTGCGGCTCGATATAAGAGGGGTGGTTGTGGCTCTCCATCTTGAAGACCACGGCCTGGCCGTCGCCGATATCCACGACGCCGGCGTTCTCGCCCGGGCCGCAGATCACCTGCGGGCCCTTGGTCGGCAGGGTGCGCAGCCATTTCTTCGAGGACTTGTAGGAGCAATGCTCGTTCCACATCGCCGAGAAGATGCCGAGTTCGGTGAAGCTCGGCTCGCGACCGATGATCTCGAGGATGCGCTGGTATTCGTCGGGCTTGAGCCCGTGCGCGGCGATCAGTTCCTCGGTGATCTGCGGTTCGTTCATGTCTGGCGCCCTTTTCCCCGGTTTCCCGGGCCTTTTAAGCGCAGGCGGGGCTTTAGGAAAGGGGCCGCGCGCGGCCCGGCGCGGCGGCGATCCGAAACGGTTCTGCCGCGCCGCGGCGAAGGCGCGGCCGGCGGGCAAAAAAAAAGCCGGGCATGAAGCCCGGCTCAAGTCCAACAGGGAGGTTGAAGGTGATGAGAATTGCTTCAAATCATCCCCTTCGAGATCGGAAATATGTGCAGTCGGCGAACGGTTCAAGGATGATTTCCGCATTGCGGCACATGGCCGATATGCATTCTGCGAATGCCTCGGGCAGAACGGCCGGGCAACTGCCCGTTTGCCGCTCATCCGAGGGGGCGGTCGCCGGCCTGTTCCTCGGTCTGCTGCCTGCGCAGCGACTGGATTTCCTCCAGCACGAAATCGCGGAAGGCCGCGACCCGGCGCGAGGCGCGCAGTTCTTCCGGGAAAGCCAGAAAGACCGGCACCTCGCCGGATTCGATATCCGGCAAGACGCGGGTAAGGTTGGGAAAATCGGCGCTGAGGTAATCCGGCAGCACGCCGATGCCGACGTGGTTCAGCACCGCCTGCAGCACGCCGAAATAGTTGTTCACCATCAGCGTCGATTTCATGGTCCGCGCCAGCAACATCTGCGACAGCACGGCGCCCGAGCTGACCTGCGGCGTCTGCGGGCTCTGGCAGATCAGCCGGTGCGGCGCCAGATCCTCGAGCGTGTGGGGCACGCCGGCCTTTTCCAGATATTCAGGTGTGGCGTAAAGCCGCATGCGGATATTGAGCAGGCGGCGCCGGATCAGGTCCTGCTGGTTCGGCTCTTTCATGCGGATGGCGACATCGGCCTCGCGCATGGGCAGGTCGAGGACGCGCTCTTCCAGCATCAGGTCGATCTTGAGGTCCGGATAGCGGTCATAGAGCTTGGCCAGGCGCGGCACCAGCCACATGGTGCCGAAGCCGGTGGTCGTGGTGACCTTGAGCTCGCCGAAGACGTTCTCCTCGCTGTCGCGGATGCGGGCAGCGGTGGTGTCGAGCTTGCGGACCATGGACGAGGTCGCCTCGAACAGCAGTTCGCCCTGTTCGGTCAGGATCAGTCCCCGGGCATGGCGGTGGAAAAGCGTGGTGCCCAGCGAATCCTCCAGCGCGCGGATCTGGCGGCTGACGGCGGATTGGGACAGGTGCAGAACATCGCCCGCGTGGGTCAGGCTGCCCGCGTCGGCGACGGCGTGAAATATTCTTAACTTATCCCAATCCATAACAGTGCTTTCTTGCGGCATCAGCCATGCAATCCGTGCAACCCTTACCACAGAAGGTTAGCGGAACAAGCCTGCAAAACGCCCGGAAAACCCTTTATCCGTCAGTGTTGCTGACGCACACTGCCCGCCGAACCGCCATCCGCACGGAAAGGGCCGGACAAGCGTGCAGAATACCGCCCGGGGGGCCCGATTCTCCGCGGGGCGCCGTCACGGGCTTTTGAACGCCGGCGGCATCGGGATGGGCCGCCGCGGGCCCTGGCCGCATGACATAAATCATGGCGTTCCCTCGCCTTGCGTCCTAAAAAGGCGCGTCGCGAGCAGGAGGCTAGTCATGGCGGTAGGGGTTTTCGATTCGGGTCTGGGCGGGCTGACGGTTCTGGCCGCGATTGCCGCCCGCATGCCGGACCTGCCCTTGGCCTATCTGGGCGACAACAAGCACACGCCCTATGGGGTGCGCGACGCCGAGGATATCTTCGACCTGACCTGCGCCGGGGTCGAGCGGCTTTGGGACGAAGGCTGCGATCTGGTGATCCTGGCCTGCAACACCGCCTCGGCCGCGGCGCTGCGGCGCATGCAGGAGACCTGGCTGCCCGAGGGCAAGCGCGTGCTGGGGGTCTTCGTGCCGATGATCGAGGCGCTGACCGAGCGGCGCTGGGGCGACAACTCGCCGCCGCGCGAGGTGGCGGTCAAGCATGTGGCGCTGTTCGCCACCCCCGCCACCGTCGCCAGCCGCGCCTTCCAGCGCGAACTGGCCTTCCGCGCTATCGGCGTCGATGTCGAGGCCCAGCCCTGCGGCGGGGTGGTCGACGCGATCGAGATGGGCGACGAGATCCTGGCAGAGGCGCTGGTGACCAGCCATGTCGAGGCGCTGCTGCGCCGCATGCCGCATCCCGAGGCGGCGATCCTGGGCTGCACGCATTACCCGCTGGTGCAGGCCGCCTTCCAGAAGGCGCTGGGGCCGCAGGTCAAGGTCTATTCCCAGCCCGATCTTGTCGCCGAAAGCCTTGAGGACTACCTGAAGCGCCATCCGGAGATGCTGGGCAGCGGCACCGTCTCGCGCTTCCTGACCACCGGCGATGCCGAGCGCGTCTCGGGCAAGGCCACGCAATTCCTCCGCCATCCGATCAGGTTCGAAAGTGCCTGAAACTGGAAAGCTTGAACGATGAAATCACTGAAGAAAAAGCGCCGCATCCAGATCATTGTCGCCGCCGCCCTGGCGCTGGTGCTGGCGGTCGGGCTGATCGGCTACGGGTTTCGCGACGGCATCAACCTGTATCGTTCGCCCAGCCAGATGGCTGAAAGCCCCCCCGAGGCCGGCGAGGTCTTTCGTCTGGGCGGGCTGGTCGAGGACGGCAGCCTGATCCGCGGCGCCAGCGAGACGGTGAGCTTCCGCGTCACCGACGGCGGCGCCTCGATCCCGGTGCGCTTTACCGGCGTGCTGCCCGACCTGTTCGCCGAAGGCCAGGGCATGATCGGCACCGGCCGGATGGAGGGCGACACCTTCGTCGCCACCGAGATCCTGGCCAAGCATGACGAGAACTACATGCCGCGCGAGGTCATCGACTCGCTCAAGGAGCAGGGCGTCTACGAGGACCCGAACTCCTGACGCAACGCGCGCCTGGTTAACAGGGCGTTAACCGCACTCCCCCAGCCTTGGCCCCATTTCCGCAAGTGGGGGCTGGCATGAAGACAGTGGAACAGATCGCGGCCGAGATCGTCGCGCGTGAGGGGGGCTACGTCAACGATCCCGACGATCCGGGCGGGGCGACGAATTTCGGCGTGACGCTGGCGACGCTGCGGCGGCTGGGCATCGACAAGACCGGCGACGGGCGCGTCGATATCCGCGACGTCAGGGCGCTGACCCGCGCCGATGCCGAGCGCATCTTCGTCGAGCATTACTTCCGCCGGCCGCGTCTGGCGGAACTGCCGGCCTCGGTGCAGGCCTCGGTCTTCGACATGTATGTCAATGCCGGCACCAATGCGGTGAAGATCCTGCAACGGCTGGTGACGCGCATGGGCTTTGCCGCGACCGACGACGGTCTGGTCGGGCCGCGCACCATCCTGGCCGCCCGGCAGGCCGAGGCGGCGGCACCCGGCCATTTCGCCGATGCCTACGGCATCGCGCGGCGCAACTACTACTATTCGCTGGGCGATGCGCGCCCGGCCAGCCGCAAATACGCCCGCACGCAATCGGGGGGCAAGGGCGGCTGGATCCTGCGGGCCGAGGAGTTCATCTCGCCCCGCTATCACCTGTCGCTGGCCGAGCATCGCGCAAGGGTGGCGGCATGGGGCTGATGGACCGTTTCCTGGGGGCGGGCGCCGCCGCCGCCACCGTCGCCAATGCCGCCACCGGCATGGCCGAGGTGTTCCGCGAGAACGCCACCCGCCGCATGGAACTGGACGAGCAAGCCTATGCCCGCGCCATCACCCAGCACGGCGCGGAATTCGCCGCCGCGCCGCGGGGCTGGTTCGATGGCATGATGAACGGGCTGAACCGGCTGCCGCGTCCCATGATGACGCTGGGGACGCTGGCGCTCTTCGGCTATGCCATGGTCGAGCCCGAGGGCTTCGGGCTGCGGATGCAGAACCTGAACCTTGTGCCCGAGCCGCTCTGGTGGCTGCTGGGCGCCGTCATCAGCTTCTATTTCGGCGCGCGCGAGGCGCATTACTTTCGCAGCCGGCCCGTCATCCGCAACGCACCCCCGGCCACGCCGCTGACGCTGCCGGCGCCGGAGGCCGGCGGGTCCTTCGGCGACAATCCGGCCCTGCGCGACTGGGCCGAGGCGGAAGCCGCGAAATAGCGATGCTGTGACAATCTGGCAGGCGCGGGGGGCTGGCTTGCCGCCCGCGCCACGGCTATTCTGCGGGGCAGCCACCCGGAGGAAGCCCATGATCGCCGAAATCGGCCATTTCGCCCTGATCCTTGCCTTTGCCGTGGCGCTTTTCCAGATGATCGTGCCGATGATCGGCGCCGCCAGGGGCTGGGGCGGCTGGATCGACAGCGCCCGCCCCGCCGCGCTGGCGCAATTCGGGTTGATCGGCATTTCCTTCGCGGCGCTGACCGTGGCCTTCGTGACCTCGGACTTCTCGGTCGCGCTGGTCTACGAGAATTCGCATACCGCCAAGCCCATGCTCTACAAGATCAGCGGCGTCTGGGGCAATCACGAGGGCTCGATGCTGCTCTGGGTGCTGATCCTGTCGCTGTTCGGCGCGGCGGCGGCTAGCTTCGACGCCAACCTGCCGCCCAAGCTGCGGGCGCGGGTGCTGTCGGTGCAGGCGGCGATCGGCGCGGCCTTTCTGGCCTTCATCCTGTTCACCTCGAACCCGTTCGCCCGCATGGCGAGCCCGCCCTTCAACGGGCGCGACCTGAACCCGCTGCTGCAGGACCCCGGCCTCGCCTTTCATCCGCCGTTCCTTTATCTCGGCTATGTCGGGCTCAGCATGGCCTTCAGCTTCGCCGTGGCGGCGCTGATCGAGGGGCGGGTCGATGCCGCCTGGGCGCGCTGGGTCAGGCCCTGGACGCTGGCGGCCTGGGTCTTCCTGACCATCGGCATCGCGCTGGGGTCCTGGTGGGCCTATTACGAGCTGGGCTGGGGCGGGTTCTGGTTCTGGGACCCGGTGGAGAACGCCAGTTTCATGCCCTGGCTGATCGCCGCCGCGCTGCTGCATTCCGCCATCGTCGTGGAAAAGCGCGAGGTGCTGAAAAGCTGGACCATCCTGCTGGCCATCATGGCCTTCGGCTTCTCGCTGATCGGCACCTTCATCGTGCGTTCGGGCATCATCACCTCGGTGCACAGCTTCGCCAGTGACCCCGAGCGCGGCGTGTTCATCCTGGCGATCCTGGCCTTCTTCGTCGGGGGGGCGCTGCTGCTCTTTTCCGTGCGCGCGGCCTCGATGCAGGCGCGGGGCGCCTTCGCCCCGGTCTCGCGCGAGGGGGCGCTGGTGCTGAACAACATCCTGCTGGCGGTTTCGGCCTTCGTGGTCTTCATCGGCACGGTCTGGCCGCTGGTGGCCGAGATGGCCTGGGACAAGAAGCTCTCGGTCGGCGCGCCCTTCTTCGAGAAGGCCTTCACCCCCTTCATGGTGGCGCTGGCGATCATCCTGCCGCTGGGCGCGATCCTGCCATGGAAGCGCGGCCGGCTGAAGCGCGTGCTTTATCCGCTGCGCGGCGCGCTGGTCTTTGCCGCCGCCGTCATGGCGCTGGTCTTTGCCGTCTCGACCGGGCATTCGGCGCTGGCGGTGATCGGCGCCGGGCTGGGTGCCTGGCTGGTCGGCGGCGCGGTGGCCGACCTGTGGCTGCGCACCGGCAATTCCGGCCTTGCGCGCCTGCGCCGCCTGCCGCGCGCCGATTGGGGCAAGGCGGTGGCCCATGCCGGGCTGGGCGTCACCTTCATCGGCATCAGCCTGCTGATGGCCTGGCAGGTCGAGGACATCCGCGTCGCCCAGGTCGGCCAGACCTTTACCGTCGCCGGCTATGACATCACCCTGGAGGCGGTCGAGGAGCGCACCGGCCCGAACTACGATTCCATCGTGGCCACGATGAGGGTCGGCCGCGACGGCCGGCAGGTCGCCCTGCTGCATCCCGAAAAGCGGGTCTATCCGGTGCAGGCCATGCCGACGACCGAGGCGGCGATCCAGAACGGGCTGTTCCGCGACCTCTATCTGGTGATCGGCGACGAGCAGCAGGCCGGCGGCTGGGCGGTGCGCAGCTATATCAAGCCCTTCGCCAGCTGGATCTGGCTGGGCTCGGCGCTGATGGCGCTTGGCGGCTGCATCAGCCTGTCCGACCGGCGCTATCGCGTCGCCGCCGGCGCACGGCAGAGCCGGGCCGCGGCCCAGCCGGCGGAGTAGGCGATGCGCGCGCTGATCCTGACCCTGTCGCTGCTCTTGGCGCTGCCGGCCCTGGCGGTCCAGCCCGACGAGGTGCTGTCCGACCCGGCGCTGGAGTCGCGGGCGCGCGAGATCTCGAAGATCCTGCGCTGCCCGGTCTGTCAGGGCGAGACCATCGACGAATCCAATGCGCCGATCAGCCGCGACCTGCGGCTTTACCTGCGCGAGCGGCTGGTCGCGGGCGACAGCGATGCCGAGGCGGTGCAGGCTGTCACCGACCGTTTCGGCGAATACGTGCTGTTCGAGCCGCCGGCGCGCGGGGTGAACTGGCTGCTTTATCTGGCCGGGCCGGTCATGGCGGTCCTGGCGCTGCTGCTGGGCTGGCGCTTCGTGCGCTCGCGCAACCTGCCCGAAGAAGGTCCGGCCCGGCTCTCGGACGAGGAAAAGGCCCGGCTGGACCGGATCATGCGCGACTGACGCAGGGTCGGGCCTTTTCCCCTGGCCGGTGCTTGGGCAGGATGGCCGAAAGCAGGGGGACCGGATGAGCTTTCAGACCATCGAATTCACGCATCGGGACGGCATTGCGCGGCTGGCGCTGAACCGGCCCGACACCGTCAACGCGCTGAACCGCACCATGCGGGCCGAGATCGTGGCGGCGATGACGAACCTGCCGCAGGGCACGCGTTGCGTGGTGCTGACCGGGACCGGGCGCGGCTTCTGCTCGGGCCAGGACCTGACCGACGCCACGGCCGGCTTCGACGTGGAAACCATCCTGCGCGAGGAATACGAGCCGATGCTGGCCGCCATCTCGGACGCGCCGGTGCCGGTGATCGCGGCGGTGAACGGCATCGCGGCCGGGGCGGGGGCCAATCTGGCGCTGGCTGCCGATGTGGTCATCGCCAGCGAAAGCGCCAGTTTCGTGCAGGCTTTCAGCCGCATCGGGCTGATCCCGGATGCGGGCGGCACCTTCATCGTGCCGCGCTCGGTCGGCGTGCCGCGCGCCATGGGAATGATGCTGTTCGCCGACCGCATCCCGGCGGCCCGGGCGGCGGAATGGGGGCTGATCTGGGAGGCGGTGCCGGACGCGGAATTCGCGACCGTGGTGGCAGAGCGGGCGCGAACCCTGGCCGAGGGGCCGACCGCGGCCTTCCTGGCGATCCGCCAGGCGCTGCGGGCATCAAGCGGCAACGACATGGCGGCGCAACTGCAGCTGGAGGCGCGGCTGCAGGGCGAGATGGCGCGCAGCCGGGATTTCGCCGAGGGCGTCGCGGCCTTTCTGGAAAAGCGCGCGCCGCGGTTCATCGGACGCTGAGCCGGGCGCGCTGCGGCCGGGCTCAGCCGATGCGCAGGAAGCGCGGCGCCGAGTCGCGGTTGTCGAAGAAGGGCACCGTCGGCGGCGGGACGAGCGGGCTGTCCCCGGCCGCGGCCAGCAGGCCGGCGACTTCGGCCAGCACCACTTCGGTGATGAAGGGCAGGTCCAGCGCCCGCGCCTCGGGCAGCGGCACCCAATGCAGATGCGAAAGCTCGTCGCAGGCGGCGCTGAAATCGTTGCGGTCGCCATGCAGGCGCTCGGCATCCAGCAGCAGGAAGCGGGCGTCGAAGCGGCGCGGCCGGCCGGGCGGGGTGATGGCACGGAACAGGTAGATCAGCGCCGAAGGATCCGGCGCCAGCCCGGCGCCGGAATAATGGTCCCAGCCGCTGGGGGCGGGGCCGGGCCGGCCGGTCAGCAGGCCGGTTTCCTCGGCCAGTTCGCGCAGGGCGGCGGCGGCCAGCGCCAGCGGCGTGGCGGCCGAGTCGGGGCGCGGCTCGGCCGCCAGCAGCGCCGAGGTCCGGGGCGGCAGGTCGCCGGCCAGCCGAACCTGCGCATCGGCGGCATCCACCGCCCCGCCGGGAAAGACGTATTTCGAGGGCATGAACACGGCCGAGGCGCCCCTTTGCCCCATCAGCACCGACGGCCCGCCGCGGGCCTTGCGGTCCAGCACGATGACGGTGGCGGCGTCGCGGATCGGCGGCTCGGCGGCGCTGCGGCTTGCGGGGGCGGTTCCGGCCTCGGCGCTCACGACGCGGCAGCCTCGATTCCCGCGGGCCCGGCGCCGAAGCCATGCATGCGGCGCGCCCATTGGAAGCCGATCATCCCGCCCTTGATCAGCGGCAGCAGCAAGAGCGACAGCACGACCGCGCCCAGGCTGAAGCCGATCAGCATCGCCATGGCCGAGGGCCGATACATCATGTAGACCGCCAGCAGCAGCGGCGCGCCCAGATGCGAGACCAGCAGGATGGTCAGATAGGCCGGCCCGTCATCGGCCCGCTGGTGGTGCAGTTCCTCGCCGCAATGCGGGCAGGCCGGGCGGACCGACAGGTAGCCCCGGAACAGCCGCCCCTCGCCGCAGGCGGGACAACGGCCCAGGGCGCCGCGCAGCATGGCCGGCTTGACGGGACGTTCGGGCAGGGTGGCATCGGAATAGGTATGAGGCATCGGCGCGTTCCTTTCCTGTTCCGCCCCTATGTAGGACAAGAGGCCCGCAAAGAAAAGCGCCGCGGCCGACCGCGGCGGCAGCGGCAAAGCGACGCAGCGGCCTCACGCCGCGATCATCTGCGAGGCCATGACGATCCGGTTGCGCCCCGAGGATTTCGCATTGAGCAGCGCCCGGTCGGCGCTGGTCAGCAGCGCCTCGGGGTCCAGTGCCGGCGCATGCGGACCGGGATGGCCGACCGCCACGCCCGCCGAGATGGTGACGTCCAGCTCGGGCAGCGCGCAGCCATGCGGCAGGGCGACCGGCGCGGCCATCACCGCATGGCGCAGCGCCTCGGCGATCCGGCGGGCGCTGCGGGCCGGGCAATCGGGCAGCACGGCCAGGAATTCCTCGCCGCCGATCCGGGCCAGCAGCGCGCCCTCGGGCAGCGCGGCGGCGAGGCGGGCGGCGATCTCGGCCAGCACCGCGTCGCCGGCGGGATGGCCGTGGACGTCGTTCACCTGCTTGAAACGGTCCAGGTCCAGCAGCATGACCGCCAGATCGCCCCGGCCCTCCTGCGCCTCGGCCGCGAGTTCGGCCAGGCGGGGCAGGGCATAGCGGCGATTGTGCAGCCCGGTCAGCGGGTCGGTCATCGCCCAGCGCATGTTGCGCCGGGTTTCATGCCGGCGGCGGTCGGCCTCGTGCTTGCGGGCAAGCTGGGCTTGCAGGCGCATGGCCGATTCGGGCGCTGCGTCGGGACCGGCGAGATCCCAGGCCAGCACGTCCCCGGCGCCGAGGTCCAGCGCCACCGGCATCATCTCGGCCCGCCCGGCGCGCAGTGCGACGACGAAGCCCGCCTCGCGCGAATGCGGGCGCGAGCGCAGCTCGGACAGCAAGCGCAGCCCGTCGCCCGGCTGCTGGATATCCGCCGCGATCAGGTAAAGGTCGGCCACCCGGCCCGCCGCCGCCTCGGCCAGGGCGCGCTCGGGATCGCTGACCGAGATCGCGAAATCGACCCGGCCCTGCAGGGCGTGGCGCCAGCCCAGGGCGGTGGCCGGCTGGTCGGCGACGAAGACCGCGCGCGGCCGGGCGTCATGGGCGTCATGGGCGTCATGGGCAAAGCCCGCCGCCGCCTCGGCCAGGCCGGGAAGGGGGTCTGGCAACGCGCCCGCCTCGTGCCGGATCAGCCCGCGGATCCGGGCCAGCAGCGTCAGTTCGTCGCCCGGTTCGACCAGCGCCGCGGCGCCGGCGCGCAGCGCCGCCACGCGATCCGGGCCGCTGGCCTGGAGCAGCACCGGCAGCTCGGCGCCGCAGGGCAGGGCGCGCAGTGCCGCGCAAAGCGCCGGCCCGGCCATATCGGGCAGGCTGGCGCCGATCAGCACGATCTGCGGGTGGATCAGCCGCGCCATGCGCAGCGCCTCGGCCCCCGAGGCGGCGGTCGAGACCTCGTAGCAGGCCGAGACCAGCCGCACCTTCATGGTGATGCGATTCGTCGGCACGCCGTCAACGACAAGAATACGTCCCGCCATGGTCATGCCCGCTTTACACCCGCTGCCCTGGCCCGCATCTTGCGCGACAATGGTTAACAAATCCTTTCCGGCCGCGACGATTTCGCCGCGGCCTCGAAGAAGGCGAGAGACGCATGACACCGAACGAGGCGCGCGACATCGCGGAGGCGGGCTTCGCCCATATCGCCGGGGACGCCGATCTGGCGGGGGCGCTGCTGGCGCAATCGGGCAGCGACGTGGCGGGCCTGCGCGCCATGGCGGCGCGGCCGGAATTCGCGGTCTTCGTGCTGGATTTCCTGCTGGAGCAGGACCAGCGCGTGCTGGACTTCGCACAGGTCGCGCAGATCGCGCCGCAGCGGGTGCAGATGGCGCGCGCCGTGCTGGGCGGGGGCGACCCCTGGTAGGGCCGCCCGCCGCCTCAGGCGACCTCGGCGAAGACCTTGTCGAGCGCCTTTTCCAGCTTCTCGAACATCTCGTCCATCTGCGCCTCGGTCAGGATGAAGGGCGGGCACAGCACGATGGACTGGCCCAGCGGCCGGCAGATCAGCCCCAGATCGGTGCAGGTATTGGCGATGCGCTCGCTGACCGAAAGCTTGCCGTCGAAGGGGGTCTTGCTCGGCTTGTCCTTGACCGCCTCCAGCGCCCACATGAAGCCGATGCCGCGATATTCGCCGATGTTCGGCCGGTCGGCGATGCGCTTCAGCCCCTCTTCGAAGCGGGGGGCGAGGCGGCGGACATTCTCGGCCAGCCCCTCGTTCATCACCACGTCGATGGCCTTCAGCGCGATGGCGCAGCCGACCGGATGGCCCGAGGCGGTGAAGCCGTGCGGAAACTCCTCGATCGCCTCGACGGCGGCCTCGACCCGTTTCGCGAGGTCGGGGCCAAGGATCACCGCGCCCATGGGGAAAAAGCCCGCCGTCAGGTTCTTGGACGAGATGATGGCATCGGGCATGAAGTCGTAGGTCAGGCAGCCCCAGGTGCTGCCGGTCCGCCCGAAGCCGCAGATCACCTCGTCCGAGATCATCGGGATGTCGTGCTTTTTCAGGATCGGCAGGATGGCCTGGAAATAGCCCTGGGCCGGCGGGATCACGCCCCCCGCGCCCATCACCGGCTCGGCGAAGAAGCCGGCGATGGTGTCGGCGCCCTCGCGGGTGATGGTATCCTCCAGCTCGCGGGCCAGGCGGGCGACGAATTGCGCCTCGGTCTCGCCTTCCTCGCCATAGCGCCAGTAATGCGGGCAGGTCAGGTGGATGAAGCCGGGCAGCGGCAGGCCGAAGACCGAATTGTAGGGCTTGCCGGTCATCGAGGCCGAAACCGCGGTCACGCCGTGATAGGCGTTCCAGCGCGTCAGGATCTTGCGCTTCTGCGGCTTGCCTTCGGCGGCGTGCAGGAACCACAGCATCTTGACCATGGTGTCGTTCGCCTCGGAGCCGGAATTGGTATAGAAGACCCGGCCGCTGTCGAAGGGCGAGACCTCGACCAGCTTTTCCGACAGCATCACCGTCTGGTCGGACATGCGGCCGAAAAAGGCGTGATAGCCGGGAAAGCGGTCGTATTGCGCCTTGGCGGCCTCGATCAGGCCCTTGTGGTCGAAGCCGGCGACCATGTTCCACAGGCCGGAATTCGCATCCAGATAGCGGCGGCCATGCACATCGACGATATAGGGACCCTCGCCATGGGTCACGACGACGGTGCCCCGCTGATGGACCGAGGGCATGTCGGTGAAACCATAGAGCGAATAGGTCTCGGCCCGGGCTTCCCAGCTTTGCGGTTGGTTCATGTCGTCAGCCTCCATCTGCTTTGCGGGCAGGCTAGCCGGGCGCCGGGGGCGGTTCAATGGGGCGCCGTCGCGGTTCGGGCCAAGTGCCGGCCGCGGCGCGGCCCGCCCGGCGAATTGCCCGACGGTGCGGCGAAAACGCCGCCTAGCGCGGGCGGGGCAGGCCGATCCGGTCCAGTGCCGCCTCGATGGCGGAAAGCGGCGCGGCGCGCGTCTCGGCCACCAGCGCGTCGAAGCGGCGGCGCAGCGCGGCTTTCTCCTCGTCCCGGCAATCGTTCCAGGGCCGGCCCTGCAAGCCCATGTGCAGCACGTAATAGCCGATGAAATGCGGCCGCTCGCCGGCGGCCAGCAGCGCGCGATAGGCCTCGTGCGCGCCGCAGCGGCGCAGGGCGGCCGCATCGGGAATGCCGGCCGCGACCAGGGCGCGGGCGGTCGCGGGGCCGATATTCGGGATCGTGGTCAGGTCGCTCATCTTCGCCCAGACTTTCCAAGGCAGCCGATTTCCTGTATCAGCGCGCGAACCCCAAGGACAGCACGGCATGAGCGACCAAGCCCCGAAATCCGCCCCGGCGGTGAAGAAACTCTTCATCAAGACCTATGGCTGCCAGATGAACGTCTATGACAGCCAGCGCATGGCCGAGGCCATGGGCGCCGAGGGCTATGTCCTGACCGAGAACCAGGCCGAGGCGGACATGGTGCTGCTGAACACCTGCCACATCCGCGAAAAGGCGGCCGAGAAGCTTTATTCCGACCTCGGCCGGCTGAAGCCGCTCAAGGCGGAAAAGCCGGACCTGAA
The DNA here is from genome assembly GCF_000513975.1 of Paracoccus sp. J55. Lineage (NCBI taxonomy): Bacteria > Pseudomonadati > Pseudomonadota > Alphaproteobacteria > Rhodobacterales > Paracoccaceae > Paracoccus > Paracoccus sp. J55. Next base: position 158,734 of record NZ_AZVA01000005.1, read on the forward strand.
GATCGGCGTGGCCGGCTGCGTCGCCCAGGCCGAGGGGCAGGAGATCCAGCGCCGCATGCCGATCGTCGATCTGGTGGTGGGACCGCAGGCCTATCATCGCCTGCCGGCCATGGCGCGGGCCGGAGGCGGCGTCGATACCGAATTCCCGGCCGAGGACAAGTTCGAGCACCTGCCGAAGCCCGCCGCCGCCACCCGCCGCGCCCCCGCCGCTTTCCTGACCGTGCAGGAGGGCTGCGACAAGTTCTGCGCCTTCTGCGTCGTGCCCTATACGCGCGGGGCCGAGGTCTCGCGCCCCGTCTCGCGCATCCTGGCCGAGGCGCGCGACCTTGTCGCCCGCGGCGTGCGCGAGATCACGCTTCTGGGCCAGAACGTCAACGGCTGGCACGGCGAGGGGCCCGAAGGGGCCGAATGGGGCTTCGGCCGGCTGATCCGGGCGATAGCGGAAATCGACGGGCTGGACCGCATCCGCTATACCACCAGCCACCCCAACGACATGGCCGAGGACCTGATCGCCGCGCATCGCGACGAGCCGAAGCTGATGCCCTATCTGCACCTGCCGGTGCAGTCGGGCTCGAACCGCATCCTCAAGGCGATGAACCGCAAGCATACGGTGGACCAGTATCTGCGGCTGATCGAGCGCATCCGCGAGGCGCGTCCCGACATCATGCTGACCAGCGACTTCATCGTCGGCTTCCCCGGCGAGACGGACCAGGACCATCAGGACACGCTGGCGCTGGTGCGCGCGGTGAACTTCGGCACCGCCTTCAGCTTCAAGTATTCGCCGCGTCCCGGCACCCCAGCCTATGAGCGGCCGGAGGTCGAGGGCGCCGTGGCCGATGCCCGCCTGCAGGAGCTGCAGGCGCTGCTGACCAGCCAGCAGAAGGCCGCGCAGGAAGGCATGGTCGGCCGCGAGCTGGGCGTGCTGTTCGAGAAGCCCGGCCGCAACCCGGGGCAGATGGTCGGCAAGTCGGACTATCTGCACGCGGTCTTCGTCGAGGCGCCCCAGGCCAGGGTCGGCGACCTGGTGCGGGTGCGCATCACCCACAGCGCGCCGAATTCGCTGGCGGGCGTGCTGGCCGCCTGAACGGCACTGGCCCGCGCCGCCGGGCGCGTGCCGTTTCTTGGGCGTCGCGCCTTGCCGCCCTGCAGAAGTGGTTTTCCGTGCGCTGCATCGCCCAAAACCGCCCGGGGGGCTGATCGGCCAGCCGCGCGTGGCGCACCCTGCCGCCACCCTCTCCGGCGGCGGGGGCCGCCGCCGGGCTCAGGCGGTCGTCAGTTACGGCCCCGTCCGGGCGGGAACGAGGGCGGGAATGCCTGGGTCATGGCTGGCCGGCAAACAACAGCCGGCCGCCCTCTCACCCGCATTTCGAATGGCCGCAGGACGGGCAGGTCATGCAGCCCTCGATCATGCGCATGCCGTATTGGCCGCAGGCCGGGCAGGCCGGGCCGCGCGGGCGTTCGCCCACCGCCATGACCTCGGCCTGGGGGTCGGATTTCAGCCCCATGCCCTCGCCGGCCAGGAAGCCGGTGGCGATCATGTGCCGTTCGATCACCCCGCCGATGGCGGCGAGGATCGAGGGCACGTAGCGCCCCTCGATCCAGGCACCGCCGCGCGGGTCGAAGACCGCCTTCAACTCCTCGACCACGAAGCTCACGTCGCCGCCGCGCCGGAACACCGCCGAGATCATCCGCGTCAGCGCCACGGTCCAGGCGAAATGCTCCATGTTCTTCGAGTTGATGAACACCTCGAACGGCCGGCGGTGGCCGCCCTGCACGATGTCGTTGATGGTGATGTAGATCGCATGCTCGCTGCCGGGGAATTTCAGCTTGTAGGTCGCGCCCTCCAGCGCCGCCGGGCGGTCCAGCGGCTCGGTCAGATAGACCACGTCGGCGCCCTTGTCGGCCTGCGGCGCCTCCTCGGTCTTTTCGCTGACCGACAGGACCGAGCCGGTGACGTCGTTCGGGCGATAGGTGGTGCAGCCCTTGCAGCCCTTGTCCCAGGCGGCCAGGTAGACGTCCTTGAAATCCTCGAAGGAAATATCCTCGGGGCAGTTGATGGTCTTGGAAATCGAGCTGTCCACCCAGTCCTGCGCCGCCGCCTGCATGGCGACATGGTCCAGCGGCGCCAGGGTCTGGGCGTTGACGAAGTAATCCGGCAGGGGCGCGTCGCCCTTCAGGTCGCGCCACATCTGCACGGCGTAGTCCACGACCTCCTCCTCGGTGCGCGAGCCGTCCTTTTGCAGCACCTTGCGGGTATAGGCATAGGCAAAGACCGGCTCGATCCCGGAACTGACATTGCCGGCATAGAGGCTGATCGTCCCGGTCGGCGCGATGGAGGTCAGCAGCGCGTTGCGGATGCCGTGCTGCGCCACCGCCTCGCGCAGATCCGCATCCATGCGCTGCATGAAGCCCGAAGCCAGGTATTTCTTCGCGTCGAACAGCGGGAAGGCGCCCTTTTCGCGGGCCAGATCGACCGAGGCGAGATAGGCGGAACGCGCGATGGCCTTCATCCAGGCCCGCGTCTGCTCGACCGCATCCGCCGCGCCATAGCGCAGGCCCAGCATCAGCAGGGCATCGGCCAGCCCGGTGACGCCCAGCCCGATGCGGCGCTTGGCCTGCGCCTCGGCCGCCTGTTGCGGCAGCGGGAATTTCGAGGCATCGACCACGTTATCCATCATCCGCACCGCGGTGCGGACCAGTTCGTCCAGCGCCTCGGGGTTCAGGCGCGCATCGGCGGTAAAGGGCGCCTCGACCAGCCGGGCCAGGTTGACCGAGCCCAGGAGGCAGGCGCCATAGGGCGGCAGGGGCTGTTCGCCGCAGGGATTGGTCGCCGCGATGGTCTCGGCATAGTTCAGATTGTTCTGCTGGTTGATGCGGTCGATGAAGATCACGCCCGGCTCGGCATAGTCATAGGTCGCGCGCATGATGCGGTTCCACAGGTCGCGCGCCCGCACGGTGTGATAGACCTTGCCGTCGAATTGCAGGTCCCAGGAGGCATCCGCCTTGACCGCCTGCATGAAGGCATCCGTCACCAGCACCGACAGGTTGAACATGCGCAGCCGGGCGCTGTCCTGCTTGGCCTCGATGAAGGCCTCGATGTCGGGATGGTCGCAGCGCATCGTCGCCATCATCGCGCCGCGGCGCGAGCCCGCCGACATGATGGTGCGGCACATGGCGTCCCAGACATCCATGAAGGACAGCGGCCCCGAGGCGTCGGCGGCCACGCCCTTCACCTCGGCGCCGCGCGGGCGGATGGTGCTGAAGTCATAGCCGATGCCGCCGCCCTGCTGCATGGTCAGCGCGGCCTCCTTGAGCATGTCGAAGATGCCGGCCATGCTGTCGGGGATCGTGCCCATGACGAAGCAGTTGAACAGCGTCACCTCGCGCCCGGTGCCGGCGCCGGCCAGGATGCGGCCGGCGGGCAGGAACTTGAAATCCTCCAGCGCGGCATAGAAGCGGTCCTCCCACAGCGCCGGCTCCTTCTCGACGCGTGCGAGGTCGCGGGCGACGCGGCGCCAGCTGTCCTCGACCGACAGGTCGATCGGCTGGCCCTCGGCGTCCTTGAGCCGATACTTCATGTCCCAGATCTGCTCGGCGATAGGGGCGGAGAATCGGCTCATGGCAGGCGTCCTTGGCTAGGGTCGGAATCGGGGCGAGCGGGTCTTATACAGCCGCGCCCGCCCGGTTGGAGTCGGAAAAACATGAGAGGTATGAATATAGGCGAAACCGGCGCCGATTTCCAGATCTTGCGGGCGCGCGCACGGCCCGCACAACCTGTGGGGGCAGGCTATTGCTGCCCGCCGCCCAGCTCGTCGATGACGTTCTGCCACAGGCTGGCCGGCTGCGCGCCGGTGACGACATGGGTGTCGGCGACGATGAAGGTCGGCACCGAGTTGATGCCGCGTTGCCGGGCATGCAGTTCGCGGCTGGCGATCTGGTCGCGGTCCTCGGCCGTGGCGAGCAGGCGGCGGATCATCCGGCCGTCCATCCCGGCCTTCTCGCCGATCTCGACCAGAACGTCCGGGTTCGAGATGTTCCGGCCCTCGCGCCAATGCGCCCGCATCAGGCCGGACATGACCGGGCTCTGCACACCCTCCAGCCCGGCCCAGTAGAGCAGGCGATGGGCGTCGAGCGTGTTCGGCACCCGCTCGATCAGCGAGGGGTTGATCCACAGGCCCAGCCGCTCGCTGGCCTCCATCACCGGCTTCATGGCGGCGATGATGCCCTTCTCGTCGGTGAACTTCATCTTCATGTAGGCGACGTAATCCATCCCGGCCTGCGGCATCTGCGGGTCGAGGCGAAAGGGCTGCCAGGTGATGGCGAAAGGGTGGCCGGGGCGGCTTTCCAGCGCCCGGTCCAGCTCGGCCTTGCCGATCAGGCACCAGGGGCAGACCGGGTCGGCGAAGATGTCGAGGCGCACTTGGCCGGGAAGGGGGTCGGTCATTCAGCGATCCTTGCGATGGATGTCGCGCAGGGCGCGGCGGTTGATCTTGCCCGTGGGCGTCCGGGGCAGGGCGGGCAGGCGGATGTATTCGCGCGGCTGCTTGTAGCGCGCCAGCGCCGCCTCGACCTGCCGCCGCATCGCCTCGGCCGTGGCGGGGCCGGTCCAGAAGGCGGCGATGATGCTCGTGCCGGGGCCGACAGGCAGTTCGGCGGCGGCGACGTCGCCGGCATCGGGCAGGGCGGAAAGCGCGTCCTCGACCTCGCCCGGTGCGACGCGGAAGCCGCCGGCATTCATCATGTCGTCGGCGCGGCCCAGGGTGCGGATTGCCCCCTCGGGCGTGGCCTCGGCCAGATCGCCGGTCAGGAACCAGTCGCCCCGGAAGCGGGCGGCGGTCTCCTCGGGCTGGTCGAGATAGCCCAGGAACAGGCCGGGGTCCGAGCGGTGCACGGCCAGGATGCCGGGGCCCGGGCCCGGTGCGCCGCTATCGTCGAGGATGGCGATGCGGCGGCCGGGCTGGGGGAAGCCGGCCGTGCCCTCGGGCGCCGGCCGGGCCGGGCTGCCGGACAGGAAGGTCGAGCATTCCGACATGCCCATGGCCTCGTGCAGGTCGGTGCCGGTGCGCGCCTGCCAGTCGCGGCGCAACCCGGGGTCGAGCCGCTCGCCGGCGGTGAGGCCATGGCGCAGCCCGGCCCAAGGCTTCCACTCGGCGCGCAGAATGCGGCGGAAGACGCCGGGCGCGGCGGCGAGGATGGTGGCGCCGTGGCGGCTGGCGATCAGCGGGATCTGCTCGGGCGCGACGCCTTCGACCGGGATCAGCGCCGTGGCGCCGACGGTCCAGGGGTCCATGAGCCCGGTGCCGAGCGTGAAGGTCCAGTTGAAGGCGCCGGCATGCAAGAGCCGGTCCTGCGCCGTCAGCCCATACCAGCCGTCGAACATCATCCGGCGGGCGAGGATGGCGCGATGCGCGTGGCAGACGGCGCGCGGCTGGCCGGAGGTGCCCGAGGTGAAGACGATATAGGCCAGGTCGTCGGGATCGCGTTGCGCGAAGCCGGCCGGCGGCAGGGCGGCGAAATCGGCGAGCCGGGCGGCGGGCAGAACCGGGGCCGGGTGGTCCGGGAGCGCGATGCCCTGGTCGGCGACGATCATCGCCGGGCGGATGGCGGCGGCGATCCTGCCGATCTCGGGCGCGGTCAGCATCGGCGAGGTCGGGACCGGCACGATGCCGGCGGCGATGGCGCCGAGATAGGTCACCGGGAAGCCGGGATTGTTGCCCAGCCGCATCAGCAGCCGGTCGCCGGGTGCAAGGCCGGCTTGCAGCAGGCCCGTGGCGGTGCCCAGCACCGCCCGGCGCAGCCGGGCGTGCGACCAGCGGTCGGCGCGGCTGAGGCCGAGGACCGACATGGCCAGCTTGTCCGGCACCGCCAGCCCGGCTTGCAGCACATGTTCGGCCAGATTCATCCCGTCACCTCCGCCCGGTCCAGGGCTTCGGGATAGAGGCTTGCAGCGCGGCTGGAAAGGGGGCTCTGTCCCCCGCGAGGCCGGCCCCTTCCGGGGCCTGCCTCGCGTCCCCCGGGATACTTGTGCAAGAAAGAAGCCGGGGGCCGGCATGAAAGCGGCCGGCGCCTTGCGGGGCCGGCCGGTTCCGAAATTCCGGGTGCTGTCGAATCAGAGCAGCTTCAGATCCGAGGCCGAGCTGCGGCCGTCGCGGCCGGATTGCAGTTCGTAGGCGATCTTCTGGTTGTCGTTCAGGCCGGTCAGGCCGGCGCGCTCGACCGCCGAGATGTGGACGAACACGTCCTTGCCGCCGTCATCGGGCGCGATGAAGCCATAGCCTTTGGTGGCGTTGAACCATTTCACGGTGCCGGTAGCCATTATACCGTCTCTCCTTCAAGTCCTCCCGGGGCGAGATTGCGCCCGGGCCGTGCAGCCCTTTCCCGTCAAGTCCGGCTGCCCCGTGAAGGGAGGCGGTAGAAAGTCGTGCTCACGCGGACGAGAGGATGAACGATTCGCGGAAAAACGCAAGCAATAATGCGTCGCGCAAGTTGACGCGAGGTCAGCTTGCGCGGTGCCATGGGCAGATTCTTGCTGATCTGCGCCGGTCAGCGCAGATCGGGCGGCGTGGCCTCGGCGGCCAGGGCCTGGATCGCCTGATCCAGCCCCAGGCTTTCGCTGCCCTGCCGGTCGAGGCGGCGCACGGAAACGCTGCGCTCCTCGACCTCCTTCAGGCCGACGGCCATGATGACCGGCACCTTGCCGACCGAATGCTCGCGGACCTTGTAGTTGATCTTTTCGTTGCGGGTGTCGGCCTCGGCCCGCAGTCCGGCCTTGCGCAGCGCGGCCACCACCTGATGCACGTAATCGTCGGCGCCCGAGACGATCGAGGCGACCACGACCTGGCGCGGCGCCAGCCAAAGCGGCAGCTTGCCGGAATAGTTCTCGATCAGGATGCCGATGAATCGCTCGAAGCTGCCCAGCACGGCGCGGTGCAGCATGACCGGCATGTGTTTCTGCCCGTCCTCGCCGACATATTCCGCCTCAAGCCGCTGCGGCAGGTTGAAGTCGCATTGGAAGGTGCCGCATTGCCATTCCCGGCCGATGGCGTCGGTCAGCTTGAAGTCGAGCTTCGGCCCGTAGAAGGCGCCGTCGCCGGGATTGACCTCATAGGGCAGGCCCAGGTGCTCGATGGCGCCTTTCAGCGCCGCCTCGGCCTTGTCCCAGATCTCGTCGGAACCGACGCGCACATCCGGCCGGGTCGAGAGCTTGATGTCGAATTTCTCGAAGCCGAGATCCTTGTAGACCGAGGACAGGAGCCCGATGAAGCCGGCGCATTCCGCCTCGATCTGGTCCTCGGTGCAGAAGATATGCGCATCGTCCTGGACGAAGCCGCGCACCCGCATCAGCCCGTGCATGGAGCCCGAGGGCTCGTAGCGGTGGCAGGAGCCGAATTCGGCCAGCCGCAGCGGCAGGTCGCGATAGGATTTCAGGCCCTGGTTGTAGACCTGGACATGGCAGGGGCAGTTCATCGGCTTGAGCGCGTTGATGCGCTTTTCCTTGGCGCCTTCCTCGTCCACCTCGACGATGAACATGTTCTCGCGATAGGCTTCCCAATGGCCCGACTTCTCCCACAGGATGCGGTCGACGACCTGCGGGGTCTTGATCTCCTTGTAATCGGCGCGGATCAGCCGGCGGCGCATATAGGCTTCCAGCTCGCGATAGATCGACCAGCCGTTGGGGTGCCAGAACACCATGCCCGGCGCTTCCTCCTGGAAATGGAAGAGTTCCATTTCGCGGCCCAGCTTGCGGTGGTCGCGCTTGGCGGCCTCCTCCAGCATGGTCAGATGCGCCTTGAGGTCGTCGCGGTTCTTGAAGGCCACGCCGTAGATGCGCTGCAGCATCGGCCGCGAGGCGTCGCCCAGCCAATAGGCGCCGGCGACATGCGTCAGCTTGAAGGCGTCGGCTGGCACCTGGCCGGTATGCTGCAGATGCGGGCCGCGGCAGAGATCCTGCCAGTCGCCGTGCCAATACATCCGCAGATCCTCGCCCTCGGGGATGCGGTTCACCAGCTCGACCTTGAAGGGTTCGCCGCGGTCCTCGTAATAGGCCAGCGCCCGGGCGCGGTCCCAGACCTCGGTGCGCACCGGATCGCGGGCGGCGATGATCTGCTTCATCCGCGCCTCGATGGCGCCCAGGTCCTCGGGGGTGAAGGGCTCGGCGCGGTCGAAGTCGTAGAACCAGCCGTAATCGCGCACCGGGCCGATGGTGACCTTCACGTCCGGCCAGAGCTCCTGCACGGCGCGGGCCATGATATGGGCGAGGTCGTGGCGGATCAGCTCCAGCGCCGGCTCGCTGTCCTTCATGGTGTTGATGGCGATCTTGCCGCCGGTCGTGATCGGCCATTGCAGGTCGATATGGCGGCCGTCGAGGCTGGCCGAGATGGCGTTCTTGGCGAGGCTGGGGGCGATGGAGGCCGCGACCTCGGCCGCCGTCACGCCGGCGGGGTAGTCGCGCGCATTGCCATCGGGAAAGGTCAGGGAGATCTGGGACATGGAGTCCTCCTCGTCGGTTTGGCGCCCACGGAACGCCCGGTTGCGGGTATGTCGGGCGGGTGTGGCCCGATTGCCGGGCGTTGTCAATGCGGCTAGGGTCGCGGGGGGCTTTGCGCCCCCGTCGCGCGAGGCGCGACTCCCCGCAGGGTATTTGGGAAACAGAGAAATGACGCAGTTTCTGGAAGGGCCGCAGGGGCGGCGCATCGCTTATGAACGGGTCGAGGGGCGGGGGCCGGGCGTGGTGTTCCTGGGCGGGTTCCGCTCGGACATGCAGGGCACCAAGGCGCTGTGGCTGGAGGATTGGGCGCGGGCGCGGGGCCGGGCCTTCCTGCGCTTCGACTATTCGGGGCACGGCGAATCCTCGGGTGCCTTCGAGGAGGGCAGCATCGGCGACTGGTTCGCCGATGCCATGGCCGCGATCCGCGGGCTGACCGAGGGGCGGCAGGTGCTGGTCGGTTCCTCGATGGGCGGCTGGATCAGCCTGCTGCTGGCAAGGACCATGCCCGAACGGCTGGCCGGGCTGGTCACGGTGGCGGCGGCGCCGGATTTCACCGAGCGCGGCTATTGGGCCGGGTTTTCGCCCGCCGAGCGCGCGGCGCTGCAGGAGCGGGGCCGGGTCGAGCAGCCCAGCGACTATGGCGAGCCCTATGTCATCACCCGCCGGCTGATCGAGGACGGGCGCGACCATCTGGTGCTGGACCAGCCCCTGCCGCTGCCCTTCCCGGTGCGCTTCCTGCAGGGCACCGCGGATGCCGATGTGCCGATGTCCTGGGCGCTGGACCTGCTGGACCATGCGCGCGGCGAGGACATGCGGCTGACGCTGGTGAAGGGGGCGGATCACCGTTTTTCGACGCCCGACTGCCTGGCGCAGATCGGCGCGGCGATCGAGGAGGTCCTGGCGCGGGGATGAGAGGGGCGCGGCCGGCAGAGCGGGCCGCGCCCCGTTCCCGCGGGTCGTCAGACCGCGATCTTGGAATCGTGTTCGGTGAGGTTGCTGACGCCGCAATCGACCGGGACCGGGCCGCTGCGGCGGCGCTTGCGCTGGCCGGCGGGCTGGACCTGTTCGTCGATGAAGTCCAGCACCAGCGGGCGGATGTTCAGCCGCCAGCTCTTGCCGGCGAAGATGCCGTAATGGCCGGCGCCGGGCTCCAGGTGCTGGGTCTTGCGGCTTTCCGGCACCCCGGTGCAGAGCGCCAGCGCCGCGACGCATTGGCCCGGGGCCGAGATGTCGTCATTGGCGCCCTCGACCGTCATCACCGCGACATCGGTGATCTTGCCCAGATCGACCGGCTTGCCGTTCACGGTGAAGCGGTTCAGCGCGATTTCGCGCTCCTTGAAGATGCGCTCGACGGTGGAGAGGTAGAATTCGGCGGTCATGTCCATCACGGCGAGATATTCGTCGTAGAACGTGTTGTGCTTGTCGCCCTCGGAGGCCTGGCCGCGGGCCTCGGCGAAGATCTTGTCGAGGAAGGCCTTGGCATGGGTCTCGGCATTCATGGCGATGAAGGAGGAAAGCTGCGCGAGGCCGGGATAGACCATGCGCCCGGCGCCGCGATACTTGAAGCCGACCTGCTGGATCATCAGGTAGTCGAGTTCGCCCATGGTGATGCGGTTGCCGAAATCGGTCACCTCGGTCGCCGCCGCGTCGGGATCGATGGGACCGCCGATCAGGATCAGCGAGCGGGGCTGGGCCTTGGGGTCCTCCTCGGCCAGGAGCGCGGTCGCGGCCAGGGCCAGCGGCGCCGGCTGGCAGACCGCGATCACATTGGTGTCGGGGCCGAGATGGCGGATGAAATCGACCAGATACTGGGTGTAGTCGTCGATGTCGAACTTGCCGCAGCTGACCGGAATGTCGCGGGCATTGTGCCAATCCGTCACATAGACTTCGCAGTCCGGAAGCAATGATGTGACCGTGGTGCGGAGGAGAGTGGCATAGTGACCCGACATCGGCGCGACCAGAAGAACCTTGCGGGCCAGCGGCGTGCGCCGCGCGACGCGGAAATGCACCAGGTCGCCGAAGGGGCGCTCGATCACCGGCTCGACATAGACGACATGGTCCTGGCCGTCCTCGGAGACGATGGGCGGAATCTCCCAGTCGGGCTTGATGACCATGCGGGCGAAGCTGCGCTCGGTCACCCGGCCCCAGGCCGACATGAGCTTGAACAGCGGATTCGGCATCAGCGCGAAGGCCGGATAGGAGGCCAGGGCGCGCGCGCTGGCGCCCATCCATTCGTTGGTGTTCCGGATCGTCTCCATCGCGTCGTAGGAGATGATACCTCTCAAACCTTTATACGTCGTCATTCCCAACCTTCTCCCGTGAACCCGCCGGATTCGGCCTTGCCGGGGAATGACACGGCTTTACCTGCGTATTGTGCTGGGCATAATGATTTTACGGTTCAGGGAGGATTGTCAATTATGGCGGGCAAAGACGAAAAGCCGGAAAGCGAAACCGGGGCCCAGACTGCGGCCAGCCCGGGCAGGGGCCGCAAGGCGGGGGCGAAGGGCCGGGCAGCCGCGCAGGCCGAGGCCGCCCCGGCCGAATCGGACAAGCCGAAACGGACCCGCCGGGCAAAATCCGCGTCCGTCGCCGAGCAGCCGGCCGCGCCGAAGGCCACCGCTTCCAAACCCGCTGCAGCGAAGCCTGCCACCGCAAAGCCCGCCGCCGAGCAGCCGCAGCAGCCGGTGAAGCCGGCCGCGCCGAAGGCCACCGCTCCCAAACCCGCCGCAGCGAAGCCTGCCGCCGCAAAGCCCGGCGGCGCGAAAGCCGCGACCAAGTCGGGGGCGCGCAATGCCGTGTCGCGGGCTCGGGCGGCCAGCCGCAGCGATCCCCGCACCGGCACGCGCCGCAAGCCGGCCGCCAAATCGGCGGCCAAGGCCAAGGCCGAGCCGGCGACGCTGGGCGCCGTGGACGAGGCGCTGCGTCCGCTGGGCGCCGTCGGCCCGGGCGGCCTGCCGCCCATGGGCGCGCCCGTCGCCACGACCCCGGCGCCCGCCGCGGCTGAAAAGCCCGCCGCCGACGCGTCGCCCGCACCCGGTTCCGCCGCCGCCTTTGCCGAGGCCGCCTTCGGCGTCGGCAGCCGCCTGCCCGAGAAACTGGCCCAGAACATCGAGCGCATCGAATCGCTGACGCAGCGCCTGATCAGCGCCCTGGCACAGCGCCGCCCCCACAGCCCCGGGGTCGAGATGCCCGGCCCCGACCTTTTCGCCACCGCGACCTCGGCCTGGATCAAGCTGCTGGCCGAGCAGCCCGAGCGGGTGATCGGCCAGCAGGTCAGCTATTGGGGCGAGACCCTGCGCCATTTCGCCGAGGCCCAGGCCGCGCTGGCCCGCGGCACGCTGACCCCGCCGCCCAGCGAGGGACCGCGGGACCGGCGCTTCTCGAACCCGCTCTGGGAGGCGCATCCCTTCTTCAACTTCATCAAGCGGCAATACCACATCAACGCCCAGGCGCTGCAGGAGGCGGCCAGCGCCCTCGACCTGCCCGAGATGAGCGACCGGCGCCGCATCGAGTGGTTCACCCGCCAGATGATCGACATGATGGCGCCGACCAATTTCCTGGCGACCAATCCCGATGCGCTGGAAAAGGCGCTGGAGACCGAGGGCGAGAGCCTGGTCAAGGGGCTAGAGAACCTGGTGCGCGACGTCGAGCAGAACAGCGGCGAGCTGATCGTCTCGCTGGCCGACCGCGACGCCTTCCGCGTGGGCGAGAACATCGGCACCAGCGAGGGGACGGTGGTCGCGCGCACCAGGCTTTACGAACTGATCCAGTACAAGCCCACCACCCCGCAGGTGCACGAAATCCCGCTGGTGATCTTTCCGCCCTGGATCAACAAGTTCTACATCCTCGACCTCAAGCCGCAGAACAGCCTGATCAAATGGATCGTCGATCAGGGGCATACGCTGTTCGTGGTGGCCTGGAAGAACCCCGATCCCAGCTATGCCGACACCGGCATGGACGACTACGTCTCGGCCTATCTCGAGGTCATGGACCGGGTGCTGGACCTGACCGACCAGAAGAAGCTGAACGTCGTCGGCTATTGCATCGCCGGCACCACGCTGGCGCTGACGCTGTCGCTTCTGAAGCAGCGCGGCGACGACAGGGTGAACGCGGCCACCTTCTTCACCGCGCTGACCGATTTCGCCGACCAGGGGGAATTCACCGCCTATCTGCAGGAGGATTTCGTCTCGGGCATCGAGGAGGAGGCGGCGCGGACCGGCGTGCTGGGCGCACAGCTGATGACCCGCACCTTCAGCTTCCTGCGCGCCAACGATCTGGTCTGGGGCCCGGCGATTCGCAGCTACATGCTGGGCGAGATGCCGCCCGCCTTCGACCTGCTGTTCTGGAATGGCGATGGCACCAACCTGCCCGGGCGCATGGCGGTGGAGTATCTGCGCAGCCTGTGCCAGCAGAACCGCTTCGTCCGCGACGGGTTCGAGCTGATGGGCCATCGCCTGCATGTCGGCGACGTCACCGTGCCGCTCTGCGCCATCGCCTGCGAGACCGACCATATCGCGCCCTGGAAGGACAGCTGGCGCGGCATCGCGCAGATGGGTTCGAAGGACAAGACCTTCATCCTGTCCGAATCGGGCCATATCGCCGGCATCGTCAACCCGCCCAGCAAGAAGAAATACGGTCACTATACCTCGGATGCCGGCTTCGATCGGGACGAGCAGCACTGGCTGGACCGGGCGCAGCACCATGAGGGCAGCTGGTGGGGCCGCTGGGGCGAATGGCTGGCCCGGCGGGCAGGAGAGATGGTCGAGGCGCGCGACCCCGGCGAGGGCTTCGGCCCCGCGCCCGGGCTTTACGTCCACGAGCGGGCGTAAATTTTTTCTGCACTGCAGCAAGAAAATCTTGCAATGCTGCAGTGCAGAAAGTATATGGGGGACAGAAGAGTTCAACCGGTGCCGAAGCTTCGCGCCGACCTAGGAGAGAGCAAATGGCCAAGACCCCTGACTTTACCAAGACCATGCAAGAAGTGATGGCGAAATTCCCGGTCGATACCTCGTCGTTCCAGGACGCCTTCAAGTCGCAGACCGCCCTGGGCGAAAAGATGGCCAAGGTTGCCCTGGCCGCTGCCGAGCGTTCGACCGAGATCTCGGCCCAGTGGGCCAAGGACACCATCGCCCGCATGGGTGAGCTGACCTCGTCCAAGGAAGAGCCGGCCGAATACGCCAAGGCGCTGAGCGACTTCGCCACCGCCGCCGCCGAAATGGCCGCCGAGCACATGGCCGCCTTCGCCGAAGTCGCCAAGAAAGTGCAGATGGACACCGTCGATCTGATGCTGACCGCCGGCAAGGACCTGGCCTCGGACGCCCAGAAGGCCGCCGAGAAGGCCACGCGCGAGACCCAGGCCGCGGTCAAGAAAGCCGCTGCCGCCGCGACCACGGCCAGCACGGTGACCAAGGCCTGATCCGGCCTCGGACGTTTCGGGACAAGGGGGCAGGTTTCTGCCCCCTTTTCTCATGCCCGCCGGGGCGTCCCACTTTGCCCAGCATGGCGATTTTCTTTGCATTTCTCCGGGTCATTTCCCATCATGCTGCAAATGCATTGCCGGAGGAGCCATGGCTGAGGCCGAGAACACGACCCCGCTTCTGATCAAGCGCTATGCAAGTCGCCGCCTCTACAACACCGAGACGAGCGATTACGTCACGCTGGAGGACATCGCGGGTTTCATCCGTGCCGGGCGCCAGGTGCGCATCGTCGATCTCAAGACCGGCGACGACCTGACCCGGCAATATCTGTTGCAGATCATCGCCGAGCACGAGGGGCGGGGCGAGAATGTGCTGCCCATCGACGTGCTGATCGATCTGGTGCGCAGCTATACCACGCAGGCGCAATCGGTGGTGCCGCAATTCCTGGCCGCGAGTTTCGAGATGCTGCGCGAGGGCCAGTCCAAGATGATGGAGAACCTTTCGACCTTTCCCAACCCGATGTCCTCGATGCCGGGGTTCGAGGCGCTGCAGCGCCAGCAGCAGCTGTTCCTGAAGGCGATGGCAGCGGGCTGGGGCGCGGGCAGCAGCGGCCCCGACATGGACGAGATGGAGGGCGAGGCGTCTTCCGGCGGCAAGAAGGGCTCGGGCGGCGAGGACATGGCCGAGATCCGCCGGCAGCTGGCCGAGCTTCAGAAGCGGATTTCGAAGCTTTGAGAGAACTGCGACTTGCGCAGCCCGGCCCGTCGCGCTAGACGAGCCGCCACGGACGGTTGGCCGAGTGGTCGAAGGCGCACGCCTGGAAAGTGTGTAGGCGGGGAACCGTCTCGAGGGTTCGAATCCCTCACCGTCCGCCATATTCCGTTGATTTAATTGATAAATATGAATTTTTGGAGCGCGCCCGCCATTGTGCCCGCCACGCGCGAAGCGCTTGATATGGTGCGTGGCTGGTAGCCCGGAAGAGTGCCTGAAGCGAGTCAGTTCTGCGGAGGCGGCGGCCTTCTCCTCATTCTCGCCGGAATATCGTCAGATGCCAGAGGGATTGCCGAAGGCGAGGGCAGCCTTAGGCCAGCCAAAAGCGCCTCATAGCTTTCCGGTTCGTCCTCTTCCTGCCCGCCCGGATCGTTGGCTTGATGGTCAACAGGATTATAGCTGTGGACTCGAAGCTCGGCGACACCCGGCGCCATCGGCAGCACCGGCTGTTCCCGATCCAGCGCCTGGATCTGGGATTTTTCGTCCACACACAGCACGATGGCCCGGTTCGGCGGGGCCATGTAAAGGTCGACGATATCCCGCACCTTGTCGACGAACAGCGGATCGGTGGAAAGTTTGAAGGTCTCACTGCGATGCGGCTGCAGGCCGAACGCAGTCCAGATCCGGCGGATGGTGGTGTGCGACAGGCCCGTCGCGGCAGCGATCGAGCGGATCGACCAATGGGTGGCATCTCTCGGCGTGGTGTTCAGTGTCCGCCCGATCACCTCGGCTCCCTGATCGTCCGACGCCCTGCGGGGCCGACCAAGACGATATTCGTCGGTCAGCTCCTCGATCCGGTCCCTGACGAACCGCCTGCGCCATTTGCCGACCGTATGCTCATGCACTCCGAGCCGCGCCGACCTCCTTGCTTTGCAGCCCTTCCGCACAGAGCAGTATCGTCCGGCACCGGTCCGACAGCGACCGCGCGGCCTTGCGATGCCGGACATGCGCCTCGAGAAAGTCGCGCTCATCGGTACTCAGAACCACCTCGTCCGCCACTCGACCAACCATACCGTCCCTCCAAAATCGTCAGGGTCAAGGATATGAAACTACAGTTCCAGGTGACCAGGCCATGCTGACCGGTCCTGTCGGCTTAGACTCGATGTGGTCGCGGCCATGTTCAAGGCTTCCTCAAGTGTCGATCCGTATAACCATTTGTCAGACGAAGCGTCTTTGGGCTGGTCGTAGAGGATGCCACCGCCAGCGATGCTGACCGTATCCTCTCTCAAGCTCTGTGTAGCCTATAACAACCTCGTTTCTGATCGTCCAGTGGTGGTTAGGGGCCGGGCGATTCGCGCAGGAAACGAGGGAAATCAAACCCCGTAGCAGAAAGGGGGCACCACTTGGGACATATCCGGTTGAGGATTTGTGTTTGCCAATGACTTCAAGCGATTATGAGAAGTTCAATGGCTCCGGCGGTAGGGATCGAACCTACGACCAATTGATTAACAGTCAACTGCTCTACCGCTGAGCTACGCCGGAACACGGGGCGGTGTATAGCTTCGCTCTTTGGGGGCGTCCAGAGGGGTTTGCGGATTTTTTTCCTCGATCTCGGAAATTCCCGCTGCCGGGTATTCAGCCGGGTGTTCAATGGGCGGAAAACACCGATCCCGAGGTGATCGGACCGCCGGTCGAGACCGCGCCCAGCTCGGACAGGGCAATCAGATGCGCCAGCACATTGCGCGTCGCCGCGGGAATCAGCATGGGCGGCACCTGGTAGATTTGCCGCGCAAGCGACTCGGCCGTGGCGGGGCCGGCGCGCAGCGCCGAAAGGATCTGCACCGTGCGCGCGCGGCGATGCGCCGCAAGCTCGGCCAGACGCGCCGAAGGATCGTGCACCGCCGCGCCATGCGCCGGCAGCAGCAGCCGCGCGCCCGCCGAATCGAGCCGCTCCAGCGAACGGAAATAATCCGCCAGATCCCCGTCCGGCGGCGAGATGATCGTCGAGGACCAGCCCATCACCACATCGCCGCAAAAGATCGTCTCTTCCTGGCGAAAGGCCAGGTGGCCGGCGAAATGGCCGGGCGTGTGCAGCGCGGTCAGCCGCCATTCGTCGGTCTCGACCACCGCGCCGTCGCCCAGGGCGATGTCGGGGGCAAAATCGCGGTCAAGGCCTTCGCCGCCTTCGATGGCCCCTTCGCGTGCCAGCCGCTCCATCACCGCCGAGCGGCCCGCCTCGGCGGGGCCGAAGCCCAGGATCGGCGCGCCGGTGGCCTGCGCGAGCGCACGGGCGCCGCCGGAATGGTCCAGGTGCGCATGGGTGACGAAGATATGGCTGATGCGGCCTGCCCCGGCGGCCAGGATCGCCTGGCGATGCGCGGCAAGGTCGGGGCCGGGATCGATCACGGCGACCCGCTCGCGCCCCAAAAGGAAGGTGTTGGTGCCCGGCCCGGTCAGAGGCGAGGGATTGTCGGCGGTGATGATCCGCAGGGCTTTCTCGGCGCTTGTCATGCGGCTAACCTAGCCAGGGACGGGCCGGTTTTCCAAGGCCGCAATGAGGCGAAGGGCGATGAATTTCGACTGGCTGAAACGGGTCATGCCGCGCGGCCTCTACGGGCGGGCGGCGCTGATCCTGTTCCTGCCGGTCGTGGTGGTGACCATCGTGGTCACCGTCATGTTCCTGCAGCGGCATTTCGAGGACGTGACCCGGCAGATGACCTCGGGCATGGCCCATGAGGTCGCACTGGTCGCCGCGCGGATCGAGGCGGCGCCGGATATCGAATCGGCGCGCGTCTCGGCCGGCGAGGTGGCTGACCCGCTGGGGCTGGAGCTGGTCCTGCCGGCCGAGCCCGGCGCGGACTGGCGTGGCTTTTACGATCTTTCGGGCCGCATCGTCATCGCCGAGCTGCACGAGCGCGTGCCGGCGGTGCGCGCCGTCGATCTGAGCCAGCGCCGCGAGGTGCGGGTGACGCTGCAGGGGCGCTGGGGCGACTATCGGCTGGTGTTTCCGCGCGGCCGGGTCAGCGCCTCGAATCCGCATCAGCTGCTGGTGCTGATGATCGGCACCTCGCTGTTGATGACCGCCATCGCCACGATCTTCCTGCGCAACCAGCTGCGGCCGATCAAGCGCCTGGCGCGCGCCGCCGAGGAATACGGCAAGGGCCGGATCATCCCCTATCGCCCCGGCGGCGCCAGCGAGATCCGCAGCGCCGGCACCGCCTTCCTGGAGATGCGCGCCCGCATCGAGCGCCAGAACGAGCAGCGCAAGCAGATGCTGTCCGGCGTGAGCCACGATCTGAGGACACCCTTGACCCGGCTGCGGCTGGGCCTGTCGATGCTGAGCCCGGACTATCCGCCCGACCCGGACGAGATCGCGGCGCTGGAAGGCGACGTGGCGGCGATGGGCCGGATGGTCGACGCCTTCCTGGACCATGCCCGCGACGCGGCCCAGGACGGCCCGCCCGAGCCGGTGCCGGCGCTGGATTTCCTGCGCGGCATCGTCGCCGACGCGCAGCGCGGCGGGCAGCGGGTGGTGCTGCATTCGGTCGCGGGCGAAGAGGCGGGCCGCGCCACCTTCAGCCGCGACAGCCTGCGCCGCGCCGTCGAGAACCTGATCGGCAATGCCGTGCGCTATGGCGACCGCGCCGAGGTCGATGCGGCGCTGGGGCCGAGCTATTTCCGCATCTCGGTCGAGGATGACGGGCCCGGCATCCCGCCAGAGAAGCGCGAGGAGGCGCTGAAGCCCTTCACCCGGCTCGATCCCTCGCGCAACCAGAACCGCGGGCAGGGGGTGGGGCTGGGCCTGTCCATCGCCGCCGACATCGCCCGCGCCCATGGCGGTCAGCTGCGGCTGGGCGAGGGCGAACGCCTGGGCGGCTTGCGGGCCGAGATCGTGATTCCGCGCTGAGCGGCGCGGTTGCGGGACGCCCCCCGGCGGGCTAAGGCTGTCACAAGGACATAAGACAGAAGGGATTCCGCGATGCGGGCATTCGTATTTCCGGGACAGGGCGCCCAGGTCGTGGGCATGGGGCGCGAGCTGGCCGAGGCCTATCCGGCGGCGCGCGCAGTCTTTGCCGAAGTGGACGAGGCGCTGGGAGAGAGCCTCTCCGACCTGATCTGGAACGGCGATATCGAGACGCTGACCCTGACCCAGAACGCCCAGCCGGCGCTGATGGCCACCTCGCTGGCCGCCTTCCGGGCGCTGGAGGCCGAGGGTTTCGGCATCGCGGACGCGGATTTCGTCGCCGGCCATTCCCTGGGCGAATATTCGGCGCTTTGCGCGGCCGGCGCGCTGAGCCTGGCCGATACCGCGCGGCTTCTGCGCCTGCGCGGCCAGGCCATGCAGGAGGCGGTGCCGGTCGGGCAGGGCGCCATGGCGGCGATCCTCGGGCTGGACTTCGCCGCCGTCGACCAGATCGCGCGCGACGCGGCCGAGGGCGAGGTCTGCCAGGCCGCCAATGACAACGACCCGGCGCAGGTGGTGATCTCGGGCCACAAGGCGGCGGTGGAGCGCGCGGCGGCGCTGGCCAAGGAGCGCGGCGCCAAGCGGGCGCTGATGCTGCCGGTCTCGGCACCGTTCCATTCGGCGCTGATGCAGCCGGCGGCGGCGGTGATGGCCGAGGCGCTGGCCGCGGTCGAGATCGCGGCCCCGGCCGTGCCGCTGGTCGCCAATGTCCGCGCCGAGCCGGTGAGCGAGCCGGGCGCCATCCGCCGGCTTCTGGTCGAGCAGGTGACCGGTGCCGTGCGCTGGCGCGAGTCGGTCGAGTTCCTGGCCGGCGCGGGCGTGACGGAGTTCTGGGAGATCGGCGCCGGCAAGGCGCTGTCGGGCATGATCAAGCGCATCGCCAGGGAGGCGGCGGTGAAGAATATCGGCGCTCCGGCGGATATCGCGGCGCTGAAGGGGTAAAGGGGGCTCCGCCCCCATCCCTGCGGGATTCCCCCGGGGTATTTGGAAAACGGAGAAGAGCTTGATGTTTGATCTGACGGGCAGGAATGCGCTGGTGACCGGGGCCTCGGGCGGGATCGGCGGCGCGGTGGCCGAGGCGCTGCATGCCGCCGGGGCCACGGTGGCGCTGTCGGGCACGCGCGAGGCGCCGCTGCGGGAACTGGCCGAGAAGCTGGGGTCGCGGGCGCATGTCGTGACCGCCAACCTGGCCGATGCGGCCGCGGTCGAGGCGCTGCCCAAGGCGGCGGCCGAGGCCATGGGATCGGTCGATATTCTGGTCAACAATGCAGGGATCACCCGCGACAACCTGTTCATGCGCATGTCGGACGAGGAATGGGCGCAGGTGATCGAGGTCAACCTGACCTCGAGCTTCCGGCTGTGCCGGGGGGTCTTGCGCGGCATGATGAAGGCGCGCTGGGGGCGGATCGTGAACATCGGCTCGGTCGTCGGCGCCACCGGCAACCCGGGGCAGGGCAACTATGCCGCAGCCAAGGCGGGTCTGGTCGGCATGTCGAAGAGCCTGGCCTATGAGGTGGCCTCGCGCGGGATCACGGTGAACTGTGTCGCCCCCGGCTTCATCGAGACCGCGATGACCGACAAGCTGAACGACGAGCAGAAGGGCCGGATCCTGACGCAGATCCCCGCCGGCCGCATGGGTTCGGCGCAGGAAATCGCCGCTGCGGTGCTGTATCTGACCAGCCCCGAGGCGGGTTATGTCACCGGCGCCACGCTGCATGTCAACGGCGGCATGGCGATGATCTGATGATGGTTTATGCGGGTTGCAAGATCACGTCTCCGTGCTATATCCCGCAAGCAAGGCTGCAGGGGAACCGCCCTGGGCTGTGACCGGCAATCGCTGGAACATCTGGGCGGATTGCCCGCGAAAACGAGGAAGAGACATGAGCGATATCGCTGATCGCGTGAAGAAAATTGTCGTCGAGCACCTGGGTGTCGATGAGGACAAGGTGACGGAAACCGCCTCGTTCATCGACGATCTCGGCGCCGATTCGCTGGATACCGTGGAACTGGTCATGGCGTTCGAGGAAGAGTTCGGCATCGAGATCCCGGACGACGCCGCCGAGACGATCCAGACCTTCGGCGATGCGGTGAAGTTCATCCAGGGCGCGGTCTGATCCTGCTCTGAGAGACGTGAAGGGCGGTGCTTTCCCGGGGAAGCGCCGCCCTTTTTCTTTGCCTGCGGCGGTTTGACCCGACGTCGCGCGGAACCGCCGCGTCCCGGCCTTCGTTTTCAGGGCGAACCTGACGAAGGAGAGTTTCATGGCCGTAAATGTCAAAGGGCTCAGCGACAATGCCCGCAAGACCGCGATCGCCGAGCTGAATGCCCGCCTGGCCGACGCCCTGGCGCTGTCGGCGGCGATCAAGCAGGCGCATTGGAACGTCAAGGGCCGCAACTTCATCGCGGTGCACGAGCTGTTCGACACGGTCAAGGCGCGGCTGGACGAGCATGTGGACATGATGGCCGAGCGCGTGCAGGTGCTGGACGGGGTGGCTGTCGGCACGGTCGAGAAGGTGGCCAAGGCCAGCACGCTGAAGGAATACCCGACCGACCTGACCAAGGCCGAGGACCATATCAAGGCGGTTTGCGAGCGGATGCGCGATTACGGCGAGAAGGTGCGCGCCGCCATCGACGCCACCGACGAGGCGGGCGATGCCGATACCGCCGACCTGTTCACCGCCGCCTCGCGCGCCGCCGACAAGGATCTGTGGTTCCTGGAAAGCCATCTGGAGTGAGGGGCCTGCCAGAGTGACGAACCGGGGCCTTGGCCCCGGTCTTGCTTTCTGCGCCGCTTATTTCGGCATCGGCGCGGTGATGCCCTCGACATAGAAATTCATCGAGGACAGGTCCTGGTCGCTGGCCACTTGCCCCTCGGCCAGCCAGTCGCTGCCATCCTGCTTCTTCAGCGGCCCGGTGAAGGGGTGGTATTCGCCCGAGGCGATCCTGTCCTTCAGCGCCAGCGCCTCCTCCTTGACCTCGGGCGGCACGGCCTCGGTGATCTCGCCGATCTCGACCTCGCCGTCGCCGATGCCCAGCCAGACCGAATGTGAGGTCCAGCTGCCGTCCAGCACCTCGCCCACGCGCTTGACGTAGTAGGGCGCCCAATTGTCGATGATCGACGAGACCCGCGGCGTGGGCTTGAAGGCCGCCATGTCGCTGGCCTGGCCGAAGCCGAAGGCGCCGGCCTCCTGCGCCTTGGCCAGCGGCGCGGTCGAGTCGGTGTGCTGCAGAATCACGTCCACGCCCTCGGCGATCAGCGCGGCGGCGGCGTCGGCCTCTTTCGCGGGGTCGAACCAGCTATAGGCCCAGACCACCTTCATCTCGACATCCGGGTTCACCTTCTTGGCGTGGATATACGAGCTGTTGATGCCCTGGACCACCTCGGGAATCGGGAAAGAGCCGATATAGCCGATCTTGTTCGACTTGGTCATGCGCCCGGCGATGGTGCCCATGACGGCGCGGCCCTCGTAGAAGCGGGCGTCGTAGGTGGCGACGTTCTCGGCGGTCTTGTAGCCGGTGGCGTGCTCGAACTTCACGTCGGGGAATTTCTTGGCGACGTTGATCGTGGCGTCCATGAAGCCGAAGCTGGTGGTGAAGATCAGCTTGTGGCCGGAGAGCGCCAGCTGGGTGATGGCGCGTTCGGCATCGGCGCCCTCGGGCACGGATTCGATATAGGTGGTCTCGACCCGGTCGCCATATTCCTTTTCGACCGCCTGACGGGCCAGGTCGTGCTGATAGGTCCAGCCGCCGTCGCCCACCGGCCCGACATAGATGAAGCCCACCTTGAGCTTTTCATCCTGCGCAAAGGCGGGCAGGGCCGAGGCGGCCACAAGGGCGGCGGCGCTGCCGAGAAGGGTTCTGCGGTTCATCATGGTCTCCTGTTGGTTGCGCTAGCGCAGCGCGTGGAAGGGCCTGCCCAGCGATCCGGGGGCAGCAGCCCCGCCCGAGCGGCCGAATTTCTGCCGGGCCGAGATCAGCACCAGCACGGCGATGGTGGCCAGATAGGGCGCCATGCTGAGCAGCTGCACCGGCACCGCGACCCCCGCCGCCTGCAGGCGCAGCTGCAGCACGGTGACGCCGCCGAAGAGCCAGGCGCCGGCCAGCACGCCCCAGGGGTTCCATTGCGCAAAGACCACGATGGCCAGCGCAATCCAGCCGGCGCCGGCGGTCATGCCCTCGGTCCATTGCAGCACCGTGGCGATCGAGATATAGGCGCCGCCCATCCCGGCCAGCGCGCCGCCGAAGCCGATGGCGGCCATGCGCAGGGCGCGCACCGGATAGCCGAGGGCATGGGCGGCGTCGTGGTTCTCGCCCACCGCGCGCAGGATGAGGCCGGGGCGCGAGCGCATCAGGAACCACCAGACCGCTGGCACAAGGGCGAGGCCCAGCCAGATCATCAGGTTCAGCCGCAACGGCCCGGCCAGCATCGGCGGCGCCTTGACGCCTTCGTAAGGCTTGCCGAACATCGCGGTCAGGCCCAGGCCGAACAGCGTCAGCGCAAGGCCCGTGGCAACCTGGTTCGACAGCAGGAATTGCGTCAGCACCGCGAAGATCATCGACAGCGCAGCCCCGGCGACGGCGGCGGCGACGAAACCCAGCGCCGGGCTGCCGCTGGCATGGGCTGCGGCAAAGCCCGCCAGCGCGCCGCCGATCATCATGCCCTCGACGCCCAGGTTCAGCACGCCGGCGCGTTCGACGACCAACTCGCCCAAGGCCGCGAACAGGATCGGCGTGGCGGCGCCCAGCAGCAGGATGAAGACGGAAAGCGGGTCGATCATCATGCGCGCCTCCGGATGCGATAGCGGGTCAGGATGTCGAAGCCGAGCAGGAAGAACAGCAGCATTCCCTGGAAGACCTGGACCGACGCCGCGGGCAGGTTCAGCATCATCTGCGCCAGCTCGCCGCCGATATAGGTCAGCGCCATGAGCAGCCCGGCCAGCAGGATGCCCAAGGGGTGCAGCCGGCCCAGGAAGGCCACGATGATCGCGGTGAAGCCGTAGCCCGAGCCGAAGCTTTCGGTGATCTGCCCGGCCGGCCCCGCGACCTCGAAAAGCCCCGCCAGCCCCGCCAGCGCCCCCGAGACGCCCAGGCACAGCGCCACCAGCCGCTCGGGGCGCACGCCGGCGAAGCGCGCGGCGCAGGGCGCGGCCCCGGCGGTGCGGATGTGGAAACCGAGCACGTGGCGCGACATGACGAACCAGGTCGCCGCCAGCGCCAGCACCGCCGCCACGCCGCCCCAGTGCAGGCCGGAGCCCGCGATCAGCTCGGGATTCGCGGCGGCATCATATTGCTGCAGGTTGCGCGAGCCGGGAAAGTTGAAGCCCTCGGGGTTCTTCATCGGCCCGAAGGCCATCCAGGCGGCGACCTTCTGCGCGACATAGACCAGCATCAGCGAGACGAGGATCTCGGACGCGCCGAACCAGTTCCTCAGCAGCGCCGGGACCATGCCCCAGGCCCAGCCGCCCGCCGCGCCGGCCAGGATCATCGCCGGGAAGATCCAGAACGCATCCAGCGGATAGGCGGCCAGCGCCACCGCGGCGCCGCAGATCGCGCCGATGATGTATTGCCCCTCGGCGCCGATGTTCCAGATCCCGGCGCGAAACCCCAGCGCCAGGCCGCAGGCGATCAGGATCAGCGGCCCGGCCTTGATCAGAAGCTGCGGCCGCGAATAGCTGGCGGCGGGACCGAAGAGCGGGTCCCAGAAGATGGTGCGGATCGCCGCCAGCGGGTCGAAGCCCATGGCGGCGAACAGCGCGCCGCCGACGATCATGGTGGCCAGGACGGCAAGCACCGGAGTCGCGACCTGCCAGAGCAGCGGGGCGCTGGCGCGCGGTTCAAGCCGGAACATGCGCCACCTCCATGCCATGCGCGCCGCCCAGCATCAGCCCGATCTCCTCGACCGTCAGCCCCTCGGTGGGCCGGGGGGCGGACAGCCGGCCCTGGTTCAGGGCGCAGAAGCGGTCCGACAGTTCCAAGAGCTCGTCGAGGTCCTGGCTGATGACGATCAGCCCGGCGCCCTGCGCAGCCAGGTCCAGCAGCGCCTGGCGGATGGCGGCGGCGGCGCCGGCATCGACGCCCCAGGTCGGCTGGTTGACGACCAGCACCCGCGGCCGGCCCAGCACCTCGCGGCCGATGACGAATTTCTGCAGGTTGCCACCCGACAGCGCGCCCGCCGCCGTGCCGGGGCCGGGGGTGCGCACATCGAAGGCGCGGATCACCTGTTGCGCGAAAGCCGTGGCCACCTTGCGGTGGATCAGGCCGCGCCGGATCAGGTTCTGCCGCGCCCCGGCGGTCAGCAGCGTGTTTTCCGCCAGGCTGAATTCGGGCACGGCGGCATGGCCCAGCCGGTCCTCGGGCGCGGCGAGCAGCCCGGCGCGGCGCCGCGCCTCGGGGCCGGCGTCGGAGAGGTCGCGCCCCTCCAGCACCACGGTGCCCGGGGCGGTCGCGGTCTCGCCCGACAGGGCCGAAAGCAGTTCCTCCTGCCCGTTGCCGGCGACGCCGCCGATGCCCAGGATCTCGCCCGCGCGCAGGCTCAGCGCGATCTCCTGCAGCGCCACGCCCTCGCCGCCCTGGGTGGACAGGCCGCGCACTTCCAGCACGGAGGCGCCGGGCTTGCGGCCGGAACGGTCCACCAGCCGCATCTCGGCCCCGACCATCATCGCCGCCAGTTCGCGGGCGGAATGGGCGCGCGGATCGACCGTGCCGACCAGCCTGCCCTGGCGCAGGATGGTCGCGCGGTCGCAATGGCTGCGGATTTCCTCCAGCTTGTGGCTGATATACAGGATCGCCGTCCCGGCCTCGGCCAGTTGGCGCAGGGTGGCGAACAGGATCTCGGCCTCCTGCGGGGTCAGGACCGAGGTCGGCTCGTCCATGATCAGCAGCCGCGGGCCTTGCAGCAGGCAGCGCAGGATCTCGACCCGCTGCCGCTCGCCCGCCGACAGGCTGGCGATGCGGCGGGCGGGGTTCAGCGGCAGCCCGTAGCCCTGCGACAGTTCCGCGATGCGGCGCGCGAGTTCGGGGCGCGGCGGCGGGTTCTCCATCCCCAGCGCGATGTTTTCCGCGACCGTCATCGCATCGAACAGGCTGAAATGCTGGAACACCATGGCGACGCCGGCGGCGCGGGCGGCGCGCGGGTCGTGCGGCGCGTAGGGCGCGCCCAGCAGCGCCATCCGCCCCTCGTCCGGCCGCACCAGGCCGTAGATCATCTTGACCAGCGTGGACTTGCCGGCGCCGTTCTCGCCCAGCAGGGCATGGATCTCGCCCCCCGCGACCGCGAAGGACACGTCGTCATTGGCGCGCACGCCGGGATAGCTCTTGCCCAGGCCCTCGGCCCGGAAAACATCGGTCACTGTTGCGCGCCTCGCTGCTTTTTGCGACAAGATTAGCGGTTTTCCGCCGAGGGGCAATTGCACAATCCGTCAGGTCGGACCTAGATTGCGCCATGCCGGAAAATTCACCCCGATTCATCCACCTGCGCACCCATTCCGAACATTCGCTGCTGGAAGGCGCGGTGCCGGTCAAGAAGCTTGCCGATCTTGCGGCGCAGAACGGCATGCCCGCCGTGGCGCTGACCGATACCAATGCGCTGTTTGCGGCGCTGGAATTCTCGGTCAAGGCGCAGGATGCCGGCGTGCAGCCGATCATCGGCTGCCAGGTGACGCTGCAGGCCGAAGTGACCGGCCCCGTCGTGCTGCTGGCGCAGAACGAGGCCGGCTGGCTGAACCTGATGGAGCTGTCGACCTGCCTTTACCTGCGCGACGACAATGCGCTGCCGCATGTGACGCTGGCCGAACTGGAAGCCCATGCCGAGGGTCTGATCTGCCTGACCGGTGGCGCCGGTGGGCCGCTGGGCCAGCTGGTGCTGCAGGGTCGCGTGCCCGAGGCCCGCGCCCTGGCCGAGCGGCTGGCCGCCGCCTTCCCGACCCGGCTTTATGTCGAGTTGCAGCGCCACCACGATGCCGAGGGCCAGCCGGTCCCCGAGGAGGCGGGCTCGGAAGGCGGCATGATCGACCTCGCCTATGCGCTCGACCTGCCGCTTGTCGCCACCAACGACGTGTATTTCCCGAAAGCCGAGCTTTTCGACGCCCATGACGCGCTGATCTGCATCTCGGACCGCGCCTATGTCGACCAGACCGCGCCGCGCCGCCGGCTGACCCCGCAGCATTACTTCAAGACCGCCGCCGAGATGGCGACGCTGTTCGCCGACCTGCCCGAGGCGATCCAGAACACCGTCGAGATCGCCCGCCGCTGCGCCTTCGCGGTCAAGAAGCACAAGCCGATCCTGCCGCGCTTCGCCGATGACGAGGTCGAGGAGCTGCGCCGCCAGGCCTGGGACGGCCTGCGCGCCCGGCTGGCGGTGATCCCGCATTCCGCCACGGTCGAGGAATACGAGGAACGCCTGCGCTTCGAGCTGGGCATCATCGAGCAGATGGGCTTTCCCGGCTATTTCCTGATCGTTGCCGACTTCATCAAATGGGCGAAGGAACACGGCATCCCTGTGGGCCCCGGCCGCGGCTCGGGTGCGGGGTCTCTGGTCGCCTATGCGCTGACGATTACCGACCTTGATCCAATCCGTTACAGCCTGCTCTTCGAGCGGTTCCTGAATCCCGAGCGGGTCTCGATGCCCGACTTCGACATCGACTTCTGCATGGATCGCCGCGAGGAGGTGATCCAATACGTGCAGGAGAAATACGGCCGCGACAAGGTCGGCCAGATTATCACCTTCGGCGCGCTTCTCTCCAAGGCGGCAGTCCGCGACGTCGGCCGGGTGCTGCAACTGCCCTTCGGCCAGGTGGACCGGCTGTCCAAGATGATCCCGGTCGAGGGCGTCAAGCCCGTCAGCGTCACCAAGGCGCTGGCCGACGAGCCGCGCCTGCGCGAGGCCGCCAAGGAGGAGGTCGTCGCCCGCCTGCTGGACTATGCCGCCAAGATCGAGGGGCTGCTGCGCAACGCCTCGACCCATGCCGCGGGCGTGGTGATCGGCGACCGGCCGCTGCACCGGCTGGTGCCGCTTTATCGCGACCCGGCCTCGGACATGCCGGCGACGCAGTTCAACATGAAATGGGTCGAGCAGGCCGGGCTGGTCAAGTTCGACTTCCTCGGCCTCAAGACCCTGACGGTGATCCAGAACGCGGTGGACCTGATCAATGCCGGCGGGCGGCCGCTGCATGTCGCGGCCGACGGCCGGGTGCTCTACGAGCCCGCCAGGGGGGCCGAGAACCAGATCAACGCCATCCCGCTGGACGACAAGCCCAGCTATGACCTCTTTGCCAGCGCCCGCACCGTGGCGGTGTTCCAGGTCGAAAGCTCGGGCATGATGGACGCGCTGCGGCGCATGAAGCCGACCTGCATCGAGGATATCGTGGCGCTGGTCGCCCTCTACCGCCCCGGCCCGATGGAGAACATCCCGACCTATTGCGAGGTCAAGAACGGCCTGCGGCCGCTTGAATCCATTCATCCTTCCATCGATCATATCCTGGCCGAGACCCAGGGCATCATCGTCTATCAGGAACAGGTGATGCAGATCGCCCAGGTCATGGCCGGCTACAGCCTCGGCGGCGCTGACCTGTTGCGCCGCGCCATGGGCAAGAAGATCGCCGAGGAAATGGCCAAGGAACGGCCGAAATTCGTCGATGGTTGCGCGGCACAGGGAATCGACAAAAAGAAGGCCGGAGAGGTCTTTGACCTGCTTGAGAAATTCGCGAATTACGGCTTCAACAAGTCCCACGCCGCCGCCTATGCCGTGGTCAGCTACCAGACCGCCTGGCTGAAGGCGAACCACCCGGTGGAGTTCATGGCCGCGGTGATGAACTGCGATATCCACCTGACTGACAAGCTCGCCGTCTACAAGCGCGAGGCCGACCGGATGGGGATCGAGACCATGCCGCCCTGCGTGAACCGTTCGGAGGCCATGTTCAGCGTCCGGGACGGCAAGATCCTCTATGCGCTCGGAGCACTGAAGGGCGTCGGCGTCGAGGCGATGAACCTGATCGTGCAGGCGCGCGGCGACCGGCCCTTTGCCGACCTGCACGACTTCGCCCGTCGGGTGGACATGCGCCGGGTCGGCAAGCGGCCGCTGGAGATGCTGGCCCGCGCCGGCGCCTTCGACGCGCTGGAGCCGAACCGGGCGCGGGTGCTGAAATCGCTGGACGGGCTGGTCGCCTGGTCGGCGGCGGTGCAGGAGGCGGCGGCCTCCAGCCAGTCCTCGCTGTTCGGCGGGGGCGAGGATCTGCCGCCGCCGCGCCCGGTCGCCGCTCCGGTCTGGATGCCGGCCGAGAAGCTGGCCGAGGAACATGCGGCGGTGGGCTTCTATCTGTCCGGCCATCCGCTGGACGACTATCAGCCGGCGCTGCGCCGCAAGGGGGTGCAGACGCTGGCCGAGGTGACGCAGGCGGCGGCCGACGGGGCGCTGGTGGCGCAGCTGGCCGGCACCGTCGCGCATCGGCAGGAAAAGAAATCCGCGCGCGGCACCCGCTTCGCCTTTGTCGGCCTGTCCGATCCGACCGGGCTTTACGAAGTCACGGTGTTTTCCGACACGCTCGACGCGCATCGCCAGCATCTGGAGCCGGGCGAGAACGTCGTCCTGCAGGTGCAGGTCGAGCCGTCGGGGGATCAGGTCAAGCTGCTGGCGCGCTCGGTCACGCCGCTGGATCAGGCGGTGGCGGATGCCGGGGCGAACCGCCTGGCGGTCGAGATCGCCGGGCTGGATGCCGTGCCGGGCATCGCCGAGGCGCTGGCCCGCATTCAGGCCGAGCTCAACGCGCCCGCCCGCGCCCGTGGTCCCATCGCGCTGCGGCTGAAGGATGGCGGCGATCTGGTCGATATCGAGATCGCCGAGGACGCGCCCCTGACCACCCCCGCCCGCCAGGCGCTGCGCGTGCTGCCGGGGGTGCTGGAGGTGGTCGAGGAGTAACGCCGGCGCTTCCGGGCAATGCGGCGGCGATGGTCAAGCGCCTGCCTGCGGCGCGGGCGCGCGCCCCCGGCATGGCCCGTTCCTGATCCGCCGGCGGCAAAAACCCCCGGGCGGCGGCGATGGACCGTTGATCACGGCCGCGTTATGGCGAATCCTAAGGAACCTCATGGATTGCGGGCTGTCGTTGGGCTGGGGCGACTCGCGGCAAGGGATTCGGATGCAGCTGGACGCCGTCTTGCAGGTTCTCGATGCGTTGCGCCTGCGCAAGGCGCGGGCGCTGTTGTATTTCCTGCTGGCCGACCGGGCCCCGGTGCATCGCACGGAAAAGGTCACCGACCTGTTCTGGCA
Source organism: Paracoccus sp. J55 (assembly GCF_000513975.1). NCBI lineage: Bacteria > Pseudomonadati > Pseudomonadota > Alphaproteobacteria > Rhodobacterales > Paracoccaceae > Paracoccus > Paracoccus sp. J55. The sequence goes on from NZ_AZVA01000005.1 coordinate 188,572, forward strand.
GAATTCGGACGAACACAAGGCCTCGGCCTCGTATCGGCAGGCGGTCAAGCATATCCGCCGCGCCATGGCGGGCACCCCCGGCTGGGCGCTGGAGACCAATGCCGGCGAGATCGCGTTGCGCCTGCCGGACGGATTCGTGCTGCAGCAGGAACTGGCCGCGCGGCTGGCCGGGCCGGGCTGGGACCCCGAAGAGGCGGGTCGCCTGCGCCTGCTGATCGACCAGACCGTGCAGCTTGAAGGGATCAGCGCCTCGTTCGACAGCTGGCTCGCGATCACCCGCGCCAGCCTGCTGGCCGGGCTGCGGCAGGTGCTGGACCGCCGGCTGGCCGGGCTGGCCGGTTCCGACCCCGACACCCAGCGCGCGCTGGCCGAGTTCGCCATCGCGCTGGAGCCTTCGAACGAGAATGCCACGCGGCTCCTGATGCGGCTCGACTGGCAGGCGGGCCGGCCGACCCGCGCCATCGAGCGCTACAACACGCTTTACGCCCATCTCGACGAGCTTTTCGACCAGGAACCCGAGGCCGAGACCGTCGAGCTGCTGGCGGCGATCAAGCTGGACCCCGGCGGCGGCGGGCGCCACGGTCCGCAGCGCGACCGGCTGCCCCAGGTCAGCCTGTCGGTCTCGCTGCGGCGCGCCGAGGGCGACGGGCACGAGTTGGAAAGCCTGACCAACGTGCTTTTCGCCGACCTGCGCATGCGCATGGGCCGATTCCGCGAATGGTGGATCGTCGAGGAGGGCACGCCCGAACCGGCGCAGGTGCGCATCACGCTGAAGCCGTTCTATCTGCAGGGCGGCTTGCGGCTGTTCGCCGAGGTGCAGCGCGGCGCCGGCGGTCATCTGGTCTGGTCGGAATGGATCGAGGAGCCGCAGAGCGATTGGGAAGCCAAGGTCCGCCTGCTGCTGTCCAACATCGCCAATGCGCTTTCCGTGGTGGTCTCGGACCGCTCGCTGTCGGATTCCGGCTCGGGCATCTATGACGATTGGCTTCGGGCGCAGGCGCTCCTGGACAGCTGGTCGCCCGAAACCGAGGCCGAGGCGCTGGCCATCCTGCGCGAGATCGCCGCGCGCTCGCCGCCCTTCGGCCCCGCCCATGCCGAGCTGGCGGGCGCGCTGAACGTGCGCCATGTGCTTCTGCCCGGCACCTACCAGACCGAGGAGCTCAAGCGCGACGCCATGCATCACGCCATCGTCGCGGTGACTGCGGACCCGCTGGACACCCGCGCGCATCGCGTGCTGGCCTGGTGCTTCTGCCATCTGGGCTATTTCGACCTGGCCGAGTTCCATTTCGACCAGGCGCTGGTCTTGAACCGCAACAACCCGCTGACCCTGGCCTCCTGCGCGCTCGGCTTCGCCTTCTCGGGCGATCTGCGAAAGGCCGCCGGGCTGGTCGCCGAGACCAAGCGCCATGCCGCGGTGATGGAGCCGTTTCACCAGATCTATCTGGCGGCGGCGGATTACCTCTGCGGCGATTTCGCGGCGGCGGCGCGGCAATGCGAAAGCGGCGCCGGGCTGATGCCGACGGTGGGCGGCTGGCACAGCGCCGCCCTGTGGCGGCTGGGCGAGGCCGAGGCGGCGGCGCGCCGCCTCGACGCCTATCTGGCCGAGCTGCGCGGACAATGGCGCGGCCCGCCGGCGCCGACGGATGCGCAGCTGCTGGACTGGTTCCTGTCGGTCTTTCCGCTGCGCGACGAAGCCTGGCGGCAGGAGCTGCGCGAGACGCTGGAACAGGCCGCCGCGGCCCGCAGCCGCTTCCATGTCTAGCGGCACATGTTGGTGGCGTAGATCCCGACCGAGCGGTGGAAGGCGCGCAGCGGGCTCGACATGATCTCGTTCTTGACGTCCTTGGCCGGGCGGCCGTTGCCGTCCTTGAACCGGCTGCGCTCGCGGATCGCCTCTTCCATATGCGCCTCCAGCGCGGCCTGCAGCGCGGGGGTCCAGCCCGGCGTGGCCTTGCCGGCGAATTCGCGCACCATTTCAAGGATCTCGGTCTGCATGCCGGCCAGCATCAGCGCCCGGTCCAGCTCGTAGGACAGGGGCGGGCGAAAGCCCTCGGCCTCGCCCTGGGCGCGCAGCATGGCATCGGCGATGCCCAGCGTCTCGTCCGATGGCACCACCAGGATACGGGTGTTGCGGTCCGGCTTCTTGCTGCCGCGGCGGCGGCTTTCGAACTCGATGCGGACGGTGGTGCTGTTCAGGATCGCCTCGCGTTCGGCGTCGCTGAGCGCCGCGCCGCCGTCATGCACCGAGAAATCCTGCACCACCAGCGCGCGCTTGACGCGTTCCTCCAGCGCGTCGAGCTCGGCCTTGGGCACGCCGGCCTTGCCGCGCTGCGACAGCTCGACCATCAGCCGGCCGATATATTCGACGTTCAGCGGCTCGCCGTCGCTGCCCTTGCGGGGGCTGATGCTGCCGTCCTTGTGCAGCCAGGCCTCGGGCTGGTCCACCTCGGCCCCGACGATGATGTATTTGCGTTTCGTCCCGGTCATGGTCTTGTCTCCGTCATTCTCTGGCGAGGGCGATCAGTTCCAGCATGGTCGCGGGCCTGGGCAGCCCGGCCGCCGCCTCGTCCTCGCCGGCCAGCACCACCCGGCGGATCGAGCCCAGCACCGAGCCGCGCAGCAGCGCGCTGCCCAAGGGACCGAAGCCGCCCCGCTGGCCGTGCAGCTGCGCCTCGACCATCAGGAACTGGTAGAGCGGGCCCCATTCCAGCATTTCGGCGTCGATGCGGATCGGCGCCTCGGGATGGGCGGCGGCGAAATCCGCGGCCAGGCGGGCGGGGGCGATGCGGGCGGGCCAGTCGCCGGGCAGGGCGGCGACGGCGGCGCGAAGCGCCTTGTTGCCGGGCCGCAGCGGCAGGGCGATGGCGGCCGAGGCATTGTCCATCGCGATGACCGCCGCCGCCGTCACCGGGGCGCGCAATTCCGGCGCCACGCTGGCCGAGATGCCGGTCAGCGGCGCGCCGGGGCTTGCGCCGAAGAACAGCGGCCAGTCAATGCGCCAGTCGGTCTCGGCCTCGCTGGGGGCATAGCCGCGCTTGAGCAGCGTGCCCAGATTGTGCAATCCCGAGCGGCCCAGATGATAGGCCGCCAGCGGCAGGGCGTGGAAGGCCCGGCACAGCCCGTGCAGCAGCGTGGTTTCGTCCAGCGCCCAGCAGCCGGGCAGGGCGTCGCCGTCCAGCCCGGCGATCTCGGGATGCAGGAAGCGCGGCAGCAGGTCGCCGGTCAGGATGGCGTGCCAGCAGCGCACGGCGTGGACGCGGGACAGCGCATAGGCGCGGAACGGCTCCTCCCCCCTTGCCATCAGCCTGCGGGCCAGCCGGTTGTGGAACTGCATCCAGGCCACGGTCAACTCGTGCAGCATCAGCGAGTCGCGGTTGCGCTCGTCATAAAGCGCGCGGATCGGCCGCGGGTCGGGGTCCGAGATGGCGCCGGCCGCCCGCGCATAAAGCCGCGCCAGCCTTGCGCCCGGGGTCAGGCGGAACAGGCAGGTCTCGGGATCATAGACATGGGTCAGCATGGCCGGGCCGGGTCCGTAGACGGTTTCCAGCGTCAGCGGATTGTCGATCAGGTTGTAGCGCCGCACGGGCTTGGCGTCCCCGTCGCCGCCGCTGCGGGCATAGGGCACGCTGTCGGCCGGCACGCTGCTGCCCATGTCATGGCCCATGAGCTGGGCCAGATAGGTATAGCCCGAGGGAATATGCGCCGTCCGTTCGAGGCAGGCGATGCGCCAGTCCGGGGTGGTGCGCATCAGGATCTCGGGCAGGCGCTGGCCGATCCCGGCGCGGTCGTCCGGCGCGGAAAGGGGCGAGGCCAGCGCCCCCATGTCGCGCAGCGCCCCGCGCATCGGCGCGCATCCCATGGGACAGGCGCCCGGTCGGGGTTCCTCTCGTGGCGCCGTCATGGCCAGGCCGTCATCACGCATGTGTTCCTCACAAATAGGGCAGGCCGGTCTCTTCGGTGAAAGGCGGAGGGGGGGCGTCGGGCCGGCAGACCCAGACGCTGAGCGGCCCTTCGGGCACCGAGATCTCGCGGCAGGCGGGCGGGGTGTCGAAGCAGCCCGCGGCATCCGGGTCGCCGGGCGGGGCGGGGTGGATGGCGGCGGCTTCGGGAAACAGCAGGGCGGCGCGGCGGGCATAGCCGCGGATGCGGTTGCGCACCGGCTGCAGCGCGTCCGCGCCGCCCAGAGAGCGGGCGGCCAGCAACTCCATCAGGTTCAGCTCCATCAGCAGAAGCTCGCGCAGGGCCTTGTCCGCCGCCAGTGCCGGGTCGCGATGCACGCCATAGCCCAGCACCGGGTCCTGACCCTCCAGGCTCATGCTGCGGCAGATCATGGCGCAGGGGCCGCGCGGGGTCTGGATCTGCCACCAGTCGGTGCGCCGCCGCAGCGCCGCGCCGCCCCGGGCCCGATCCAGCCGCCCGGCCAGCCCGGCCAGCCGGATCCAGTCCGCGGCCACCGGCAGGGCGGGGCGCCGGCCCAGCCACCAATCCGCGACCGCCCGTCGCTCGCAGGCTTCGTCCATGGCGGCCAAGCGTGCCTGCCCGGCATCGGGATGCGCGGCCAGCCCGTCGCGCCAGGGCTCGAAACCGCCGCCGCCCGCCCGGAAGGCGGCCAGCGCCAGGATCTCGGCCGTCTCGCCGATGCAGCGGTCGAAGGCCTCGTCGCGGCTCTGGCCGGCGCCGCTGGCGGTGCGGCCGTCGGCGGTCAGCGCCTGCAGGATGACAAGCCCCGGCGCGAAGAAGCTTTCGCGCCAGTCGTGCCGTTGCCAGCTTGCGGTCAGGTCATGGGCGCTTCGGCCGGGTTTCTCCATCGGCGCAGGGGTCCTTGGCAGCAGGTTTCCCTGTTCCTAGCGCAAGCCTGTGATCGCGGCGTGAATTTTCCCCGCCCGCCCGCGTTCTCGACCCCGGTCATGCGGTTTCGTCCGACGCCGGGGGACGGTCGGGCGGCGCGCGGCTGGCCCGATCCGTCACGCGCGACTGACACAGCCAAGTCCGGACGTGACGGAACGACCGGCCGCCATCCCCCGCACGGCGCAGGGAGCGGCTGCAGGAATCGCCTTTTACCCCTTGCAGTCATGGGAAATTTACAAATCGGTGCGACTGGAGGGGCGTGACCGGCGCGGCCTCTGCCTGCCGCCTGCCATACCAGACAGTCCAGTTGCGAATTGACACCCCGGCCCCTGGCAGGTGACAAATCCGGACAGGGAGGCGGGCGGCCCCCAAGGGCCGAGGCCCTGGCAAGGCCGTTCGGGAACGATGACGCCGCAAGGCACGACTCGGAGGGAAACATGCAACGAACCGTATTCTGGCTTGCCGGGCTGATGGTGCTGCCCGTCGCGGCCGAGGCCAGGACCGAAATTTCCTGGTGGCACGCGATGACCGGCGCCAATGCCGAGGTGGTGACCAAGATCGCCAATGATTTCAACGCCAGCCAGGAGAATTATGAGGTCAAGCCCGTCTTCAAGGGCACCTATCCCGAAACGCTGAACGCCGGCATTGCCGCCTTCCGCGCCGGCCAGGCCCCGGACATCATCCAGGTCTTCGACGTCGGCACCGGGGTGATGATGGGCGCGCAGGGCGCCATCAAGCCGGTGGCCGAGGTGCTGCAGGAAGGCGGCTACGACTTCGACAAGAGCCAGTATCTGCCCGGCATCGTCGGCTATTACTCGACGCCCGAGGGGGACATGCTGTCCTTCCCCTACAACTCCTCCTCGCCGATCCTGTATTACAACAAGGACATCTTCGAGAAGGCGGGGCTGGACGTGGACAACCCGCCCAAGACCTGGGCCGAGGTCTGGGCCGCCGCGCGCCAGATCAAGGAATCGGGGGCCGCGACCTGCGGCTATACCTCGACCTGGCTGACCTGGATCCATACCGAGAATTTCGCCGCTTGGAACAATGTCAGCTGGGGCACGAACGAGAACGGCCTGGCCGGCACGCCCGAGCTGAAGATCGACGGCCCGCTGTTCGTCAAGCATTTCCAGGAACTTGCGGACCTGGCGAAAGAGGGCGTCTTCGTCTATGGCGGCCGCACCAGCGAGGCCAAGCAGAACTTTACCTCGGGCGAATGCGGCATCCTGACCGAAAGCTCGGGCGGGCTGGGCGACATCGTGAAATCGGGCATGAACTACGGCATCGGCCAGCTGCCCTATGACGAGACCGCCGAGGGCGCGCCGCAGAACACCACGCCGGGCGGTGCCTCGCTTTGGGTGATGGGCGGCAAATCGGACGAGACCTACAAGGGCGTCGCCGCCTTCTTCAACTACCTGTCGCAGACCGAGGTGCAGCAATACCTGCACGAACAATCGGGCTATCTGCCGGTGACCATGGCGGCTTACGAGGCGACCAAGGGCTCGGACTTCTACCAGCAGAACCCGGGCCGCGAGACGCCGATCCTGCAGATGATGGGCAAGGAGCCGACCGAGAACTCCAAGGGCGTGCGGGCGCCGAACCTGCCGCAGCTGCGCGACATCCAGAACGAGGAATACGAAAAGATGCTGGCCGGCCAGCAGGACGCGGCCACGGCGCTGAAGAACGCCGTCGAGCGCGGCAATGCCGCGATCCGCGAGGCCGCGGGCGGCTGAAACCAGGGGCGGGCGTTGCGGCGCCCGCCCGATCCGACAAGGGGGACGGATGAGACGCACGGTCTTTCCGCACAAGCTGCTGCCCTGGCTGCTGCTGGCGCCGCAACTGGCGATCACGCTGATCTTCTTCTACTGGCCGGCGGCGCAGGCCTTTCGCCAGTCCGTGCTGCGCGAGGACGCCTTCGGCCTGAAGACGACCTTCGTGGGGCTGGCGAATTTCCGCAAGGTGCTGAGCGATCCGAACTATCTGAACTCGGTCCGGGTGACGGTGGTGTTCTCGGTGCTCGTCGCCTTCTGCGCCATGGCGATCGCGCTGTTCCTGGCGGTGCAGGCGGAAAAGATCATCCGCGGCAAGGGCTTCTATCGCACGCTGATGATCTGGCCCTATGCGGTGGCGCCCGCCATCGCCGGCATGCTGTGGCTGTTCATGTTCAATCCCAGCTTCGGCACGTTGGCCTGGCCGCTGCGGCGGATGGGCATCTACTGGAACCCGCTGCTGGACGGCGAGCAGGCGATGGCGCTGGTGGTCGCCGCCGCGACATGGAAGCAGATCAGCTACAACTTCCTGTTCTTCGTCGCGGGCTTGCAGGCGATTCCCCGCTCGCTGCTGGAGGCGGCGGCCATCGACGGCGCCTCGCGCCGGCATGCCTTCTGGACCATCGCCTTTCCGCTGCTGGCGCCGACGACCTTCTTCCTGCTGGTGGTGAACACCGTCTATGCGCTGTTCGACACCTTCGGGATCATCCATGCCGTGACCGGCGGCGGCCCCGGCAAGGCGACCGAGACGCTGGTCTACAAGGTCTATAACGACGGTTTCGTGAACCTGATCATGGGCGATTCCGCCGCGCAATCGGTGATCCTGATGATCATCGTGATCGCGCTGACCGCCTTCCAGTTCCGCTTCATCGAGCGGAGGGTGCATTATGGCTGAATCCTCTCCGCTGGCCGCGCGCGGCGCCGGGCGAGTGCTGGCGCATTTCTGGATGGTGCTGGGCGTGATCGTGGTGGCCTTTCCGGTCTATTACGTCTTCGTCGCCTCGACCCATTCGGTGCAGACCATCCTGCGCCCGCCGCTGCCCCTGCTGCCCGGACCCGAGGCGGCGCGGAACTATTCCGATGCCTTCTCGGGCGGGATCAGCCGCATCGGCGGGGTCAGCCTGTGGCGGCTTCTGGCCAATACCACCATCGTCGCCATGGGCATCGCGCTGGGGAAGATCGCGATCTCGATGGCCTCGGCCTATGCCATCGTCTTTTTCCGCTTTCCGCTGCGCATGGCCTGTTTCTGGCTGATCTTCATCACCCTGATGCTGCCGGTCGAGGTGCGCATCCAGCCCACCTACAAGGTCATGGTCGACCTGGGGCTGATCGACACCTATCCGGGGCTGATCCTGCCCTTGATCGCCTCGGCCACCGCGACGCTTCTGTTCCGGCAGTTCTTCATGACCATTCCCGATGAATTGCTGGAGGCGGCGCGGGTCGACGGCGCCGGGCCCTGGCGGTTCTTCAGGGACATCCTGTGGCCGCTGTCGCTGACCAATGTGGCCGCGATCTTCGTGATCCAGTTCATCTATGGCTGGACGCAATACCTGTGGCCGCTGCTGGTCACCAATTCCAACGAAATGAACACCATCGTCATCGCGCTGAAGAAGATGATCTCATTCGCCGATGCCGATACGCCCTGGAACCTCGTGATGGTCACAAGCGTGCTGGCCATCCTGCCGCCGATCCTGGTGGTGGTGCTGATGCAGCGCTGGTTCGTCAAGGGCCTGGTCGAGACGGAGAAATAGATGGCCCGCATCCTGCTCAACGACGTCCGCAAGAGCTATGCGGGAAACGAGGTGATCCATGGCATCAGCATCGAGATCGCCGACGGCGAATTCGTGGTGATCGTCGGACCTTCGGGCTGCGGCAAGTCCACGCTTCTGCGCATGGTGGCCGGGCTGGAGGCGATCAGCGCCGGCACCATCGAGATCGGCGGCAAGGTGGTCAACGACCTGGAACCGCGCCAGCGCGACATCGCCATGGTGTTCCAGAACTATGCGCTTTATCCGCATATGTCGGTGCGCGAGAACATGGCCTACGGGCTCAAGATCGCCCGGATGCCGAAGGCCGAGATCGAGGCCCGCGTCGCCAAGGCCGCGACCATGCTGGAGCTGGAGCCCTATCTGGACCGCAAGCCGCGCGCGCTGTCGGGCGGCCAGCGCCAGCGCGTCGCCATGGGCCGGGCGCTGGTGCGCGAGCCGGCGGCGCTGCTGCTGGACGAGCCGCTGTCGAACCTGGACGCCAAGCTGCGGGTGCAGATGCGCCTGCAGATCAAGGAGATGCACCTGCGCACCGGCCAGACCACGCTTTATGTCACCCATGACCAGGTCGAGGCGATGACGCTCGCCGACCGGCTGATCGTGATGAACAAGGGCGTGGCCGAGCAGATCGCCACGCCGCTGGAGGTCTATGAGCACCCGGCCAGCGAATTCGTGGCGGGCTTCATCGGCTCGCCGGCGATGAACATCTTCACCGTCGGGACGGCCGAGGGCGGCGTCACCCTGCCGGGCGGCGCGGTCCTGCCGCTGCCCGGCGTGCCGCGCGGCGGCGACCTGCGCCTTGGGCTGCGCCCCGAACATCTGCGGCTGGCGCAGCCGGGCGAGGCGGCGATCCCGGTCCTGCTGCGCTCGGTCGAGCGGCTGGGCGCGGACGCCTTCGGCTATGGCATGATCGAGGGCTCGGAGGTGCCGATGGTGCTGCGCCTGCCCGGCTCCAGCCGGGCCGAGCGCGGCGACCGCATCGCAGCGGTGCCCGATCCGGCGCATCTGCATTTCTTCGACCCCGGCAGCGGCCGCCGCGTCGAGGGTTGAGGGGTCGATCAGCCAGCGCGAAAGGCGGGCCGCGGCGGCCGCAAGCCGGCCGCCCGGAGGGGATGCTGCGGGCACCGTTCCCGGGCTTCGCCGGCAGGGACTGCGCGGCATCCGGCAGCGTCGGGCCGGCCCTGCCATTGCCGCGCCCCGACCGATATGGCCGGGCAGGGTGCCAAGAGAGAGGCCTGCGACATGACGGGCCTGCCTGTCCCGTGGCAAGCAAGGCAGCATAGCCGGCCGCCTATTCGGCCAGCGCCTTGTCCAGCGCCTCGACCATCGGCCGGGTCAGGGTCTGCGGCCTGCGGTCGATGCCGGCCCAGCCGCGCTCAAGCGCCGCGTCGATGTCGATGGCGCGGGCGGTCTCGGTTTCGGTCAGCTCGTCCCAGCCGAGCGGTGCCGCCACCGGAGCGCCGGGCCGCGCGCGGACCGAGAAGGGTGCGACCGCCGTGGCGCCGCGTTCGTTCCGGAGCCAGTCGATGAAGATCCGCCCCTTGCGGCTGGCCTTGGACAGCGCCACCGTATAGCGGTCCGGCTCGTCCCGGGCGCAGAGCGTGGCGAAGCCGCGGGCGAAATGCTTGAGCTCGTCCCAGCCCAGGTTGCGGCGCAGGTTCACCACCAGATGCACCCCCTTGCCGCCGGTCAGCATCGCCCAGGGGTCCAGGTCCAGGTCCCGCAGCCGGCCGCGCAGCGCCAGGGCGGCGGCGCGCACGGCGGCGAAACCCAGCCCCTCGTCGGGGTCGAGGTCGAAGACCAGCCGGTCCGGCCGCTCCAGCCGGTCGCGGCGCGCGGCCCAGATGTGGAATTCGACCGTGCCCATCTGCACCGCCGCCACCAGCCCGGCCGCATCGGTGACATAGGCATAGGGCGCCGCCTCGCCATCGCTTTCGGTGATCTGCATCTGCTTCACCGGCTTGGGAAACCCCTTGCCCGGATGCTTCTGGAAGAACCGCTCGCCCGCCATGCCCTCGGGCAGGCGCAGCATCGACAGCGGGCGGTCGGCGGCCTCCTGCAGCATCAGCGGCGCGACCTGCTGGTAATAGCGGGCAAGCCCGGCCTTGGTCAGCCCGGCCTTGCCCGGGCCGGCATCGGCAAAGATCACCCGCTCGGGATGCGAGATCGCGACGCCTTCGATCCGTTCGGGCATGGATGGCTCCTCTTCTGCCTGCGGGGCAACGCCGGGCGGGCGGTTTGGGTTCGCCCCCGCCCGCGGCGCCCCGGCGGGCCGGGGTGGTTGCGCCGCCGGCCAAAGCCCGCTATGTCGGGCGCCCATACCGGTCGCAGCCTACCCGGTCATCAAAACAAGGGTCACATCATGAAGACGACAGTTGTCTGCTCGGGCGGACTCGATTCCGTGTCGCTGGCGCATATGATCGCCGCGCAGGGCGGGCTTTCGCGCCTGATCTCCTTCGACTACGGCCAGCGCCACCGCAAGGAGCTGGATTTCGCGGCCAGCGCCGCCCGGCGGCTGGACGTGCCGCATCACGTCATCGACATGCGCGGGGTGGGGGCGGTGCTGACCGGCTCGGCCCTGACCGGCGGGGCCGAGGTGCCGGACGGGCATTATGCCGAGGAGACCATGCGCATCACCGTGGTCCCGAACCGCAACGCCATCATGCTGACCATCGCCTTCGGCATGGCGGCGGCGGTGGGCGATCAGGCGGTGGCGGCCGCCGTGCATGGCGGCGATCATTTCATCTATCCCGATTGCCGCCCCGCCTTCACCGAAGCGTTCCAGCAGATGCAGGACGCGGCGCTGGACGGCTATGCGCGACTGCGGCTGCTGACCCCCTTCGTGCATCGCACCAAGGCCGACATCGTCACCGAGGGCGCCCGCCACGGCACGCCCTTTGCCGAGACCTGGTCCTGCTACAAGGGCGGCGCCCTGCATTGCGGGCGCTGCGGCACCTGCGTCGAACGGCGCGAGGCCTTCCACCTGGCCGGCATCCCCGACCCGACCGCCTATGAGGATGCCGATTTCTGGCGGCAGGCCATCGCGGAACGGGGGCGGGCCTGATGTTCCGCATCGCCAAAGAGTTCCATTTCTCGGCCTCGCACCAGCTGGCGCATCTGCCGCCGGATCACCAATGCGCCCGGCTGCACGGGCACAATTACATCGTCGTGGTCGAGCTGGCGGCGGCCGAGCTGAATGCCGACGGCTTCGTGCGCGACTATCACGAGCTTGCGGCGCTGAAGCATTATATCGACACGCATTTCGACCATCGCCACCTGAACGACGTGCTGGACGGTCCTTCGACCGCCGAGAACATGGCGCGGCATTTCCATGACTGGTGCAAGGCGCGCTGGCCCGAGACGGTGGCGGTCCGGGTGTCCGAGACGCCCAAGACCTGGGCCGAGTATCGGCCATGACGCTGCGCATCGCGGAAATCTTCGGCCCGACCATCCAGGGCGAGGGCGCGCTGATCGGCGAGCCCACGGTCTTTGTCCGTGCCGGCGGCTGCGATTATCGCTGCTTCTGGTGCGACAGCCTGCACGCCGTGGACAGCAGCCATCGCCACGAATGGCGGCCGATGAGCGCCGAGGCGATCTGGGCCGAGGTGCGGCGCCTGTCCGGGGGCCAGCCGCTGACCGTCTCGCTGTCCGGCGGCAATCCGGCGATCCAGGATTTCGCCCCGCTGATCGCGCTGGGACGCGCCGCGGGCTATCGTTTCGCCTCCGAGACGCAGGGCTCGGTCGCGCAGCCCTGGTTCGCGGACCTGTCCATGCTGGTGCTGTCTCCGAAACCGCCGTCGAGCGGGCAGCTGGTCGATTGGGACGCCTTCGACCGCTGCTTGCGGGCGGGCGAGGGCGCGGGCCAGCGGGTGCTGAAGATCGTGATCTTCGACCAGCGCGACCTGGACTGGGCGCGCGGGGTGGCGGCTCGCCATCCCCAGCTGCCGCTTTACCTGCAACCCGGCAACCCCGAGACCGATCCCGCCCTGCCGGTCGATCCGCAGGCCCTGGCCGACCGGCTGCTGTGGCTGGTCGAGAACACGGTCGGCCGCGGCTGGCTGAAACCGCGCATCCTGCCGCAGCTGCATGTCCTGATCTGGGGCAACCGGCGCGGCGTCTGACATTCGGAGAGAACCATGACCGAGACGATCTACAGCGGCCTCAAGCAGCTGGGCGGCGCCACCGTGCTGCCCGAAAGCCCCGACAAGGCCGAGCTGGAGCGGGTGCAGAACCCGCAGGCCGACCTGTCCTATAACGTGCGCTTCACCGCGCCCGAGTTCACCTCGCTCTGCCCGATGACCGGGCAGCCGGATTTCGCGCATCTGGTCATCGACTATGTGCCCGGAGACTGGCTGGTCGAGTCGAAATCGCTGAAGCTATATCTCGGAAGCTTCCGCAATCATGGTGCTTTCCATGAGGATTGCACCGTCTCGATCGGCCGGCGGCTGGCCGGGTTCCTTGCGCCGCGCTGGCTGCGCATCGGCGGCTATTGGTATCCGCGCGGCGGCATGCCCATCGATGTCTTCTGGCAGACCGGACCCATGCCCGAGGGGGTCTGGATCCCCGACCAAGGCGTTCCGCCCTATCGCGGCCGCGGCTGAACCTGCCCCGGCAAGAACCTATCAGTCGGCGCGGTCCCGAGTATCGGGCCGCGCCGATTTTTCTTGACAGTCCCCTCGCGAGTATGTGAGCATTTGCCCATCGCATTAGCAAATGCCGATCCGTAGGGGAGGACAATCGAATGAGCATGATGCTGCGCGGCCTGATGGGGGCTTGCGCCATGACGGCGCTGGCGGCGCCCGCCTTGGCCGAGACGCTGACCATCGCCACCGTGAACAACGGCGACATGATCCGCATGCAGAAGATGACCAAGCCGTTCACCGATGCGAACCCGGACATTCAGCTGGAATGGGTCACGCTGGAGGAGAACGTGCTGCGCCAGCGCGTCACCACCGACATCGCCACCAAGGGCGGGCAATACGACATCGTGACGGTCGGCAATTACGAGGTGCCGATCTGGGCCAAGCAGGGCTGGCTGACGCCGCTCGAGGACATGGGCGAGGATTACGACGCCGCCGACATCCTGCCGCCCATCGCCGAGGGGCTGTCGCTGGACGGCAAGCTTTATGCCGCGCCCTTCTACGGCGAATCCGCGATGATCATGTATCGCACCGACCTGATGGAAAAGGCCGGGCTGGAAATGCCCGAGCGCCCGACCTGGGATTTCGTCTATGACGCGGCGCGCAAGATGACCGACAAATCCGCCGAGGTCTATGGCATCTGCCTGCGCGGCAAGGCCGGCTGGGGCGAGAACATGGCCTTCCTGACCTCGATGGGCGCAAGCTACGGCGCGCCCTGGTTCGACATGGACTGGAAGCCGCAATTCTCGGGCGAGGCCTGGAAGAAGGCGCTGACCGATTACGTCACCATCATGAACGAGGCCGGCCCGCCCGGCGCCTCGTCGAACGGCTTCAACGAGAACCTGGCGCTGTTCCAGACCGGCAAATGCGGCATGTGGATCGACGCCACCGTGGCGGCAAGCTTCGTGTCGAACCCCAAGGATTCGACCGTGGCCGACAAGGTCGGCTATGCGCTGGCGCCCGAGGGCGAGAAGCCGCAGATGTGGCTCTGGGCCTGGACGCTGGCGATCCCGTCCTCGACCGATGCGCCGGATGCGGCCAAGAAGTTCGTCGCCTGGGCGACCTCGAAAGCCTATACCGAGCAGGTCGCGGCGGAAGAGGGCTGGGCGAACGTGCCGCCGGGCACCCGGACCTCGCTTTACGAGAATCCGGAATACCAGCAGGCCGCGCCCTTCGCCAAGCCGACGCTCGACAGCATCATGTCGGCCGATCTCGCGAACCCGACCACCGTGGAAGTGCCCTATATCGGCACGCAATGGGTGGGCATCCCCGAGTTCCAGGCGCTTGGCACCGCGGTCGGCCAGCAATTCTCGGCCGCTCTGGCGGGGCAGGCCAGCGTCGATCAGGCCCTGCAGATGGCCCAGCAGATCGCCGAGCGCGAAATGGCCCGGGCCGGCTATCCCAAGTGACAGGCGTTGCTGAGTCAACCCGGACCTGAGCCGGGGCAGGGGGCGGCAAGCCCGGCCCCTGCCACCCAACCCGAACCTTCATCGCTCGCGTGGGAGGCGCGCCGATGGCTACCAGACATCAGAAAACACTCGCGCGCCTGATGGTCGCGCCCTCGGTCCTGCTGCTTCTGGGCTGGATGATCGTGCCGCTGGCCATGACGCTGTGGTTCAGCTTCCAGAGCTACAACCTGCTCTCGCCCGGCATGGAACGCTTCATCGGCTGGGCCAATTACCAGTATTTCCTGTCCGATCCCGCCTTCTGGACCGCGATGCAGAACACGCTGCTGCTGGTCGGGGGCGTGCTGGTCATCACCGTGGGCGGCGGCATCCTGCTGGCCTTGCTGCTGGACCAGCCGATGTTCGGGCAGGGCATCGTGCGCATCCTGGTGATCGCGCCCTTCTTCATCATGCCGACCGTCTCGGCGCTGGTGTGGAAGAACATGTTCATGAACCCGGTGAACGGGCTTTTCGCCTGGCTCGCCAAGGCGGTGGGCGCGCAGCCCATCGATTTCCTGGCGCAATATCCGCTGATGTCGATCATCCTGATCGTCGCCTGGCAATGGCTGCCCTTCGCCACGCTGATCCTGCTGACCGCGCTGCAATCGCTCGACAGCGAGCAGATGGAGGCGGCCGAGATGGACGGCGCCGGGACCTGGGCCAAGTTCACCCACCTGATCCTGCCGCACCTGTCGCGCGCCATCACCGTGGTGATCCTGATCGAGACCATCTTCCTGCTTTCGGTCTTTGCCGAGATCCTGGTCACCACCAATGGCGGGCCGGGCTACCAGTCCACCAACCTGACCTATCTGGTCTTTTCGCAGGCGCTGCTGCAGTTCGACGTGGGCGGCGCATCCGCCGGGGGCATCATCGCCGTCATCCTTGCCAACATCGTCGCGATCTTCCTGATGCGGATGATCGGCAAGACGCTGGAGTAAGAACCATGGCCCGCAAGACTTCCGATACCCGCCGCTGGGGCTTCACCATCCTGGCCTGGGGCGTGGCGTTCCTGATCTTCTTCCCGATCCTGTGGACGATCCTGACCAGCTTCAAGTCCGAGGCCGACGCCATCGCCAGCCCGCCGAAGTTCCTGTTCTTCGACTGGACGACCCAGAACTATGCCGAGGTGCAGTCGCGCTCGCCCTATTTCCGGCATTTCATGAACTCGGTCATCATCTCGGTCGGCTCGACGCTTCTTGGCCTGCTGATCGCCATTCCGGCCGCCTGGTCGATGGCCTTCCAGCCGGCCAAGCGCACCAAGGACCTGCTGATGTGGATGCTGTCCACCAAGATGATGCCGGCGGCCGGGGTGCTGATCCCGATGTATCTGCTGTTCCGCGGCTGGGGGCTTCTGGACACCCGCGCAGGGATCACCGTCGTCCTGATGCTGATCAACCTGCCGATCATCACCTGGATGCTCTACACCTATTTCCGCGAGATTCCTTCGGAAATCCTGGAAGCCGCGCGGATGGACGGCGCCAGCCTCAGGAACGAGATCCTGCACGTGCTGACGCCGATGGCGGTGCCCGGCATCGCCTCGACGCTGCTTCTGAACGTGATCCTGGCCTGGAACGAGGCGTTCTGGACGCTGAACCTGACCACCTCCAAGGCGGCGCCGCTGACGACCTTCATCGCCAGCTATTCCAGCCCCGAGGGGCTCTTCTACGCGAAACTCTCGGCGGCGAGCACCATGGCCATCGCCCCGATCCTGATCCTGGGCTGGTTCAGCCAGAAGCAACTCGTGCGCGGCCTGACCTTCGGCGCGGTGAAATGAAAAGGGGGGAATGATGGGTAGCATCACGCTTCAACAGGTCCGCAAGACCTTCGGCGAGGTCGAGGTCATTCCGGGCGTCGATCTGGAGATCAGCGACGGCGAATTCGTGGTCTTCGTCGGCCCTTCGGGCTGCGGCAAGTCCACGCTTCTGCGGCTGATCGCCGGGCTTGAGGATGTGACCTCGGGCCGGATCGTCATCGACGGGCAGGACGTGACCCAGGCGGCGCCGGCCAAGCGCAAGCTGGCCATGGTGTTCCAGTCCTATGCGCTTTACCCGCATATGTCGGTCAGGAAGAACATCGCCTTTCCGCTGAAGATGGCGGGCATGGCGGCGGACGAGCAGGAGCGGCGCGTCCAGCACGCGGCCGGAATCCTGAACCTGACCGACTATCTGGACCGCCGTCCGGGCCAGCTGTCCGGTGGCCAGCGCCAGCGCGTTGCCATCGGCCGCGCCATCGTGCGCGAGCCCTCGGCCTTTCTGTTCGACGAGCCCTTGTCGAACCTCGACGCGGCCTTGCGGGTGAACATGCGGGTCGAGATTTCCGAGCTGCACAAGAAGCTGGCGACGACGATGATCTATGTCACCCATGACCAGGTCGAGGCGATGACCATGGCCGACAAGATCGTCGTGCTGCGCGCCGGCCGGGTCGAGCAGGTGGGTTCGCCGCTCGAACTTTACCGCCAGCCCGCGAACCGCTTCGTGGCGGGCTTCATCGGCAGCCCGAACATGAATTTCATCGAGGGCGAGGCCGCCGCCGCCATGGGGGCTCATGCCATCGGCGTGCGCCCCGAGCATTTCACCATGTCCACCACCGGCGGCCAGTTCGCCGGCACCGTGGGCGTGGCCGAGCATCTGGGCTCGGACACCTTCCTGCATATCGAGCTGGACGGCGGCACCCCCATCGTCGCGCGGGCGGCGGGCGAGTTCCCGGTGGATCACGGCGACCGCATCTGGCTGACCCCGCAGGACGGCCGGGTCTATCGCTTCGACCAGCAGGGGCTGGCGCTGTAAGCGCGCCGCCCCTATCGGGGCCGCGCCCGCGGCTTCGTTCCTGCATGACAGAACCGGGATGAATTCGGATGGACAGGCTTTCCAACCAGACCCTAGACCGCCTCGGCCAGCCGGTGCCGGGCTATGACCGCGCCGCCCTGCGCCCCGGCATCCTGCATTTCGGCGTCGGGAATTTCTTCCGCGCCCATCAGGCCGCCTATCTGGACCGGCTGATGAACATGGGGCTGGCGCAGGACTTCGCCATCATCGGCGCCGGCGTCATGCCGGGGGACGTGCGGATGCGCGACACGCTGGCGGCGCAGGACTATCTTTACACGCTGGTCGAGCAATCGGCCGAACGCTCGGATGCCCGCGTTCTGGGGCCGATCGTGGACTATATCGCGCCGGGCGATCCCGCGCGGGTCATCGCCGCGCTGGCCGATCCGGCGATCCGCATCGTGGCG
Source organism: Paracoccus sp. J55 (assembly GCF_000513975.1). Lineage (NCBI taxonomy): Bacteria > Pseudomonadati > Pseudomonadota > Alphaproteobacteria > Rhodobacterales > Paracoccaceae > Paracoccus > Paracoccus sp. J55. The sequence continues at coordinate 206,269 of NZ_AZVA01000005.1, forward strand.
CTGACCATCACCGAGGGCGGCTATTTCATCGATGCCGCCACCGGGCATTTCGACCCGGCCCATCCCGCCATCGCGGCGGATGCGCAAAATCCCGACGCGCCGCGGACCGTGTTCGGGCTGATCGTCGCGGGGCTGAAGGCGCGGCGGGCGGCGGGCCATGCGCCCTTCACCGTCATGTGCTGCGACAACATCCCGCATAACGGCAAGATCACCTGCGAGGCGGTGGCCGAAACCGCGCGGCTCTCGGACCCGGAACTGGCCCGGTGGATCACGGCGCATGTCGCCTTCCCGAACGCCATGGTGGACCGCATCACCCCCGCCACCAGCGACCGCGAACGCCGCATGGTGCGCGAGGATTTCGGCATCGCCGACGACGCCCCGGTCTTCTGCGAGGATTTCATCCAATGGGTGCTCGAAGATAACTTCCCCGCCGGCCGCCCGCCGCTTGAGAAGGCCGGCGTCGAATTCGTCGCCGACGTGACGCCCTGGGAACTGATGAAGATCCGCATCCTCAACGGCGGCCATGCGGTGATCGCCTATCCGGCCGGGATGCTGGACATCCATTTCGTGCATGAGGCGATGGCCGACGCTCAGGTCCGCGCCTTCCTGGAAAAGGTCGAGGCGGACGAGATCATCCCCGCCGTGCCGCCGGTGCCCGGCACCGACCTTGGCGCCTATTTCGCCAAGGTGGCCGAACGCTGCGCCAATCCCAAGATCGGCGATACGGTGCGCAGGCTTTGCCTCGACGGTTCGAACCGGCAGCCGAAGTTCATCGTGCCGACCATCGCCCACCGGCTGGAGCGCGACCTGCCCGTGGACGGGCTGGCGCTGGAATCGGCGCTGTGGTGCCGCTATTGCGCCGGAACTACGGACAGCGGCGCGGCCATCGAGCCGAACGATCCGAACTGGGACCACCTGACGCAGGTGGCGCAGGCGGCGAAGTCCGATCCCTCGGCCTGGCTGGACATGGCCGAGATCTATGGCGCGACCGGCCGCGATCCGCGCTTTGCCGAACCCTTCGCGCGCTGGCTGGCCATGCTGTGGGACAGGGGCACGCGCGCGACGCTCGACGCCTATCTCAAGGGCTAGGCGGTGGTGCGCGGGCTGATCTTCGATTGCGACGGGGTGCTGGTCGATTCCGAGCCCCTCGCCGCAGTCGAGATCGAGGCGCTGCTGCAAAGGCTGGGCGCGCCGATCACCCGCGCCCGCATCTATGACGAATTCCTGGGCCGCTCCTTCTCGACCATCGTCGAGGCGGCGCGGGGGCAGGGCGTCGATCTGGGCCCGGCGCTGCCCGGCTATGCCGAGGCGCTGGCCCTGCGCTTTCGCCGCGAGCTGCGCCCGGTGCCGGGCATGGCCGAGGCGGTCGCGGGGCTTTCCGGGCCGCGCGCCGTGGCCTCATCCAGCGCGCCGGACCGGCTGCGGCTGTCCCTGTCGCTGACCGGGCTGGCGCCGCTCTTCGGGCCGCATGTCTATTCCGCGACACAGGTGGCGCGCGGCAAGCCCGAGCCCGACCTGTTCCTGTTCGCCGCCCGGCATCTGGGCATCGCACCGGCCGATTGCGTGGTGATCGAGGACAGCCCGGCCGGCCTGCGCGCCGCCCGCGCGGCAGGCATGCGGGTGATCGGCTTTCTGGGCGGCAGCCATGCCGCACCCGCCCGGCTGGCCGAAAAGCTGGCGGCGCTGGCCCCCGACGCGCTGATTGACCACGCCCGGGATTTGCCCAAGACTTTGGCCGAGCTGGGCTAGGGAAGGGGAATCGGCGTGCTGATCGGGGCCGTGGATGTGGGCTCGGCCCGGGCGCGAGCGGGGCTTTTCACCCTCGACGGCCGGCTGATCGCCCGCGCAAGCCGGGGTTTCGCCACCATCGCGGGGCCCGACCGGCAGGCCATGCACGATTTCGCCGAGATCTGGCGGGCCGTGGCCGAGGCCCTGGCCGAGGCGCGGCGTCAGGCCGGCGCCAGCCCCGCGCAGGTCGGGGCGCTGGCCTTCGATGCCACCTGCTCGCTGGCGGTCGAGGCGCCGGGCTTTGCCCCGGACGTGATCGCCTGGCACGACCATCGCGCCGTGGCCGAGGCGGGCGAACTCAGCCGCATCCCGCATGAGATCGTCGCGCGGGCCGGCGGCTCGGTCTCGCCCGAGATGCAGACGCCGAAGCTGATGTGGCTCAAGCGCCATCGGCCCGAGGTCTGGGCGGTTCTGGCCGGGGTGCGCGACCTTTGCGACCAGCTGGCCTTTCGCGCCACCGGCATCGAGGCGCGCTCGCTTTGCGCGACGGCGGCGAAATGGCCCTGGCTGCCGGATCGCGGCGGCTGGCAGGCGGACCTGCTGGAACAGGCCGGGATCGCCGATTTCCCGCGCCCGGGGCCGGTCCTGCCGCCCGGCGCGCGCATCGGCCCGCTTTCCTTGCAGGGCGCGGCCGAGCTGGGGCTGGAGCCCCAGACGCTGGTCGCTGCCGGGCTGATCGACGCCTTTGCCGGGGCGCTCGGCGCGGCGCCGGACATGCCGGCGCTGATCGCCGGCACCTCGAACTGCGTGATGGCGACCGGGCTGGCGCCGCGCCCCGCGCTTTGGGGGCCCTATCCCGGCGCCATCCTGCCCGGCGAAAGCGTCAGCGAAGGCGGCCAGTCCGCGACCGGCGCGCTGCTGGAGCGGGTGCGCGGGCTCTATCCGCAGCCGGTCAGCCACGACGCGATCCTGGCCCGCATCGCCGCCGATCCCGAGCCGGAGCCCGGCCTGCATGTCCTGCCCGACATCAAGGGCAGCCGCACGCCCTTCGCCGATCCGCTGATGCGCGGCGCGATCCACGGCCTGACGCTGGAACGCAGCGCGCAGGCGCTGGATGCGCTTTACTGGCGCGCGGCGGTGGGCATCGCGCTGGGAACGCGGCAGGTCATCGCGCATATGGGGTTGGCGCCCGCGGCGCTGGCCATGGCCGGCGGGCAGGCGCGCTCGGCCCTGCTGCGCCAGCTTTATGCCGATGCGACCGGGGCCGAGATCCACTGGCAGCCCGAGGACGCGGTGCTGCGCGGCACCGCCATCGCCGCCGCCGCGCCGCTCATGGGCGGGATCCGCGCGGCGCGCGCCCGTTTCGCAAGACCGGTCGAGATCACCCGCCCCGATCCGCAGGCCCGGGCGCGGCGCGAGCGGGACTGGCGCATCTTCCTGCGCATGCAAGAGCAGCGCGCCGAAATCGCCGCGATGTCAGCCCTCTAGCAGCGCCGCGCCGGTCGCGGCATCGGTGATCAGCCCGCTGATCAGCCCGCCCTGCAGCGCGCCGCGGATCGCCGGCACCTTTTCCGCGCCATGGGCGGCGCCGATTACCAGCGTCGTCTCGCGCGGCGGGATCGGGGCCGAGGCCACCCGGTCGTTGCTGAGCCCCGCCACCAGCGCGCCCCGGGCGTCATAGGCCCAGCCGGTGATCTCGCCCACCGCGCCGGCCGCGACCAGCGCGTCCAGATCGGGCTGGGACAGGAACCCGTCCAGCATCAGCGGCGCGCCTTCGCCCAGCGTGCCGATGCCGACGAAGGCCACCGCCGCCTCGGCCGACATGCGGATCAGCCGCTCGATGCTGGGCTGGCTGTTGACCGCCTGCCGCTCGCGCATGCTGGGGGCGATGACGGGCAGGGGCAGGGGAAAGCTGCGGGCGCTGACCAGGTCGGAGAGCGTGAACAGCACGTTGTAATAGGCGGTCGAGCCGTCCGGCGCGATATTGCCGGTCAGCGAGACGATGCGGTGCTGCGGGCAGTCGATATGCGGCAATTGCGCGATGGCGCTGCGCAGCGTGCGGCCGGTGCCGATCGCCATGGTCATCGGATCGGGCCGCCGCAGCCATTGCTCGATCACATCGGCCAGCATCAGCGCCACCCCGACCTCGGGCGCGTCCGAGGGCGCGATCTGGCAGAATTCCAGCCCGTATTTCCGCTGCAATTCGACGGCAAGGTCCATGCAATGGGCGAAGGGATGGTCGATGCGGATCTTGACGATGCCCTCGGCCATGGCCTGCGCGACCAGGCGCTGCGCGGTCTGGCGCGAGACGCCCATGATGCCGGCGATCTCGTCCTGGGTCTTGCCCGCGACATAGGAAAGCCATGCCGCCTTGGCTGCCTGTTCCAGTTTCCGGCCCTGGTTCGACATCGGTTGCGGTTCCCGTCCTGCGCCTGCCCGGGATGCGTTCCCCCGATCCCGTGTCTAGCTTGCCGGCGGACCGGCTGTCCAGCACCCCCGCCCCGCCGGAAAAGCCGCGCGCCGATGATCCATGTCAATTTCAGGGCCGGCCGATCCGGCGTAAACCGCCGGGGCTGGACAGACCTGCCGGGGATTCGCGCGATGAGCGTCATGGCCTTCCTTTCCGCCGTCCTGGCGCTGCTGATCGCGCCCGGGCCGACGAATACGCTGATGGGCCTTGCCGGGGCGCAGAAGGGGCTGCGCGCCGTGCTGCGCCTGATGCCGGCAGAGCTGCTGGGCTATCTGGCCGCCATCCTGCCGCTGGCCTGGCTCGGCGCCGGGCTGCTGGAACGCTGGCCGGCGGCGGCGGTGGGGCTGAAGCTCGTGGCGGCGCTCTGGGTCATGCTGCTGGCCGTCCGCCTGTGGGGGCGAGGCGGCGAGGATGGCGCGGGCGACGAGGTGACGGCGCGGCGGGTCTGGCTGACCACGGTGCTGAACCCCAAGGCGCTGATCTTCGGCCTGGTGCTGCTGCCGGCGCCCGCGGATCCGGGCTTTGCGCCAAGGCTGGCACTGTTCTGCGCCATGGTGGTCGCGGCGGCGCTGCTCTGGGGTTCGGCGGGGACGCTGACCCGGATCGGGGATCGCGGTCTCGGCCGGCTGCGCGTGGTGCAGCGCCTGGCCTCGGCCTGGCTGGCGGCAGTCTCGGTCACGCTGATCGCGGGAGTGATCGCGGCGTGACGCCCGCTGCGGCCGGGCCGGGAAGCTGTCGGGCAAGGGCCGGTGCGATCGGGCCGCCGGCCTGATGTATACCTCATGCGCCGCCGCGACCGGAGCTGACGGCCGCGGAAGCGCGAGGAGGCCGAGGGCCGATCCGGCTGATGCGCATGCGGGGCGGATGAAACCGCAGCCCCCTTTGCCGGTTGTCACTGGACAGATGCTTCACCGCAACCGGACAGAGATCGCCGCGAGGAGGGCGCCCATGGACAGCGAGCAGGCGCAAATCGGCACCTCCTATTGCGGGCCCACGCCCGAACCCGGAGGGCTCTGGAGCAGCTGGAACCTCGATCCGGTCCTGATCGCGGCATTGTTGTTGTCGCTGGTCTGGGGGCTGCGGCACGCGGAGGCAAGGACTCTTTTCCTAGCCGGCTGGACGGGTCTGGTTCTCGCCTTCGTTTCGCCGCTCTGCGCCCTGACCACGGCGCTTTTCTCCGCGCGGGCGGTTCATCACCTGCTGCTGGTCGGGCTGGCCGCGCCTGCGCTTGCCGCCGGCCTGCCGTTTCGCCGGGTTCCGGCCGCGGCAGGTTTTGCCGTCACGGGCCTCGCCCTGGTCATCTGGCATGTGCCGGCCGCCTATTCGGCGGCGTGGAACAGCGCGGCCCTCTACTGGCTGATGCAGGCCGCGCTGTTCGTTCCGGCCTGGGCCTTCTGGTCCGCGGTGTTCCTTCCCGGAGACCGAAGCGCCGAGGCTCTGCTTGTCCATGCCTTGCTGGTGGGGGCGCTGGCCGGGACGATGGGGCTGATCGGCGCGGTGCTGGCCTTTTCGGACCGCGTTCTCTATCCCCAGCATCTCGCCGGCAGCTGGGCTTGGGGGGTGGAGGCCCTTGCCGATCAGCAGGCGGCGGGGCTGGTCATGTGGGTGCCGGGTCTGGTGCCGCTGGCGCTGGTCGCGGCGCTGATGCTGCGGCGGGTCTGGCGGCTGGGCGCGGCGGCATGATCGCGGCGGTGAAATTCATCCATTTCGTCGGGCTTGCCTGCTGGTGCGCGGCGCTGATCGCGCTTCCCCTGCTGATGCATGCCCATGGCGGGATGCGCGACCAGCGGCAGTTCGCGCGGTTCCGCCTGGTGACCGATGTCAGCTACATCGCCTTCGCCACGCCCGCCGCGCTGATCGCCATCGCGGCGGGAACCGCGCTGGTCTTCCTTGCCCGGGTCTTCGAGCCCTGGCTTCTGGCGAAGCTGGCCTTCGTCGCGGCCATGGTGCTGGTCCATGTCTGGCTTGGCCATCTGATCCAGCGCTCGGGCGAGCAGCCGGGCCGCGCGCGGCCGGCCCATCCGCTGGTCGGGCTGGCGCTGGCGCTGCCGCTGATCGGCGTGGTGCTGGCGCTGGTTCTGACCAAGCCCGACCTTTCGGCGCTGACGGCCCTGATCCCGGATCAGTTCCTCGTTCCCCGCGGAGCGGCCCCATGATCCTGTTCCGGTCCTCCCTGCGTGCCCAGCCCGTAATCGAAGACCAGCTTGCCCCCGTGCCAGCCGGTCATGCCGGTCATGCCCGCAGCGAGAAGCGAGGTCAGCACGCCCCAGGGCAGGACCGCCGCGACCGGATCGTCCAGCCGGATCGCCCAGTTGGCGCCCAGAACCGAGAGCAGCATGACCGCCAGGACGAAATGGGTCCAGCTTGCCGCGCGGATGCGGATGCCGGGCACCAGCAGCAGCTCGGCCGTGCCCGCGAGCCCGGCAAGCAGCCCCATGAGGAAACCCACGCCCGACGCCCAGAGCGCGGTCCGGGGCCAGAACGGGTCGCCCGTCCACCAATAGAGCGCATCGGCGCCCAGCGTGCAGATGCACAGCGCGATCGGAAAGGTCACCAGCATGGCATGGATCGGATGCCCGGCGATGGCGATGCGGGATTCCGTCAGGTGGAAGCTGCGGTGTTCGTGAATCGGATCCCTGAACCTGCGGCGGGGCCGCCTGCGTCTCGCCATGCCCGGACCTTCCCTGCTGCCTGCCGGGACCGGGCGGCGCCCGCATCCCCTGTGCCGCAACCGGCGGCGGCGCTGATGGTTCCTTTTCTGGCGGGTTGCGAGGGCCCCTTGTCCAGCCTTGCGCCCGCCGGGCCGGCGGCGGCGCAGATCGCGGTTCTGTGGTGGGCGATGCTGGCCGGGGCGGTGCTGATCACGCTGATGGTGCTGGCGCTTGTCTGGCGCGGTTTCGCCGCGCCGCCGCATCCTCGGCCCGGCGAAAGCTTCTGGATCCACGGCATGGGGCTGGGTTTTTCGCTGGCGGTGCTGGCGGCGGTGGTGGGCGCCGGCATCTGGGTGGGCGAAAGGCTGCAGGCCCGGCCGGACCCCGAGGCGATCCGGGTCGAGGCCATCGCCCGGCAATGGGACTGGCGCTTCCGCCAGCCGGGGCCTGACGGGCGCATGGTCGAAACGCGCGGCCAGCTGCATATCCCCGCCGGGCGTCCGGTCGATGTGGTGATCCGGTCCGAGGACGTGATCCACAGCTTCTGGGTGCCGCGCCTTGCCGGCAAGATGGATGCGCTGCCCGGACGGGACAACCTGCTGCGGATCCAGGCGGATGCGCCGGGCCTCTATCACGGCACTTCGGCCGAGTTTTCCGGGACCGGCTATGCCGGGATGCGCTTCGAGGTGCTGGTCTGGCCGCCGGACGATCCGCCCGATCTGACCGCGGAGGAGTCCGAATGATCCCGCCGCGCCCCAATCCGCCGCAGAACGCGCTGCGCCTTCATCGCGAGCTGGACCGGGTCTGGGGCCGGCCGCCGGGGTTGCGGGGCTTCCTGTCTTCGGTGAACCACAGCGAGCTGGGGTTGCGGTTCATGATCGCCGCCTTCGTGTTCTTCGCCGTCGCCGGGATGCTGGCGATGCTGATCCGCACCCAGCTTGCGACGCCGGGGGGCGCGTTCCTCGATACCGCGCATTACAACCAGATATTCACCATGCATGGCAGCATCATGATGTTCCTCTTTGCCATTCCCATGCTGGAGGGGCTGGGGATGTATCTGCTGCCCAAGATGCTGGGCGCGCGCGACCTGGCCTTTCCGCGCCTGTCGGCCTTTGGCTGGTGGTGCTATCTCTTCGGGGGCGCGATCATCCTGCTGGCGCTGCTGGCCAGGGTGGCGCCGGATGGCGGCTGGTTCATGTATACGCCGCTGTCGTCGAAGACCTACAGCCCCGGCATCAATGCCGATGTCTGGCTCCTGGGCATCACCTTCGTCGAAGTCTCGGCGGTGGCGGCGGCGGTCGAGATCATCGTGACGGTCCTGCGGATGCGCGCGCCGGGCATGCGGCTGACCGACATGCCGCTGATGGCCTGGTACATGCTGGGCACGGCGGCGATGATGCTGGTGGGCTTTCCGCCGCTGATCCTCGGCTCGGTGCTGCTGGAGATCGAGCGCGCCTTCGGCTGGCCGTTCTTCGACGTGGCGCGCGGCGGCGATCCGCTGCTGTGGCAGCACCTGTTCTGGCTGTTCGGCCATCCCGAGGTCTATATCATCTTCCTGCCGGCGGCGGGGGCGATTTCCACGATCCTGCCGGTGATGTGCCGCACGCGGATCATGGGCTACGGCGCCATCGTCGCGGCCGTCCTGGGGCTGGTGTTCCTGTCCTTCGGCCTGTGGGTGCATCACATGTTCGCCGTGGGCATCCCGCATATGGCGCTGGCCTTCTTCTCGGCCGCATCGGCGCTGGTCGCGGTGCCGACCGCGGTGCAGATCTTCGCCTGGATCGGGACGATGTGGCAGGGGCGGCCGCAGATGCGGCTGCCGATGCTGCACCTGATGGGCTTCTTCTCGACCTTCGTCATGGGCGGGCTGACCGGGGTGATGCTGGCCATCGTGCCCTTCAACTGGCAGGCGCATGATACGGCCTTCGTCACCGCGCATCTGCATTACGTGCTGATCGGCGGCTTCGTCTTTCCGATGATGGCGGCCGCGGTCTACTGGCTGCCGCTGTTCAGCGGCTGCGCGCGGGTGAAGGGGGTGGGCGAGGCCGCCTTCTGGCTGATCCTGATCGGCTTTCACGGCACCTTCCTGATCATGCACCTGACCGGCCTTCTGGGCATGCCGCGCCGGATCGACGCCTATCCCGACAATCCCGAATGGATCCTTCCCAACCTCGTCAGCTCGCTGTTCGGCTTCGTCATGGCAATGGGCTTTGCCCTGTTCCTGCTGGACCTGCTGCTTCAGGTCGTTTTCGGGTCGCGCGCGCGCCGCGATCCCTGGGAAGCGGGCACGCTGGAATGGGCCATGCCGATGCCGGCGCCCAGCTACAACATCGCCTCGCTGCCCTTGCCCGGGCAGACCGCGCTGGACCTGGCGCGCGGCGAAGGGATGTTGCCCGGCGCGCCGCGGGACCGCCGCGAAACGCTGGTGGTCGAGGCCCTGGGCGGCGCGCCGCGACATGTGGCGGTGCTGCCGGGGAACACCCTCCTGCCGGTGGTCACGGCGGCGGTGATCGGGGGCTTCGTGCTGCTGATGCTGTTTGGCTTCTACCGTCCCGCCGCGGTCGCGCTGGCCGCCATCGCGCTGACCGCCTGGCAGTGGCAGGGGTTCATGGGCTGCCGCCGCGACGCCGGCCCGGTCGAGGTCTCTCCCGGACTGCGCCTGCCGCCGAACTGGGCGGTAGAGGACGGTCTGGCCCGGACCGGGCTGGTCTGCCTTCTGATCGCCAACGGCACGCTGTTTGCCTGCTTTCTTTTCGCGGTGGGGTTCCTGTCGGTGATCGCGCCGAACTGGCCCGCGCCGGAAAGCGGCCCGGGCACGGCGCGGGCGGCGATCCCGGCGGGGCTGCTGCTTCTGTCGCTGCTCGCCGCCTCGGCCCTGGCGCGGCTGTCGCTGGCGCGGGGGGCGTCAGCTGCCCTGTTGGCTCTGGGGGCGGCGCTGGCTGCCGCCGGGCTGCTTGCGGCCGGGCTGGACGATCCGACCCGCCATGCCCGGGATGCTCTGCGGGCGGCGGGGCTGGGCTATGTCGTGCTTCATGTCGGGATCGCGCTGATGCTTGCCTTGCTGTGCCTCGTGCAGCGCCGGGACGGCCGGATCGCGCCGGGCCGGGTTTCCGCCTGGCCCGTCTGGCGCATCTGGCAGGACTACACCCTGGCGACCACCGCCGTCCTGACGGGCCTGGTTGCCGCGCAGGAGGTGCTGTCATGACCTGGCCCCTGCGCGCCTTGCTGGGTCCGATGCTCTGGGCGGCGGCATTTTCGGCGATCTATGCCGTTCACGGGCTGGGCTGTGCGCTGGACTGGCCCGCCCGTCCCGCCCCGGTTGGCGACCTGCACCGCTTCGCCCTGATCTCGCTGTGGTTGGCATCGCTCATGGGCGGGGCGCTGATCCTCTGGCGGATGCCGAAAGCCGGGGACGCAGGCGGCAGGATCGCCCGCGCGGGCGGCTGGATCGGTTTCCTGGCCATCCTGCTAACGCTGTTTCCGGTTCTGGGCCTGACGACCTGCGGCTAGGCAGGGAAGAGCGATCCGCGCCCAGCCCCCGAGGTCGCCGCAAGAGGCGGCCGGACAAAGGGGGCGAGATTTCGCCTTTGCGGCAGTTGCAACCGCATTCGAGCCGGATCCGCAGGCGGCCCGCGCCAGGCGCCGACCCTTCGACCCCGATCATCGCAGGCCCGCAGGTCCTGGGCCTGACATCCGGGACGGCACACCAAGCTGTGACGACGCTCAAGGAACCAATCCGAACGAAGGCGCATTACCCGGAAAGGCATCCGAGCGCATCATGGGTTTACGCAAGCTTCGAAAGGATTACCTGACCAAGCCTGTCTTCCGATGGGCCAGCGCCGCCATGCCGCCCATTTCGGAGACGGAACGCGAAGCGATCGATGCCGGCACCGTCTGGTGGGACGGCGCGCTGTTTTCGGGCAATCCGGACTGGAAGGCGCTTCTGGCGATGCCTCCGGCGAGGCTGACAGAGCGCGAACAGGCCTTCATGGACGGGCCCGTGCGCGAACTCTGCGCGATGGTCGACGACTGGAAGATCGCCTGGCAGGATCGCGACTTGCCGCCCGAGGTCTGGCGCTTCATGCGCGAGCAGAAATTCTTCGGGATGATCATCCCCGAGAAATATGGCGGGCTTGGCTTTTCGAACGCGATGCATTCCGAGGTGGTTCGAACGGTGTCCACCGCAAGCGTGGTGGCCGGCTTCACCGTCATGGTGCCGAACTCGCTCGGCCCCGGCGAGTTGCTTTTGCATTTCGGCACCGAGGAGCAGAAGGATTACTGGCTCCCGCGGCTGGCCGACGGCCGCGAAATCCCCTGTTTCGGCCTTACGTCCGAGGATGCGGGCTCCGACGCGGCGGCGATGACGGATACCGGCGTCGTCGAGCATGGGGATATCGACGGCGAGCGGACGCTGGGCATCAGGCTCGACTTCCACAAGCGCTATATCACGCTCGGCCCGGTGGCGACGGTGATGGGTCTCGCCTTCAAGCTTCGGGACCCCGACAACCTGCTGGGCGAGGGGGTGGAGCGCGGCATTACCGTGGCGCTGATCCCGACCGCGACGCCGGGCGTCAGCCACGGCGAACGCCATATGCCCCAGTTCACGCATTTCCAGAACGGGCCGCTTCACGGCAAGGACGTCTTCATTCCGCTGGACTGGATCCTTGGCGGCAGGAAGCAGATCGGCCAGGGGTGGAAGATGCTGATGACGGCGCTTGCCGCCGGCCGCGGCATCTCGCTGCCGTCGCAATCGGCGGGATCGGCGGCGATATGCGCGCGCGTCACCGGCGCCTATGCCCGCATCCGGCGGCAGTTCAACCTTCCCATCGGCGATTTCGAGGGCGTGCGCGAACATCTTGCCGACCTTGCCGCCAATGCCTACCTGATCGACGCCGCGCGCCGTCTGACGGTCGCGGCGCTTGATGAAGGCCATCGGCCCTCCGTGATCTCGGCGATCATGAAATATCACGCGACCGAGCGCATGCGGCAATCGGTCGAGAAGGCCATGGATATCCATGGCGGCAAGACGATCATCGACGGGCCGAGGAACTATCTCGGCGGGCAGCACCGCTCGGTGCCGATCGGCATCACCGTCGAGGGGGCGAATATCCTGACCCGCAACCTGATGATCTTCGGCCAGGGCGCGATCCGGTCGCATCCCTACATGCTCGACGAGATGACGGCGCTGTCGGAGGCCGACAAGGCCGCCGGCCTCGACGCCTTCGACCGCAGCTTCTGGGCCCATGCGGGCCATGCCCTCCGCACCGTCTTCCGCACCTGGGGGCGGGGCTGGACCGGCGGCCGCATCGCACCTGCGCCCGACGGTGCCGCGCTGCCGCATCATTGGCGCCGGCTGTCCCGACTGTCCGCCGCTTTCGCGCTGCTTTCCGACATGGCGCTGCTGACGCTGGGCGGGGCGCTCAAGCGCAAGGAGATGCTGTCGGCGCGCATGGGCGACATCCTGGCCGAGCTTTACCTGCTCGGCGCGGTGCTGAAGCGATACGAGGACGAGGGCCGGCAGGAGGAGGACCTGCCGATCGTCGATTACGTCATGCTGACGGGGACCGACCGCATCGCCGCCGCCTTCGACGGCGTGCTGGCCAACCTGCCTGCACGCTGGGCGGCGTGGCTCGTGCGCTTTCTCGCATTCCCCTTGGGCGTTCCTCGTGCCCATCCGCCCGACAGGCTGGCCGATCAGGTGGCCGCGATCCTGCTGGAGCCGACGGCCCAACGCGAGCGGCTGACGCCGAACCTCTATCTGGGCGAAGGCCGGGACGGTCATCCGGTCCGGGATCTGGAGGAAGCCTTCCACCTGGTCGCCGCCAGCGCCCCGATCGAGAAGAAGATGCGCGAGGCAAAGCTCCGCGATCCCGAACAGGCGCACCGCCGCGGCCTGATCAGCGACGACGAGCTTGCCCATATCCGGGCCGCCGAGGCTGCGACCGCGCGCGTGATTGCCGTCGATGGCTTTGCGATGGAGGACATCTCGCCGCTGGCGAGTCAGCATCGTCGGGGCAAGAAGCTGCACGAGGCCGCGGAATAATGGCTGTGCAGCCGCCAGAACGCGCGGCGAGGCGGCAGGCACGCGATGCAGGAAAGATCGAACGCGCCTGGCGGCTGCCCGAACGGCCCGGACGCGGGTCCCGGCCGCCTGCGCGAGGCGCGCAACCGCGGCGGCGGCGGGNCGTTCCCCTTCGGAACGGATTTCACGCCCGGGGAACGAAAACTGCTCCCGGCGCTTTCGTTCCTGAAGGAGAGGACCGCCACGCGGCGGGGGACGGCCTCGGCCGCCCTCTCGGCGATGGCCGCAGGCGCACGGCGCACGGATCGCAGGGAAGAACTCGCCCGGATGCAGCTTGGCAGGGCGAACGGCTTTCGGGAGATGATCTGCAGGCGCCTGCTGACATGGGCGCTGGAACAAGCCAGCTCGGGGGATGCGTTGCGCTGAGCGTCCTTTTCGGGAGGATGACGATGCCAAATGACGAATCGAACCGCCCGACGGTCCTGATCACCGGAAGCTCGGGGTTTCTGGGAGAGGCCATCGCCAGGGGCCTGCGCGACCGCTATCGCATCATCGGCCTTGACGTCGCGCAACCGAAGCACCCGATCCAGGGCGTGGAGACGGTCGAGATCGACCTCACCTCGGACGAAAGCGTCGAGGGCGCCGTGCGGCAGGCGGCCAGCAAAGCCGGCGGGCCCATCGCCTCGGTCATCCATCTGGCCGCCTATTACGACACGACCGGCGAGGACAATCCCAAATACGACGCCGTGACGGTGCAGGGCACGCGCCGGCTGCTTCAGGCGCTGAAGGCGGTGGGCGCCGAGCAGTTCGTCTTTTCCAGCACCCTGCTGGTGCATGCGCCGAGCCCCGGCAAGGGCGTGCGCATCGACGAGGATTCCCCGCTGGATCCGCCCTGGGCCTATCCCCAGTCGAAGGCCGATACCGAAGAGCTGATCGCCCGCGAGCGCGGCGACGTCAGGACGGTGATCCTGCGGCTCGCGGGCGTCTACGACGAGGACTGCCGGGCCGCTTTCGTCGCCCAGCAGATCGCCCGCATCTTCGAGCGGTTGCCGACGGCCTATCTTTTCACCGGCGATCTGACTGCGGGCCAGCCCTATCTTCACAAGGACGACCTGGTCGACGCGATCATGCGCACCGTGGATCGTCGCGCCGCGCTTCCCGAAGAAACGGTCATGCTGATCGGCGAGGAGGAGACGCCGTCCTACGAGGAGATGCAGAAGCGCATAGGCCGGCTGATCCATAACGAGGAGTGGCGCACGCTCAGCCTGCCCAAGGGCATGACCAAGGCCGGCGCCTGGGTCCAGACCGAGGTTCTGGACGAGGAAACCGACATCAAGCCGTGGATGATCGAAAACTCCGACGATCACTACGAGATCGACATCTCGCGCGCCCGCTCGCTGCTTGGATGGGCGCCCAGGCACAGCCTGACCGGAACGCTGCCCGAGATGATCCGCAGGCTCAAGCAGGACCCCACCGACTGGTATGAAAAGAACAAGCTCGACCCGTCCGCGGTCGCCGCGTCGCAGCCGGAACTGGATCAGGCCAAGGAACGCCTTCGGCAGCCGCTCGAGCGCAGCCTTGATCAGGTCGAGGAGGCCGTCGAGCGGCATCGCTTCTGGACACTCTGGGCGCCGATGGCGAATGCGGCGCTGGGCCTGTGGCTGATGGCCGCGCCGATGACGCTCGGGCTCTTCGATCCGGTCTCGGCGACGTTGCCGCCCGCGCTCGGCCACGAGATCGCCGAACCGCAGGTCCGGAACATGCGGCTCGGCATCAGCGAAATCCTGTCCGGCCTGCTCATCGCGGTTCTGGCGCTGGCGGGCATGGCGCGCCGCCGCCGCTGGNTGCAATGGGCCACCGCCGCCGTCGGGCTATGGGTGATGTTCGCGCCGCTGGTGTTCTGGACCACCAGCGCGGCCGCCTATGGTCTCGACACGCTGGTCGGCATGCTGGTGGTGGCCTTCGCGGTGATGATTCCGCCGACGCCCGGCATCAGCCGCCGGGCGCTGGCGGCCGATGATGACCGGCCGCTGGGCTGGAGCTATTCGCCCTCATCCTTCACGCAGCGCATTCCTATCGTGGTGCTGGCCTTGGTCGGGCTTTTCGTCTCCCGCTATCTCGCCGCCTACCAGATGGGCCATATAGACGGGCTGTGGGATCCGTTCTTCGGCCCGGCAGAGACCTCGGCCCGCAACGGCAGCGAGGCGGTCGTGACCTCCTGGGTGTCGAAAGGATTTCCCATCGCCGACGCCGGGCTCGGCGCCTTCGCCTACGCCGTCGACATCCTGGCCGGGGCCATCGGCGACCGGCGCCGCTGGCGCACCATGCCGTGGATAGTCTTCCTGTTCGGCCTGCTGATCATCCCGCTCGGCGTGGTCAGCGTGTCCTTCATCATCATCCAGCCGCCGCTGATCGGCGCGCTTTGCACGCTCTGCATCATCCAGGCGGCCGTCACGGTCGTCCTCATTCCCTACTCGGTCGACGAGGTGCTGGCGACAGCCCAGTATCTCTGGCGTGCCAAGCGGGCGGGCGAGCCGTTCTGGCGCACTTTCTGGAAGGGGGGCCCGGCGCTGTCCGAGAACCAGACGCCCGAGCCCGATCTGAACCGTTCCGCAGGCGCGTTCCTGAAGGATTTCGTGTTCGGCGGCGTGACCTTCCCCTGGACGCTCGCCGCCAGCGCGGCGCTCGGCGTCGTGCTGATGGCGACGCCCCTGATCTTCGGAACGCAGCCTCCGCTCTATTTCAGCGACCATGTCGTCGGCTGCCTCGTCGTCATGGTGGCTGTCACGGCCATGGCCGAAGTGGTGCGCGCGGTGCGTTTCCTCAATGTTGCGCTCGGCGCCTGGATCTGCGCCTCGCCGTTCCTGCTGGGCGGCGGGTCGGGCGCCGCGACCGCTGCCGAGATCGCGATGGGCATCGCCTTGATCGGGCTGAGCCTGCCGCGCGGCGCGCGCAGCGACGAGCATTACGGCGGTTGGGACCGGGCAATTGTCTGAACTGCTCGATTTCAGCGGCCGCTCCGTCTGGTTCAATGTCACGCTGTTTGCCGCGGCGGCCGCGATCGTCTGGATCGCCGGAACCCGCATGGTCCGGCTGGTCGATCGCCTGGCCGACCGGACCGGAATGGGAAAGGGCTTTGCGGGAATGCTTCTGCTTGGCGGCATCGTCTCGCTGACAGAGATATCGACCGTCTCGACTGCCGCCTTCACCGGAAGCCCGCTGCTGGCGCTCAACAACCTTCTCGGCAGCGAGTCGATCAATCTCTTTCTGCTTGCCGCCGTCGATCCGCTGACCGGCCGCGAGGCGCTGACCTCCTTCATCGCCAAGCCCGCGATGCTGTTCCAGGGAACGATGGGCATCGTTCTTCTGGCCTTCACGGCCCTGGCCATGGCCGTCGGCGACGTCCTGGTCTTCGGGGTCGGCCTTTGGTCGTCGGCGCTTTTCCTGCTCTGCCTGGGGGCGTTGTGGATGTCCGCCCGCTACGAGCATCGCAAGGTCTGGACCGTCCAGGACCAGACCGAAAAACCGGGCGACGAATCCGGGGACGACGGTGGGCCGGATCGCGACAAGCATCGCCAGGAAAGCCTCGGGCCTCTCTGTCTCAAGCTGACGGCCCTGGCGGGGGTCATCCTTCTCGCCGGCCTGTTTCTTTCCCTGACCGGGGACGCGCTGGCCGAGCAGACCGGCCTCGGCGCCAGCTTCGTGGGATTCCTGCTGGTCGGCATCTCGACCTCGCTGCCGGAGCTGAGCACCATCACCGCCGCGCTGCGCATGAAGCGCCATGAAATGGCGGTCGGCGACATCCTGGGCTCCAATGTCTTCAACCTGCTTCTCGTCTTTCTCACCGATGTCCTTTATGTCGGCGGGCCGGTGTTGAATCAGGTAGGGCGGTTCGAGATCGTCGCCAGCCTGCTGGCGATCGTCATGACAGGCATCCTGCTGCTCGGCCTGCTGGAACGGAGAGACAAGACCGTCCTCGGCATGGGTTACGATTCGGCCGCGATGCTTGCGGTCTTTCTCGGCGGCGTCGCGATCCTCTACGGCTTCGGGGGCTGAACAGCGGCTGGCCCCCGGCCGCGAGGTCTCCTTGGCTGTTCCCCTGGCTTGCACCTGTGAGCGACCGGCTGATTGCCATCCGGCTGCGACCGGCCGGTGCAAGGCCGACTTTGGCCTTGGAGGCAAGCAGGGGGCCAGCCTGCGCCTGCATTGCGGGGCCACTCGCCGGGAGCTTGCGGGAGGGTCGCTGACCGACAGGAGGCCAAGGCCGCAAGGGTCCGCCCTGAATGTGTGCTATTGCGCGGTTTGCGAATGCTCGCCGCCCGGCTCCGAGATGTCGCTCAAAGCCTCGCCGGCTTCCGCCACCTCGCCGTTCCTCGCGAGGTCGCCCAGAGAGATGATCCCGACCAGCCGCTTGTCACGATTGAGAACGGGCAGGCGCCGCACCTGCAAGTCTCCCATATTCTCCAGGACTTGCTCGACTTCTTCATCCTCGAAGCAATATCTGACCTCCGAGCTCATGACCTCGCGCACCTTTGTGTCAGGCCCTTTCCCCATCGCGACGCCGCGGATTACGATATCGCGATCCGTGATCATGCCGACCAGCCGGTCATCGTCGCCCACGGGCATCGCCCCGGCGTCGATCTGCCCCATCATCTGCGCTATCTCGCGAATGGTCTGTTCAGGATTGGCGATTCTCACTTCCGCCGTCATGCAGTCGCTGACTTTCATGGCAACCTCCCATCAGTTGCAAGCTCGGTGAGAACGGCGGTGAGAAATTCGTCCACGGTAGCGGTGGCTTGGTGCTGCTGCGGGCGGCGTAAAAGTCGTCCACCTATTCCCTTTCTGCGGCGGCAGGGAGGGCGTGAGGATTTACAGCGTGGACCTATATCTGAGAGTTCGCCAGGCTTGCGCGGAAGGCATGAGCCAGCGGGAAGCGGCGCGGGTGTTCAACATCTCGCGTGACACGGTTGCGAAGATGATGACCTTCTCG
>NZ_AZVA01000046.1:0-19665 GCF_000513975.1 Paracoccus sp. J55
GAGGACCACTTGCCAAACTCTTCGGGCAGATCGCGCCATGGCGCACCAGTCCTTGCGATCCAGAATATACCATTCAGAACAAGACGATGGTCCGCAGGTTTCCGCCCGTTAGGGTGCCGGACGGCACGAATGAAGCCCTCGAAGAAGGTCCACTCATCGTCGGATATCAGGTTGCGTGCCAAGTTCATCTCCCACGTAGAGATGAGCTTGAATCATAGGACGACTGCCAGAGGAATCCCTTTTGTCAACACGACCTAGGGAGAGAGATATGGACCTTAACAGATACGAAGTGGTCTGGCCGCGCAGCCGGCAATTCCAGGACGGCACCCGCCTTGCCCGCCGCCTTGAGACGCTCGAAGGCAAGACCATTGCCCAGCTTTGGGACTGGATCTTCAAGGGCGACAAGATGTTCGAAGTCTGGGAGCGCGAGTTGAAGAAGCGCTACCCCGGCATCAACTTCGTTTCCTGGCGCGAATTCGGAGAGATCCACGGCCATAACGAGCGCAAGGTTCTGGAGGAACTGCCTGAGAAATTCGCCAGGTTCGGCGTCGATGCCGCGCTGGTCGGGGTCGGCTGCTGCGGTTCCTGCACGGCGGGCGTGACCCGCGCAGCGATTCATGTCGAGAAGATGGGGATTCCTACGGTCTCGATGATCTGCTCCGGCTTCGAGATGCAGGGCAAGATGACGGCCAAGGGCCTGCAGATGCCGAACCTGCCCTATACCGTTCATCCCGGCCATGTGAACTTCGTCACCGACGAGGAACTGGACCGCAACGCCGCCACCGTCATGCTCGACCAGGTCATCCGCGGCTTGACCGTGCAGCCGCCCGAAGAGGCGCTGGACGCCGAATACAGCCAGCGCGAGATCGTCTTTACCGGCAATTACAACCAGGTGCAGCAGCATTTCCTGAAGAACGAATGGTCGGAAGGACTGCCGGTGGTGCCTCCGACGCTGGAGGCCGTGGGCGAGTTCCTGAAGTTCACCGACCGCGATCCCGCGGAAGTGCTGGGCCACGTCCTACCCGACAACCGCGAGGCGACCGTCCCCGGCTTGCCGGCATGGAACCCGACGCCGACGCCGACGAGAATCTCTTCACGGCATTCCGGGCCAAGGGCGAGAAGCATCGCAACGCCGTGTTGGCGCTCATCGTCGCCCGTACCCTGAAATACGGCTGTTCAGTCTATGGCCGAAGCGAGCGGTTTCCGATTTTCGATGAGATCGAGGCCGAGGTGAAAGCCAATATCCGGCACGTCTAGCCATTCGCAAGACCGGTCCCGAGCGCGTCCTGCTCTCGACCGATTTCGGCCAGGTGAACAGCGATCCCTTCCCCGAGGGCTCGGTTCGCTACGCGATGGAGCTGGGCGCAAGGCTGGACGGGGTGGTGTCGCGGACCGATTTCCCGGCGATGTTTTCGGACAATGGCAGGCGAGCTCTGGCAGGCCGCTGAAATAGGTGCAATATCCGAGATCGGGAAAGGCGCTATCTGTGCTCAACCGCCACACCTTCAGCCTGGGCAGCCTGGATAAGAGCCGCATCCAGGCTGGTCAGGGAAGAGCCCTGACGCAACGCCAGTTCCAGATAGAGCGCATCATAGACCGTCAGGCCATGGCGGCGGGCCAGATCCATCACCACCGAATGCGCCGGCCTGGTATCCAGCCGCACCCCAAAGGCATCCACCGCCTCGATGATCTGCTCGGCGGCGCCTGCCGGCAGCCGCCCTCGTCGCTCGTTGACGACCAAGATATTACGCAGCTCGGCCCACAGCAACCAGGGAGCGCCGATTTCCTCGTGTCTCTCGGCTAGAGAAGCCAGGTCCACGCCAGACTCATCCGGCATGACCCACGCAATCAACGCCGAAGCATCGATGACCAGCATCAGCGGCGGCCTTCGTCACGCGCCGAAAGAATATCGTCGATTCCAAGCCGCACATCTCTTGTCGCGAGCCTGTTGCGCAATTCAACCATACGAAGCAAGGCGGCGGCACGGTCATTGCTTGCTGGAGGCACCAAGCGAGCGACGGGCTGGCCGCGCCGGGTAATCGTCACCGTCTCGCCTGCCTTTGCGGCGGCAAGAAGTTCCGACAGATGCGTTTTGGCCTCGAAGGCACCGATCTCGCGCATGCGAATCTCCATCAACTGGTTTGAAATCTAGTCTGATTGCAGACCTTTTTCAAGCATCCCAGCCAGCATAGAGTCAGAATCCTAAAAGCTGTGTCAGCAACAAAGGTGAACCGCGCCGGGTTTGCCGGAGGCTCCGACTCCTGAGTAGGATGGAGCATCATGAGCTAGACGACGAACAAGTTTTCCCCTGAAGTGCGCGAGCAGGCCGTGCGGCTGGTTCTCGACAACGAGGCCCAACATCCTTCGCGCTGGCAGGCGGTGATGTCGATCGCGGCGAAGATCGGCTGCCCGCCGCAGACGCTGAATGACTGGGTGAAGAAGGCCGAGGTCGACAGCGGCCGACGCGCGGGCATCCCGACCGAGATGGCCGAGAGGATGAAGGCGCTGGAACGCGAGAACCGCGAGCTGCGCCAGGCGAACGAGATCCTGCGCAAGGCATCAGCGTATTTTGCGATGGCGAAGCTCGACCGCCGGTCGAAGTGATGGTGGGTTTCATTGAGGCGCATCGTGATGCGCACGGGGTCGAGCCGATCTGCACGGAGCTGCCGATCACCCATTCCACCTACTACGATCACCTGGCAAAGCGGGCTGATCCGGCGCGGTTGTCGGACCGTGCCCGTCGTGATGCCGCCCTGCGGCCCGAGATCCAACGTATGTTCGAAGAGAACTGGCGGGTCGATGGCGTCCACAAGGCCTAGCGGCAGCTCGTCCGGGAAGGCTTCGAGATCGCGCGTTGCACGGTGACAAGGCTGATGAAAGACATGGGCATCCAAGGCATCATCCGCGGCAAGCCGCACAGGACGACGTTCCCAGACAAGAAGGCCCCATGCCCGCTGGACAAGGTGAACCGCGAGTTTCGCGTGCCGGCGCCCAACATGCTCTAGGTCAGCGATTTCACCTACGTCGCGACCTGGAAGGGGTTCGTCTATGTCGCCTTCGTCATCGATGCCCAAGGGCCCTATCTGATCGCTACGGAACATCGTCGGTAATGGCCGTCATTCGGCAAACGCGTGACCGGTTCGCGGAGGCGCAGCCTTAGGCGTCAACGTCCATCCCATGGGAACAGGCTGATCAGGGCGGCGCCAGAAACAGGTCATCCACCTGCAGCAGGCCCTGCCGTACACGGTCGATCAGCGCCTGGGCCAGTTGCGATGTCGGCTCCCATGACGAGGTGTAAAGCCACATCATCATGCGCGGCGCCGGCTGGATCGGCACGAAGGCGATGCCACCGCTATCCCAGCTCATTCGCGCCATGGCGGGCACGATGGCAAATCCGAAGCCCTGACTGACCAGCACGCAGGCCGTGTCGGCCATCTGCACCTCGGCGCGGGTTTCGACCTGCACCCCTGCATGGCTCAGCGCCTCCACGATCACGCGATGGGACTGGTCGTCGCGCCCCAGCGCGATTATCGCCTCGCCCTCCAGCTGGGCCAGGTCGATGCTGGTCAGCCCCGCCAACCGGTGGTTTGCCGGCAAGGCACAGACCATCTTCATCTGGACGAAGGGCCGGCAATGGATCCCTGGCGCCTGCGAGGGCACCAGCGAGATACCGAAATCCGCCGCCCGGGCCAGCATGGATTGGGAAATATCGGGCGAGTTCTGCGTCAGGATCGTCATCCGCACTTCGGGCCGGCGGGCCAGGAACGGCGCCAGAAGCTGCGGCAGAACCCGCATCCCCAGGGCCGGAAAGGCCGCCACCGAGATCTCGCCGCGCTCGGTGTTGCGGATGGCGCGGGCCGCGTTCTCGATCCGCTCGACGCCGGTCATGAACTTCTCGGTCTCGGAGAACAGGCGCCGCGCCTCGGGCGTCGGCACCAGGCGGCCCTGTCCGCGGTTGAACAGGTTGAAGCCGCAGGACGATTCGAACTGCTGGATCAGCTTGCTGACCGCCGGCTGGCTGACGAACAGCATCTCGGCCGCCTTGGTGACCGAGCCGCCCTTCATCACCGCATTGAAGGCCTCGATCTGCCGGATATTGGGGCGTGCCATGCAGACTCCATAATGAAACGGAATGACTCTCCGAACTAAACTCAATTGTCAGGCTTCTGAAAAGCGCCAATCCTTGAGCCAAGAAAAACACCAACAGGGATTGCCAGATGAAACGCTCCAGTTATGCCCTTGCCTCCACCCTGCTTTGCGCCCTGCCACTTGCCGGCCCGGCGCTGGCCCAGCAGAAGACGCTGACCGTTGGCGGCTATGGCGGCTCTTTCGAGACGCTGATGAAAGAGCTGCTGATCCCCGAATTCGAAAAGACCCATGACGTGAAGATCGCCTTCGTGCCCGGCAACTCGACCGAGAACCTGGCGCGGCTGCAGGCCCAGAAGGGCGCCCAGGAACTGGACGTGGTGCTGCTGGACGATGGCCCGATGTACCAGACCGACGCGCTGGGATTCTGCGCGCCGCTGGCCGATACGCCGATCAAGAAGGATGTCTACGAACTGGCCCGCATCGGCAAGAACGCCATCGGCCTTGGCTTCGTCGCGACCGGCTTCACCTATAACAAGGACTGGTTCAAACGCGAGGGCTGGGAGCCACCGAAAAGCTGGCAGGATCTTAAGGATCCGAAATATGACCAGATCCTGTCGATTCCGTCGATTTCCAACACCTACGGGTTGCACGCCTTGGTGATGCTGGCGCGTGGCGCGGGCGGCGGCGAGAAGGATATCGAACCCGGCTTCGCCGCCATGACCGAGGAGGTGGCGCCGAACGTGCTGGTCTTCGAACCCTCGGCCGGCAAGATGTCGGAACTGTTCCAGTCCGAGGAAATCGCGCTGTCGGTCTGGGGCTCGGGCCGCACCAAGTCGCTGGCGGATACCGGCTTCCCGGCCGGCTTCGCCTATCCCGAGGACGGGGCCGTGGCCCTGCTGCTGGCTGCCTGCCCGGTGGTGGACAGCGACGTCCCCGACGAGGCGCAGGCCTTCATCGACTATCTTCTGGACCCCGAGGTGCAGGTGAAATTCGCCGATGCCATGGGTGCCGGCCCGGTCAACACCAAGTCGGTGCTGCCGCCGGAACTGGCCGAAAGCCTGCCCTATGGCGACAAGATCCAGTCGCTGGTGACGGTGGACTGGGACACGATCAACCAGAATCGCGACGACTGGACCCAGCGTTGGGCGCGCGAGGTCGAGCGCTGACCGCCTGAACCGTCGCGCGGGGCCGGCAACGGCCTCGCCCGTTTCCCGCACCCTACGGCACGGAGAAATCGCATGGCTTTCCTGGACCTGGTCAACCTGACCAAGACATACGGCACCTTCACCGCCGTCGATTCGCTCAGCTTCAGCGTCGAGCGCGGCAGTTTCGTGTCGCTGCTGGGCCCCTCGGGCTGCGGCAAGACCACCACCCTGCAGATGATCGCGGGCTTCGAGGAGGTCAGCTCGGGTCGCATCCTGCTGAACGGCCGCGACCTGGCCGCCGTGCCCGCGCGGCAGCGGGGGCTGGGCATCGTCTTTCAGACCTATGCGCTGTTCATGCACATGACGGTGGCCGAGAATGTCGCCTTCGGGCTCGAGATGCGCAAGGTCGACCGGGCCGAGCGCAAGCGCCGCGTGGCCGAGGCGCTGGACCTGGTGCATTTGTCGCATCTGGCCGACCGCTATCCGCGCGCCATGTCCGGCGGCCAGCGCCAGCGCGTGGCCCTGGCCCGGGCACTGGTGATCCAACCCGAACTGCTGCTGCTGGACGAGCCGCTGTCGAACCTGGACGCCAAGCTGCGCGAAGAGATGCAGCTGGAACTGCGCCGCATCCAGCGCGAGGCCGGCGTCACCACGCTGCTGGTCACGCATGACCAGTCCGAGGCCATGGCGCTGAGCGATCAGGTCATCGTCATGGAGCGCGGCCGGCTGCAACAGGCCGCCGCCCCCTTCGATGCCTACGAGGCGCCGCAGACCTCTTTCGTCTCGGGCTTTCTGGGCAAAAGCAACAGCCTGCGCGGGCGCCTGTTCGGCAAGGGCCCCGAGGGCTCGGCGCTGGACCTGGGCGGGCTGCGCCTGCAGGGCCCCGCGGCCGATCTGCCGCCGGGCGAGGTGGAACTGGCGCTGCGCCCGGAACGCATCGAACTGGTGGCCGAGGGCGAGGGGCTGGTCTCGGGCACCGTCTCGGAACAAGTGTTCCTGGGCGATCAGTGGCTGTTGAAGGTGGAAACGCCGCTGGGGCCGCTGCTGATCCTGCGCCGCAATACCGGCCGCCCCGAGGCGGCCCCGGGCGAGACCGTGCACCTGTCATGGCAGCGCGACCATCTGCGCATCCTGCCGGTCGAGGGCGCGGCATGACCATGGCATCCACCGAAACCCTGCGCGAGACCGCGCGCCCCGCGCTGCCGCCCGCCGCGCGCAAATGGCTGCTGTCGGCGCCGATGCTGCTGCTTTTCGCGCTGATGCTGCTGGTGCCGCTGCTGATGACGCTGGTGCTCAGCTTCAACAGTTTCGACTTCTACGAGGGCATCGGCGGCGATCTGAGCCTGGCGAACTATGCCGAGGTGCTGGGCGACGGCTATTTCTACGAGATCTTCGGCCGCACCTTCGGCATCGCGCTGGCCACGACGCTGATCTGCGCCGCCATCGGTGTGCCGCTGGCCTGGTTCCTGAACCGGATGACGCCGTTCTGGCGCTCGGTCATGGTGCTGGTGGTGCTGGGTCCGCTGCTGATCTCGGTCGTGGTGCGCACGCTGGGCTGGGCGATCATCTTGGGCAACAAGGGCGTGCTGAACGGCGCGCTGATGGATCTTGGCCTGATCGAGCGGCCGATCCGGCTGATGTACAGCTCGGGCGGGATCGTGCTGGCGCTGGTCCATGTCATGCTGCCCTATATGGTGCTGGCGGTCTGGGCGGCGCTGCAGCGCGCCGATGCCTCGGCCGAGGCGGCGGCGGAATCGCTGGGCGCACGGCCCTGGACGGTGTTTCGCCGTGTGGTGCTGCCGCAGGCGATGCCGGGTGTGCTGTCGGGGTCGCTGATCGTCTTCGCGCTTTCGGCCTCGGCCTTCGCGACGCCCGCGATCATCGGCGGGCGCCGGGTCAAGGTCGCCGCCACCGCCGTGCATGACGAGTTCATGAACACGCTGAACTGGCCGCTTGGCGCCGCCATCGCGATGATCCTGCTGGTGGCGATCATGGCGGTGATGCTGATCTGGACTCGGCTGGTCGAGGCCCGCGTCGGAAAGGAATACGCATGAGACGCAACGGGATCTTCGCCAAGGCCTTCTGCGCACTGTTCGCGCTGTTCATGCTGGCCCCGATCCTCGTCGTGATCGGCGTGTCCTTCACGCCCACGGGCTATCTGGAATTTCCGCCCAGCGGCCTGTCGCTGCGCTGGTTCCGGGCCATCCTCGACAATCCCGACTTCATCGCCGCGGCCTGGATCAGCCTGAAGCTGGCGCTGATCGCGGCGACGCTGGCCACGGTGCTGGCGGTGCCGGCGGCGCTGGCCATCGGTCGCGGCAGCTTCCGGGGTCGCGAGGCGCTGCAGGCGCTGTTCATGTCGCCGCTCATGGTGCCGACGGTGGTGCTGGGCATCGCCTTCCTGCGCTTCCTGACGCTGGTGGGCATCAGCGGCACCTTCACTGGCATGATGCTGTGCCATGTGGTGATCGTCACGCCCTTCATCCTGCGGCTGGTGCTGGCCTCGGTGGTGGGACTGGACGCCGCGACCGAGCGGGCGGCCGTCGCCATGGGCGCATCCGACTGGACGGTGTTTCGCCGCATCACCCTACCCACCATCCTGCCGGGCATCGTCGGCGGCTGGGTGCTGGCCTTCATCACCAGCTTCGACGAACTGACGGTGACGGTGTTCATCGCCAGCCCCTCGACCACGACGCTGCCGGTGCGGATGTTCTCGCATATCGCGCAGACCACGGACCCGCTGGTCGCCTCGGTCTCGACGGTGGCGATCCTGTTCACGGTGGCCCTGATGCTGGCGGTGGACCGGCTTTACGGGCTCGACAAACTCCTGATCGGAGAAGGCAAGACATGACTTCCAACGAACGCGCCGCCGACACGCTGGTGGTCGGTGGCGGATTGGTCGGCGCAGCGCTGGCCTACGGCCTCGCGCGCGAGGGCGAGCGGGTGACCGTCCTGGACGAAGGCGACGTGGCGCTGCGCGCCAGCCGGGGCAATTTCGGGCTGGTCTGGGTGCAGTCCAAGGGCGACGGCCTGCACGACTATGCCCGCTGGACCCGGCATTCCGCGGATCTCTGGCCGGAATTCGCCGGGTTGCTGGAGCAGGACAGCGGCATCTCGCCCGATTACGAAAAGCCCGGCGGCGTGCATTTCATGCTGTCGGAATCCGAGCTGGAGGCCAAGCGCGCCCAGATCGCCCGCATGCACAACGTGAACGGCGCCGCAGGCTACGGGGCCGAGATCATCGACCGCCAGCAGCTCGACGCCATGCTGCCGGGGCTGGGGCCGGACGTGATCGGCGCCAGCTGGTCGCCGCATGACGGCCATGCCAGCCCGCTGCGGCTGCTGCGCGGGCTGCACGCCGCCATCGCCGCGCGGGGCGGGCGCTATGTGCCGGATGCGCGTGCGGATCAGGTCGGGCGCGACGGCCAGGGGTTCTTTGCCCGCACCGCCAAGGGGACATACCGCGCCGGCAAGATCGTGCTGGCCGCCGGGCATGGTAATACCGCACTGGCGCCGGCGCTGGGGATGACCATCCCGCTGCGCGCGGAAAAGGGCCAGATCCTGGTGACCGAGCGCGCGGCGCCGCTGCTGCCGATGCCGACCCATGTGCTGCGCCAGACCGCCGAGGGCACGGTGATGATGGGCGACAGCCACG
Source organism: Paracoccus sp. J55 (assembly GCF_000513975.1). Lineage (NCBI taxonomy): Bacteria > Pseudomonadati > Pseudomonadota > Alphaproteobacteria > Rhodobacterales > Paracoccaceae > Paracoccus > Paracoccus sp. J55. The sequence goes on from NZ_AZVA01000046.1 coordinate 8,890, forward strand.
AGGATACCGGCTATTCCACCGACAGCGTCAGTTCGGTGATCCGCGACATCGCCCGCCATGCCGTGCGCTGCTTTCCCGCCATCGCCCAGCTGCGGGTGGTGCGCAGCTGGGGCGCGGTGCGGGTGCTCAGCCTGGACGGCTTTCCGATCTACCAGGAATCCCCGGGCTTTCCCGGCGCCTTTTCCATCAACTGCCATTCCGGCGTCACGCTGGCCGGCGCTCATGCGCTGGCCCTGGCGCCGATGATCGCGCGCGGCCGGCTGGACGCACAGGTCGAACGCTTCACCGCAAGGAGATTTGGACATGCCACGGCGCATTGACCCCGAAGGGGCGACGCTCAGCTTCACCTTCGAAGGCCGCCGGATCGAGGCGCGGGCCGGCGACAGCGTCGCCGCGGCCCTGACGGCGGCCGGCATCCGCGACCTGCGCGACAGCGCGGTCTCGGGCCAGCCGCGCGGCATCTTCTGCATGATGGGCGCCTGTTTCGACTGCCTGGTGGAAATCGACGGCCAGCCGAACCGGCAGGCCTGCATGGTCCCCGTGACCGAAGGCTTGACTGTGCGCCGCCAGCGCGGCGCGGCAGAGGTGCATCCATGACCCAGCAGACCATCCCCTTCGCCGATCTTGTCGTTATCGGCGCCGGCCCCGCCGGCATGGCCGCCGCGACCGAGGCCGCCAAAGCCGGCCTTTCCGTCACCCTGCTGGACGAGGCCCCGGCCCCCGGCGGCCAGATCTATCGCGGCATCGAGACCGCCGGCCCGCGCCGCCTGCAGATCCTGGGCCCCGACTATGCCGAGGGCCGCAGCCTTGCCGACAGCTTCCGCGCCTCGGGTGCGACCTACCTGCCCGGCGCGCTGGTCTGGAACATCGGCACCGACCGGGTAATCGACTATTCGCACCAGGGCGTCTCGCACCAGTTGCGCGCCGGGGCCATCGTCGCCGCCACCGGCGCGCTGGAACGGCCCATGCCGATCCCCGGCTGGACCCTGCCCGGCGTCACCACGGTCGGCGCCCTGCAGATCCTGCTGAAGGGCTCGGGCGTGGTGGCCGAGGATGCGGTTTTGGTCGGCTCGGGCCCGCTCTTGTGGCTCTTGGCGGCGCAGATGGTCGATGCCGGCTGCCCGCCGCGCGCGGTGGTCGAGAACCTGCCGCGCGGGCGGACGCGGGCGGCGCTGCCGCATCTGCTGCGGGCGTTGCGGGCGCGCTCCTACCTGGCCAAGGGGCTGGCGCTGATGCGCAAGGTCAAGGCGGCGGGCGTGCCGATCCACCGCCATGCCACCGGCCTTGCCGTCGAGGGTGCGGATGCCGCCCGGGCGCTGGTCTTTGCCGTCGGCGGCCGCGCGCAGCGGATCGAGACGACCAGCATAGCGCTGCATCAGGGCGTGGTGCCGAACCAGCAGGTCACCCGGCTGATGCGCGCCGATCACCTCTGGGACGCCGGCCAGCACTGTTTCCGCCCGGTGCTGGACGCCAGCGGCCAGACCTCGGTCCCCGGACTTTACGTCGCGGGCGACGGCGCGGGCATCGGCGGCGCCAGGGCCGCCGCCCTGCAGGGCCGACTGGTGGCGCTGTCCATCACCGGCGGCGATCCCGCCCGCATCGTGCGGCTGCGGGCGGCGCTGGCGCGCGACGCCGCGATCCGGCCGTTCCTGGAGGCGCTCTACGCCCCTGCCCCCGAGGTGCTTGCTCCCGCCGACGACACCATCATCTGCCGCTGCGAGGAGGTCACGGCCGGCACGATCCGCGCCACCGTCGATCTCGGCGCCCCCGGCCCCAACCAGGTGAAATCCATGCTGCGCACCGGCATGGGTCCGTGTCAGGGCCGGGTCTGCGGCCTTGCCGTCGCCGGCATCATCGCCGCGCGCAAGGGCGAGGACCCGCAGGTCACCGATTATTACCGCATCCGGCCGCCGCTAAAGCCGATCTCGTTGGCCGAACTGGCCGGCTTCGCCCCCGGAATCGCCGCGGAATGACGGCGGCGCTGCATTCCGGCCGCTCGGCCGACCTGCTGGTGGTCGGCGGCGGCATCCATGGCTGCTCGGCGGCGCTGCATGCGGCGCTGCGCGGCATGTCGGTGATCGTGCTGGAAAAGGACAGCGTCGGCCGCCATGCCTCGGGCGTGAACGCCGGCGGGGTGCGGCGGCTGGGCCGGCATTATGCCGAGGTGCCGATCTCGCAGCATTCCATGCAGATCTGGTATGGCATCGCCGATTTCCTGGACGACGATTGCGGCTTCCAGATCGCGCCGCAGATCAAGGTGGCGGAAACCGAGGCCGAGCTGGCCAGCCTTGCCGCCCGCGCCGCCGACCTGCGCGCCATGGGCTTCGACCACGAGGTGATGCTGGACCAGGCCGAGCTGCGTCGCCTGCTGCCCGCCGTCGCCGATCACGCCCTGGGCGGGCTGGCGGCGCTGCGCGACGGCTTCGCCCAGCCCTACAAGACCACCTTCGCCTTTCAGCGCAAGGCGGCCGCATTGGGCGTGCGCTTCCATGAAGGCTGCCCCGCCACCGCCGTCCGCCGCGACGCCGGCTGGATCGTGACGACGCCCCAGGGCGATTTCCGTGCCCCGCGCCTGTTGAACGCCGCGGGCGCCTGGGGCGGGCGGCTGGCGGGGATACTGGGCGAGCCGGCCCCGGTCGAGGCCATCGCGCCGATGATGCTGGTCACCAACCGCCTGCCGCATTTCTGCGACGCGGTGGTGGGCGCGACCGGACGGCCCCTGTCCTTCAAGCAGATGCCGAACGGCACCGTGGTCATCGGCGGCGGCAGGCGCGGCCGCGCCGATGCGGCCTCGAACATGTCCGAGATCCTGTTTCCCGAACTGCGCCTGACGGCGCAGACCGCCGCCGAGCTGTTCCCGGTCATGCGCGGCGCCCAGATCATCCGCAGCTGGTCCGGGGTCGAGGCGCGCATGCCCGACGACATCCCGGTCATCGGCGCCTCGGCCCGCCACGAGGGGCTGTTCCACGCCTTCGGCTTTTCCGCCCACGGCTTCCAGATGGGCCCGGGCGTGGGCGAGATCATGGCCGGGCTGATCGCCACCGGCGGCACGAATGCGCCCCTGGCGCCCTTCTCGATCGCGCGCTTCGCCGCGTGATCACAACCTTCCCAACGAAAGGAAACCCGATGATCCAGCGCCATTTCCCGACCCGGATCAACCACCGCATCGTCGAGGCCGGCGGCATCCTGCACTTCGGCGGGCTGATCGCCGACGACCTGGCCCAGGACATGAAGGGCCAGACCGCCCAGATCTGCGCCAAGATCGACAAGCTGCTGGCCGAGGTCGGCTCGAGCAAGGAAAAGCTGGTCACGGCGATGCTCTACATCACCGATTTCGACCAGAAGGAGGGCATGAATGAGGCTTGGCTGGAATGGCTGCCCGCCGGGCATCTGCCGACCCGCGCCACCATCGGCGTAGCCGAACTGGGCAAGGGCGTGCTGATCGAGATCGTCGTCTCGGCCGTGCGCTGATCCTGGGGCTGGTCGGGCACCGTCCCGGCCAGCCGATCAACAAGGCGTTTCAAGAAAGCTGCCTGTGACGGCGGGCAGCTCTCCCCGATGAAAAGCGTCTCGGCAGCGGATCAAGGACCTGCACGATCTGGGAGACCCGCTTGTCGTCCCTTTGCTGCGGCTTGTTCGCCTCCTGTCAAGCCGGCCGCGCTTGCGACGAACCCGGGAAGGACTAACCTTGCAGCAGGGCGGGCAGGCTACCGCTGGCCAGAACCGCGCGCGCCAGATCCAGCATCGGGGGCAGCGGGTAGGTGTCCGAATTGCCGCGCGCCCTGCGGATATGGGATACCGCGCTGTCGAGTGTCGGGAACGTCCCGGGCGCGCGCAGATGCAGGTATATCGCCAGCACGATGACCGATCGCGACCGCCCGCCCCGGCAATTCACCAGCACATGCCCAGCGCGATGGGCGGGATAGTTCGGCTTGCCGGGGCTGGTCTGCGTGACCAACCCTTCCAGCGCCAGCACGGCGGCGGCGAGGTGGGCGGGCGTATTGCCCGCCCCGTCGATCAGGCCCACCTTGGCGCGGCGCATATGGGTGCCGTCGGACAGTTGCAGGGGCGCGACGTCGATGTTCAACGACACATTCAGCGAAGAGGTGATGCCTGCGGCCAGCAGCGCGGCGCCGTCGCTGGCGCCGGTCAGGTTGCCGACATAAAGGCGGCAGATCCGGCCCTGGGGCAGGACCAGGTCATGGACCGGGACAAGGATCGTGGTGTCGTTCTCGGCCCGCTCGCGGGTGGTTTCCTTGATCAGCATGGATTGGGCTCTCTTTTGTCGGGGGGCAGATCCGGTCCGGTCGCCAGATCGGGGCCAGGGCCAGCTCAAGCTCAGGGGCATCGTCCAACGCCCCGAAGGCGGGAACCAGATGCCTCGCGCCGGTGATTTCGGCCAGCCAGATCTGGTCGCGGGCACGGGGATGCACGTTCCAGGGATGCCGGCTGGCGCGACCCTCGGCGATCAGCCCCGCCGCCGCACTGCCGGGGGCGACATGACCGGTGAAGATGAAGCGCCAGCCTCGCGGATCGGCAATTAGGCATGACACCAGATCGCCGAGTCGCTCGGTATCTGCGGCAATGATCACATCGCCCTCGCGAGCCTCCGACGGGGTGGTGACGCTGCGCAGATCGGGCAACGCCCCCTGCAGCTCGGCCCGGACCTGCGGGCAGACAACCGGCGACAGGCCAAGGGCGGACAGTCGCAGCGCCATATCCGCGCCGCGCCCGAGGATAGGGACCGGCAGCACCGTGCCGGGGACGATGCTGTCCGCCAGCGCCGGCCCCTGCTCGGCCAACGCCTGATCGCGGTCGCCATAGGAAAGATCGGTGATCACCAGATCTGCCCGGGGCGGGGGATCGAAGGGCAGAAGCCCGGATTCCCGGCTCCAGTCGCCCATGTAAAGCGCGCCGCCCTCCTGCGACAGATGCAGCCAGATGCCGCCCATAGCATGTCCGCTGCGCCCGACCAAGACAGGCAGGCCCAGCAATTGCGCAGGGCCTTGCAGCGGCAGGGCGCGGCAGGCTTCGGGCGGCAGATGCCGGCCCAGCAGTGGCAGGGCGTCGAAGGTGGCTCGGCTGGCAAAGACCGGCGGACAGCCCAGCCGCGGCCACAGGTCGATGGCCCCGACATGGTCGATATGCGCATGGGACAGGAAGATCGCATCGACCCGTCCGATGCCGTCCATATCCGGGCGCTGGCCCGGTGTCGGCCCCTCGCCCAGGTCCAGCAGGATGCGCCGCCCGGCGATCTCCAGCAGGAAGGCCGCCGGGGATTTGCCGCCCAACCCGCTGAATGCCGTCAGAACTGCCATGGCAACACGCCTTTCGGCAGAAAGCGCGACAGCGCCGTCGACAGCAGCATCAGCGCCAGCACGCCCAGGATCATCAGGCACCCAACGGCGGCGGCAAGGGTCGAGGCCCCGCCTTCCTCGAGGAAGATGATCATCGGCCCGATGGTGCGGGTGCCCGAGGAGATCAGCAGGATCGAGGTCTGGATCTCGTTGATCGCGGTCATGAAGACGATTACAGCGGCGGCGACGGCGGTCGGGGCGATCAGCGGCCAGATCACGTCGCGCATCCGGCGCAGGAAGCCCGCGCCCGCGACCCGGGCGGCCTCTTCCAGCGCGCGGTCGATCTGGGCATAGCCCGACAGCACCGGGCGCAGCGCCAGCGCAAAGAAGCCCGCGACATAGGCCGCCAGGATGATCCAGGGCGTGCCATAGATCGAAACCCCGATCCCCGGCAACGGCCGCAGGAACAGCAGGATCATCGCGACGCCCAGGGTGATGCCGGGCAGGGTATAGGCGGCCTCGGAACCGAATTGGAGCAGCCGCACCAAGGGCCCGCGCCGCCATGTCAGAAAATAGCCCAGGAAAACCGAGGCCAGCATCAGGAAGCCCACGGTGACCAGCGTCAGCCACAGCGAGGTGACGAAGGCATCGCGCAGCGACACTTGCTGGAACAGCGCCGAGACGTAGTTCTTCAGCGTCATCGTCTCCGCTGTCAGCGGCAGGCCGTAGGCGGTAACCAGCGAAGTCTGGAGCAGCGCCGACAGCGGCAGCAGCAGCGAAACGATGAGATAGCCCCAGAGCAGCGCCGCGACCACGGCCCCGGCCCGGCCCAGCGGAAGCATCAGCGGGCGGCTGCCCAGATCGACGCGGGTATCGCTGCGATCGCCCGCGCGCGCGGCCAGCAGCACGCCCGCCACGGTCAGGGCGGTCAGCACCAAGGACAACGCCGCCATGTTCGGCAGGGCGCCTGGCCCCAGCCCATTGATCTGCTGATAGATCTGGGTGATCAGCGTCGGCACGCGTGCGGGAATGCCCAGCATGGCCTGAATGCCGAAATTCCCGATGGCCGAGACGAAGGCGAGGCTGGCCGCCGCCACCATGCCGCCGCGTGCCAAAGGCAGGATCACGGTCAGCAGCACCCGGCCCGGACCGGCGCCGGCGGCGCGTGCCGCCTCGGCCAGATCCAGCGGAATGCGGCGCAGGCTGGCCTGCATCGCAAGATAGACCAGCGGTGCGTTGTAGATGCCCAGAAGCAGGATGATCCCGGTTTTGGAATACAAGGGATGCCGCGTGCCCGCCTCCATCGACAGGCCGAGGAAGCCCAGCACCGGGCTGGAAGGCGAGAAGGCCTGGATCCAGGCCATGGCCGTCACCTGCGGGGGGATCATCAGGAGCAGCACGAAGGCAAAGACCAGCGCCGATTTGCCGCTCAGGTCGGTCTGCACCATGATCACCGCGAAGATCGTGCCGACCAGCACGGAAACAAGGGTCGAGGCCAGCGAAATATGGATGGTGTTCCAGATCGCCGCCCCGGTCTGCGGGCGCGAGAACAGCTTTGCCAGCCGCTCGATCGCCAGACCGCCATCATCGAAAAGGGCCGCCTGCGCCAGCCGCAACATCGGCGCGACGGAAACCGACAGGATCAGCACGGCCAGCAGGGCCAGAACGATCCTTTCGGAGGAAAGCCGGAAAAGGGGCGCGCGCGGCGCCCCTGCGCTGTTCGGGATGGAGGTCATCCCGATCAGCCGCCGAAGATTTCGGTGAACCTGGCGCGCGCCTCGACATCCTCGGCCACCGCACGGTCGGCATCCAGCGGCATCAGCTTGATCTCGGACAGCGCGGGCATCCCCTCGGGCGACGCGACCTTGGGATCGACCGGCATGTAGCCCTGTTCGGCCGCCAGTTTCTGGCCCTCTTCCGACAGCACGAAGCTGACGAAGGTCCGGGCCGCTTCCACCTGATCGGTGCCGGCGAGGATCGCCACCGGCTCGGTGAAGAAGGTGGCGCCTTCGGCCGGATAGACGAATTCCACCGGCGAGCCTGCCCTTTTGGCGCGCAGCACATCGGCATCGATGTTGACGCCATACTTCACCTGGCCCCCGGCCACGGCCTTGAGCACCGGGCCATTGCCGCCCTCGGGCACCACGCCAAGCGCGTTCAGACGCTCGTAATAGTCCCAGCCCTGGGCGGCGTCCTGCAGCAGCGAATGCATGTGGACCAGCGCCGCGCCGGAATAAAGCGGGCTCGGGGCGACGATCTGGCCTGCATTGGCGTCCTGGAACAGATCGGCCCAGCCCGTGACGGGCGCGGCGATCCGGGTGTTGTAGACGATGCCGGTAGACGAGATCTTGGTGCCGAAGAAGGTCTTGTCGGCATCATACATCAGCGGGTCGATACCTTCGAGCGGCGCTTCGGGCCAGGCCAGCAGCAGGCCCTGGCTTTTCAGCGTGCCCAGATTGATGCTGTCGGCAACCAGCAGCACGTCGGCCTTGATGCCGCCGGCTTCCTGCTCGGCGGTCAGGATGTTCATCAGCTGCGAGGTGCCGTTGCGCATCCATTCCACGGTGATGTCGGGATGCCTGGCCATGAAGGCATCGACGGTCTGCTGCGCGATTTCCGGCGATTGCGAGGTGTAGAGCGTCAGCGTGGTCTGCGCCGACACCGCGGTCGCGGACAGCATCAGGGCAAGGGTGGTGACAGTCAGGCGCATTGGAATTGCTCCGTAAGATGCGAAGAGGAGGAGGAAGGGATCGGCGCCGCACCGGGAGCGGAGGTGCCGGGAAGCGGGATGGCCCAGAGGTCGCGGAACGCCAGGTCAAGGCGCGCGCCCGGTTCGGGCGGCGTGGCCGTGTCGGGCAGCACCATGGGCAGCCGGAGGGACGGATCCGTCTCGGGGCGCAGCTCATAGGACCAGCTGCCGCCGCGATAGGTGCGGGCGGTGACACGGGCGGGGATGCCGGCCTCGCCCGGATGGACGGGCTGGATATCGGCGGGATGGGTCGAGGCCATGGCCAATGGCCGGGCGGTTTCCCCGGCATGGCAGCGCAGCCGGACGCGCGTTCCCAGAAGATCGGCCATGGCAAGCCCGTTCCCCATGGGGCGCAGGCCCTCGACCGGCAGCACCAGCCCGCCCCCGATGAAACCGGCCACCGTGGCGTCGGCAGGTTCGCGATACAATAGCCGGGGGCTGGCGCATTGCAGCAGGCGGCCCTTGTCCATCACCGCGATGCGGTCGGCCAGGGCCATCGCCTCGGATTGGTCATGGGTGATATAGACCAGCGTCGCCCCGCTTTCGCGGTGGAAGCGGTGGAACTCGTCTTCCATCGTGGCGCGCAGATGCACATCCAGGTTGGCCAGCGGCTCATCCAGCAGCACCAGATCCGAACCGGCGGCCAGGCAGCGGGCCAGCGCGACCCGCTGGCGTTGCCCGCCCGACAGATCAGCCGGGCGACGGCCGGCAAAGGGCGCCAGGTTGACGGTGTCCAGCGCCCGGGCCACCCTGGCCTCGCGTTCGGCCCGGGGCAGGCGCGCCACCTTCAGCGCATAGCCGACATTTTCCGCCACCGACATATGCGGCCACAGCGCGTAGTTCTGGAACACGATGCCGATGCCGCGCCCTTCGGGCGGCACCATGACATTTCCACCCGCCACCTGCCGGTCGCCCAGGGTGATCGTGCCTTCATCGGGGCGGTCAAAGCCTGCAACCAGCCGCAGCAGCGTGGTCTTGCCGCAGCCCGAGGGGCCAAGCACGGCCACGAATTCGCCCACCGCGATGTCGAGGTCGATACCCGACAGAACCCTGGTCTCGCCATAGCTCTTGCCGATGTTCGACAGCCGCAAACCCGTCATGCCGCGCTGTCCCTTTCCTGTCATTTCCGGCGCGACTGATGCAGCGGCGGCATGACATGAGCGTGGCCGTTCTGTAAAATCTTGATGAACCTTGCGGTTCGGATGCACGATGCTGGCGCATTCAGCCAGCCACTGCCTTGCCGACGCTGGGGAGAAGATCGAATGGTCTCATACGTTGCACTGCTGCGCGCCGTGAATGTCGGCGGAACAGGCAAGCTGCCGATGACGGAGTTGAAGGCGATGTGCGCCGCCGAGGGTTTCGGCAAGGTCCGCACCTATATCGCCAGCGGCAATGTCGTATTCTCGTCCGACCGGCCCGCGTTGGAGGTCAAGCGGGCGCTTGAGAAACGTCTGGAAGACCATGCCGGCAAGCCGGTCGGCGTCATCCTGCGCACCGCGAAAGAAATGGCGGACGTTCTCAACGCGAACCCGTTTCCTGACGCCCCGCCCAGCGGGACTGTCGCCATATTTCTGGACAGCCCGCCACCCGCCGACACGCTCGAAACGATGAAGCACCGGAAGGACGAAGAGGTTCGGCTGGGCAAGCGGGAAATCTATGTGGCTTATGGCGCGGCGGGCATGGGCCGCTCGAAGCTGGCGATTCCCGCAGCCGCGGATGGCACCGCTCGCAACATGAATACCATCGCAAAACTCGCCGAGCTCGCGGCCTTGATATGAGATGCCCGGACCAGCCGCCAACGACGGAACAGGCTCGGGCCTGATCGAGAAGATCGTGGCAACGCCGGTGCCGACCAAGGGCAAGCGGATGGCGCTCGATCTGACGCTTCACGGTAACCGTCCGGCCTGACCGCTACCCGTTCCATCGCCAGGGCAGCAGGTCGTCGACCTTGGTGATCCTGTAGTCTGGGATGCGGGCGATGGTGTCGGCGAGCCAGGCGTGGGGATCGATTGCGTTGAGCTTGGCGGTTTCGATCAGCGTGTAGGCGATGGCAGCTGTCTTGCCGCCCGCTTCTGATCCGAAGAAGAGGTAGTTCTTCCGCCCGAGGGCCATCACCCGTTCATTCTGCCCATGTCGGGCAACTTGTTGAGGTGCATTACCGGTGGCACGCGCTTTTCGGCCGACAGTTTCGGGTCGAGCGTGTCGACCGACGCAAGTCCGGTCAGTTTGTCCATATCGAGGTGCTGCCTGGNATNTTNANGGTCGTGGCCGCNTGGATGCTCGANCCGGNNGCNTGCNCNGGCATGNACCTCGGCACACCGCGCGTATCGCTCGCGGCCCTGTCGGATCTCGATGACCTTCTGAGTCGGCACGGTCTTCGGCGAAGCTCTTCCGGTGATGTCATCGCCGGAAAGGAACAGACCGATGCAAGACCTGCCCACCGGGCCGTCGAGCCCCAGGCAACTGCAGATGCAGTTCGACTCGGAGCGGTTGCGCGGAATGAGCCCACGGGAGCGCCAGCAGGTNTTGACGCGCCTGGCCATTCTGCTGGCCGAAGCGGCGGGAACGAGCAAGTTGGAGCAAGACGATGATGGACGGTGATCTCCTTCCACCGGCCATCCTGCAGCGCAAGGCGGTGGTCTATGTGCGCCAATCGACCCCGGCCCAGGTGGAGCTCAACACCGAGAGCCGGCGACGGCAATATGAACTGGTCGAGGTCGCGCGTCGTCG
>NZ_AZVA01000047.1:0-18917 GCF_000513975.1 Paracoccus sp. J55
TCAGCCCATTCTCTCGCTGGAATAGCTTCCCGGAGACGCCGGGAAGACGACGGTCTTGTTGCCGTTGAGGAACACCCGGCGGTGGATATGGGCGTGGATGGCGCGGGCCAGGACCTGGCTTTCCACGTCGCGGCCGAGACTGACATAATCCTCGGGCGATTGCGCATGCGTCACCCGGATGATGTCCTGCTCGATGATCGGGCCCTCGTCCAGATCCGCGGTCACGTAATGGCTGGTCGCGCCGATCAGCTTCACCCCGCGCTCGAAGGCCTGCTTGTAGGGGTTGGCGCCCTTGAAGCTCGGCAGGAAGGAATGATGGATGTTGATGATCCGCCCCGACATCTTCTTGCACAGGGCGTCCGAGAGCACCTGCATGTAGCGCGCCAGCACCACCAGCTCGGCACCCGAATCCTCGACCACCGCCATCAGCTGCGCCTCGGCCTGCGGCTTGTTCTCCTTGGTGACCTTGATGCAGTGGAAGGGAATGTCGTGGTTCACCACCACCTTCTGATAGTCCATGTGATTGCTGATCACCGCCACGATGTCGATCGGCAAGGCCCCGATGCGCCAGCGATAGAGAAGGTCGTTCAGGCAATGCCCGAAGCGGCTGACCATGATCACCACCTTCATCTTCTCGGCCTCGTCATGGATGGCGTAGTCCATGCCGAAGGGCTTGGCCGGCTCGGCCAGCCCGGCGCGCAATTCCTCCAGCCCCACGCCCTCCTCGGAGACGAAGCTGACGCGCATGAAGAACTTGCCGGTCTGCGGGTCGTCGAACTGGCTGGAATCGGTGATGTTGCAGCCATTCTCGGCCAGAAAGCCCGAGATGGCGGCCACGATGCCGCGCGTGGATTCGCAGGCAACGGTCAGGCAGAACTTGTTCATCGGTTTCTCCACTGTCTTGCAAGGGCAAAGGCCCTGATTTCTTTCTTGTGCAAATATCCCGGGGTCCGGGGCAGCGCCCCGGTCCGGCGGCGCGCTCAGGCGGTCAGGCCCTCGGGCTCGGGCCAGCCATTGGCCCGGCAGCAGGCGGTCAGCGTATTCGCCAGCAGGCAGGCGATGGTCATCGGCCCGACGCCCCCCGGCACCGGGGTGATGGCGCCGGCGACCTGCGCGGCGGCCTCGAAATCCACGTCGCCGACCAGGCGCGAGCGGCCCTCCTCCGCGATGCGGTTGATGCCCACGTCGATCACCGTCGCCCCCGGCCTGATCCAGTCGCCGCGGATCATCCGCGGCCGGCCCACCGCCGCGACCAGGATGTCGGCCGTCCGGCACAGGCCGGCCAGGTCCTTCGTGCGCGAATGCGCGATGGTCACCGTGCAACTGTCGCCCAGCAGCAGCTGCGCCATCGGCTTGCCGACGATGTTCGAGCGCCCCACCACCACCGCGTTCAGCCCGGAAAGATCGCCCAGCCGGTCGCGGAGCAGCATCAGGCAGCCCAGGGGCGTGCAGGGCACCATGCTCTTCTGCCCGGTCCCCAGCAGCCCGACATTCGAGATGTGGAACCCGTCCACGTCCTTCGCGGGATCGATGGCGTTGATCACCGCATCGGCGTCCATATGCGCGGGCAGCGGCAGCTGCACCAGGATGCCATGCACCGCCGGATCGGCATTCAGCCCTTCGATCAGCGCCAGCAGTTCCGCCTGCGCGGTCTCGGCCGGCAGCTTGTGCTCGAAGCTCGCCATGCCGGCCTCGCGGGTCTGGATGCCCTTGTTCCTGACATAGACCTGGCTGGCCGGATCCTCGCCCACCAGCACCACCGCCAGGCCCGGCACCACCCCGTGCGCGGCCTGCAGCCGCCCCACATGCCCGGCAACCCGCGCCCGAACCCCGGCCGCAAAAGCCTTGCCGTCGATGATCGCGCCGCCATTCCTTGCAGCCATGTTCATGTCCTTTCTCCCTTCAGGCGCCCGGCGGTTTCCCCGAGCGCATGCCAGAGCGCGCCGGCCAGGGACCGCATGCCGATCACCGCCAGCCGATCCTCGGCCCGGCGGATCAGGAAGACGCTCATGTGATGCAGGCCGGTGCGCGTGGCCGAGCCCGGCCCGAAGGCCGCGGCGTCGATGTTCACCAGCTTTTCCAGCAGCGCCCGGATCGGGGCACCGCCGCGATCCGAGGCGATCTCGAACGCGGTCCAGCCGTCGGTCTGTTCGGTGACCGAGCAGCCCGGCGCCTCGGCCGCCAGCGCGGCGGCGAAATCCTCGGCGGCACGCTCCTCGGCCTCGATCATCCATTGGCCGGGGCCGGTCCAGAAGGCGGCGACACCCTGCCCCGCCTGCCAGGCGCCCGGCCCCGGCAGCGCCAGGCCCAGCGGCGCGGGCTGCGCGGCATCCCGGCGCAGCGCCAGCGAGGCCAGCGCCAGGCCGGCATTCTCGGCGATGGTCAGGGCACCGAAGGCGTGCCGGGCGGGGGCGCGGGCACCCAAAGCGGTAATCGGAACCAGATCAGTCACGCAGGCGCCCTCCTTCCGGGTCGACGAAATGCGGCGAGACGACGCGCAGGGCCACCTTCTGGCCTTGCAGCGGGTTGGCGGCGATCACCGTCTCGCCCATGCGGGCGCCGCCATGGGCCAGAAAGCCCAGCCCGATGCTCGACCCGACATGCGGCGAATGGCAGGCCGAGGTGATCCAGCCCTGGTCGGTCTCGGTCCGGTGCGGCGCGCTTTCGGCGAAAAGATGCATGCCGGCAAGGACCGTCTGCGCCGGATCGACGGGTTGCAGCCCGACCAGCACCCGGGTCTCGGCCGCCAGCCCCTCGCGCCGGGACATCACCGCGCCGATGCCGTCCTTCTTGCTGCTGACCATGCGGCCCAGCCCCAGCATCTGCGCCGTGGTCTGGCCGTTCAGCTCGTTGCCGGCGGCATGGCCCTTTTCGATGCGCATCACGCCAAGCGCCTCGGTGCCGTAGGGGGTCGCGCCCAGATCGGCGCCCTGCTCCATCAGCCGCTCGACCAGCGCCTGCCCGTAGCGGGCGGGCACCGCGATCTCATAGGCCAGCTCGCCCGAGAAGCTGATGCGGAAGAGCCGCGCCCGAAGCCCGCCGCAGACCGTCAACCCGGCGCAGGCCATGAAGGGAAAGGCTTCGTTCGACAGGTCGAACCCGTCCACGATCCGCTCCAGCAGCCGGCGGGCATTGGGACCGGCCACGGCGATCTGCGCCCAGGCGTCGGTGGTCGAGATCAGCTGCACGTCCAGCTCGGGCCAGAGGCATTGCCGGGCGAATTCCATCTGCCGGTAGACCGGCCCCGCCTGGGCGGTGGTGGTAGTGACGACGTAATGATCCTCGGCCAGCCGCGCGCAGGTGCCGTCGTCCCAGGCCGTGCCGTCCTCGCGCAGCATCAGGCCATAGCGGACCATGCCGACCCGCAGGCTTTTCATGGCATTGGCATAGATCCGGTCGAGGAATTCGCCGGCATCCGCCCCCTGCACGTCCACCTTGCCCAGCGTGGTCACGTCGCAGATGCCGACGCCCTTGCGGGTGGCCAGCACCTCGCGGTCCACGGTCTGGCGCCAATGCGTCTCGCCCGGACGGGGGAAATATTGCGCCCGCATCCAGGGGCCGACCTCGACGAAGACGGCACCCTGCGCGCGCGCCCATTCATGCGTGGGCGTCAGGCGGCGCGGCCGGAAATGCGGCCCCGTGTCGCCGCCGCCCAGCACCGAGAGCGACACGCCGCTATAGGGCGGGCGAAAGATCGTCGTGCCGGTTTCCGGGATCGGCTTGCCGGTCAGCTCCGACATGACCGCCAGGGCGGTGACGTTCGCGGTCTTGCCCTGGTCGGTGGCCATGCCCAGCGTGGTCCAGCGTTTCAGGTGCTCGACCGGGCGCATGTTTTCCTGATGCGCCAGCTTGATGTCCTTGACGGTCACGTCGTTCTGGAAATCGACCCAGGCGCGGCCCTTGCCCGGCACATGCCAGAGCGGGCGCAGACCGGCCGGCGCATCCTCGGCCGCCGGCAGCGCGGCGGGCCGGGCCTCGATGCCGAGCTGGGCCAGCGCCTCGGCCGCCGCTTCGGCACCCGAGCGCAAGGCGGCGGCGGTGCTGCCTTGCCCCTTGGCGGCGCCGGCGGCGATCAGGCCGCGCGGCCCGCCCTCGCCGGGAACGAAGGCTTGCAGCGCCTCGTCCCAGACCGGGCGGCCGCGGTGATGCGAGGCCAGATGCACGTTCGGGTTCCAGCCGCCCGCGACGCCGAGCGCGCCGCAATCCAGCCATTCCCTGCGGCCGTCGCTGTCGATCTGGACCCCGCGCAGCCCCAGACGGCCCCTGGCATCGCTGACCATGCCATGGACCAGCCGGTAATTGCCCTGCGCCCGCGCGTCCGGGCGGCTGTCGATCACTGCCGCGACCTCGACCCCCTTGGCGGCCAGATCCAGCGCGGTGCGGTGGCCGTCGTCGTTGTTGGTAAAGATCGCCACGCGCTTCGCCGGGCTGACCGCCCAGCGGTTGGCATAGGCGCGCATGGCGCCGGCCAGCATGATGCCGGGGCGGTCGTTGTTCCGGAACGGGATATGCCGCTCGATGGCGCCGGCGGCCAGCACGGCGCGGCGGGCGGTGATCCGCCAGAGCGTCTGGCGCACCTGCCGCCCGGGTTCCGGCAGGTGATCGGCGACCCGCTCGACCGCGCCATAGACGCCGTGGTCGAAGGCCCCGAACACCGTGGTGCGGCGTAGGATGCGGATATTGGGCAGCGCCGCCAGCTCGGCCTCGGCCCGCGCCACCCATTCGGTCGCCGGGGCGTCGTCCAGCGCGTGGGATTCCGCCAGCAGCCGGCCGCCCAAGCGGAAATCCTCGTCGGCCAGGATGACCCGCGCCCCGGCCCGGCCGGCGGTCAGCGCCGCCGCAAGGCCCGCCGCGCCGCCGCCGATGACCAGCAGGTCGCAATGCAGGAAGCCCTTGTCATAGGCATCGGGATCGGGCTGCATCGACAGGCTGCCCAGGCCCGCCGCGCGGCGGATCGCCGGCTCGTAGAGCTTTTCCCAGAAGGCGCGCGGCCACATGAAGGTCTTGTAATAGAAGCCCGCCGCGAAGAAGGACGAGAACAGGTCGTTCACCGCCAGCAGGTCGAAACCCAGGGGCCCGACATGGTTCTGGCTGGCGGCTTCCAGCCCCTCGTAAAGCTCGGCCACGGTGGCGCGGGTGTTCGGCTCCTTGCGGGCGCCGCTGCGCAGTTCCACCAGCGCATTCGGCTCCTCGGACCCGGCCGAGAAGACGCCGCGCGGCCGGTGATACTTGAAGCTGCGGCCCATCAGCCGCACGCCGTTGGCCAGCAGCGCCGAGGCCAGCGTGTCGCCGGGATGGCCGGAATAGCTCCGGCCGTCGAAGGTGAAGCGCAGGCTGCGGGCGCGGTCGATCAGCCCTCCGGTCAGGCGGGTCATGCGGCACCGCCTTTCAGCTTGACGTCGCGCGCCAGCTCGGCGCCCAGGATCTCGTGCGTCGTGGTGTCGCGGGTCACGACCAGCCAGGAGCGGTCGCCCTGCTCGTGGAACCACAGTTCCCGATGCACGCCGGCCGGGTTGTCGCGCAGATAGACGTATTCGGCAAAGGCGGCCTCGGCGCCCTCGGCCATGCCGTCGGGGCGGTTCAGCAGCGCGGCATCGCCCAAATAGGTGAATTCCTGTGCGTCGCGCAGGCCAAGAAGGGGATGGGGGATCAGCATGGCGGCCTCAATGCAGGTTCGGTTGGGCGCCCACGCCCTTTTCGTCGATGACATAGCCGCGCGCGAAACGGTCCAGGCGATAGGCGCTTGCGGTTTCGTGCGGGCGGCCGGTGGCCAGCAGATGGGCGAAGGCATAGCCGCTGGCGGGCGTCGCCTTGAAGCCGCCATAGCACCAGCCGGCATTCAGATAGAGCCCCTCGACGGGCGTGCGGTCGATGATCGGGCTGCCGTCCATGGACATGTCCATGATGCCGCCCCAGACCCGCAAGAGCCGCGCCCGGCCGATCATCGGCATCAGCGCCATGCCGCCCTCGGCCACGTCCTCGATCACCGGCAGGTTGCCGCGCTGCGCATAGGAATTGTAGCCGTCGATGTCGCCGCCGAAGACCAGGCCGCCCTTGTCGGACTGGCTGACATAGAAATGCCCGGCGCCGAAGGTGATGACCCCCGGGATGGTGGGCTTCAGCCCCTCGGAGACGAAGGCCTGCAGCACGTGGCTTTCGATCGGCAGCCGCATTCCCGCCATGGCCATGACCCGGCTGGACGAGCCCGCAACCGCCACGCCGACCTTGCCGGCGGCGATATAGCCGCGCGTCGTCTCGACCCCGCTGATGCGGCCGCCGTCGATGCGGAAGCCGGTGACCTCGCAGTTCTGGATCAGGTCCACGCCCCGCATGTCGGCGCCGCGGGCATAGCCCCAGGCCACCCCGTCATGGCGCGCGGTCCCGGCCCGGCGCTGCAGCAGCCCGCCCTTGATCGGGAAGCGGGCATTGTCGAAGTTCAGGAAGGGCGCCATGGCCCGGACCTGCTCGCGGTCCAGCAGTTCGGCATCGGCGCCGGCCAGCAGCATGGCATTGCCGCGCCGGCGGAAGGCATCGCGCTGCGCATCGGTATGGCACAGGTTCAGAATGCCGCGCTGGCTGACCATGGCGTTGAAGTTGAATTCCTGCTCCAGCCCCTCCCAGAGCTTCATCGAGAATTCGTAGAAAGGCTCATTGCCCGGCAGCAGGTAGTTCGAGCGGATGATCGTGGTGTTGCGCCCGATATTGCCCGAGCCCAGCCAGCTTTTCTCCAGCACGGCGATGCGCGCCCGGCCGAAGGTCTTGGCGAGGTAATAGGCCGTCGCCAGCCCATGCCCGCCGCCGCCGACGATGATGTAGTCATAGGCCGGCTGCGGTTCGGGATTGCGCCATAGCGGCTTCCATCCCTTGTGACCGGTCAGCGCCTCTCTGATGACCCGCAAGCCCGAGAAATGCATGGCGATAATCTCCTTCGTCGATTCGAATCTCGCACAGCCTGACCCGGCCGATGCGCCCGAAAGGGACATTGCCTTGCCTGTTCTGGACATGGATGGCAGGCTGGCGGCGAAAGCCCAAGGTCTGCCATGCGTCCCGATTCCCGCCCCCGCCGCTACGGCTTCCTGCTGCTGCCGGATTACGCGCTGATGTCCACCGCCTCGGCGGTCGAGCCGCTGCGCGCGGCGAACCTGCTGAGCGGCCGGCCGCTTTACGAATTGCAATTCGTCTCGACCGAGGGGGGCTTCATGCCCAGCTCGGTCGCGGGCGGGTTCGAGACCATCGCGCTGGCCGACGCCGACGAGACTCTGGACATCCTCTTCGTGGTGGCGGGGGGCGATCCGCTGGCGCAGCGCGATCCGCGGGTGCTGGCCTTCGTGCGTCGGCTGGCGCGGCGCGGGGTGGCGCTTGGCGGCATCTCGGGCGGGGCAGCGATCCTCGCAGCGGCCGGGGTGATGGCGGCGCGGCGCTTCACCATCCACTGGCAGCATCTCGACGCCATGCGCGAGACCTGGCCCGAGGCGCTGATTGAAAGGCGGCTGTTCGTCATCGACCGCGACCGCTTCACCTGCGCCGGGGGCATGGCGCCCTTGGACATGATGCATGCGCTGATCGCCTCGGCGCATGGGGCGGGGCTGGCGCGGGCGGTCAGCGACTGGTTCATCCATACCGGCATCCGCGAGGCCGAGGCACCGCAGCAGCTGGACCCGGCGCGCAAATACGACCTGCACCACCCGGCGCTGGTCGCCATGGTCGAGCTGATGACCAGCCATATCGCCGATCCGCTGGGGCTGGAGGATCTGGGCCAGCTTTGCGACATGACGCCCCGGCATCTGGAGCGGCTGGCGCAGGCGCAGCTGGGCGAAAGCGTGATGCAGTTCTATCGCCGGCTGCGGCTGGACAAGGCCCGGGAGCTGCTGAGCCAGTCCGGGCTGCCGCTGGCCGAGATCGCGCTGGCGACCGGCTTTGCCAGCCGCAGCCATTTCAGCCGCAGCTTCCGCGCGCAATTCGGCATCAGCCCCTCGGCGCGCCGGCCCGTGCGGGCGGGGGCAACAGAAAACCCCGGTGGCTGACGCCATCGGGGTTTCGCGGTGCCGGGAGGAAACCGCCGCTCAGATGTCCAGGGTGTTGTCCCGCTCCCATTGCGACAGATGTGCGCAATAGGTGTTCCATTCCCGGCTCTTGAGCTTGATATAGGCGGCCGAGAATTCCGCGCCCATGGCCGCCTTCAGCCCCTCGTCCTCATCGAAGGCGCGGATCGCGTCCAGCAGGTTCAGCGGCAGCTTCGGCGCATCGGTGATGGTGTGCCCCTCGGCATACATGTCGATGTCGGACCGCGGGCCGGGATCGGCCTTCGAGCGCAGCCCCGACAATCCGGCCGCCATGATCGCCGCCTGCACCAGATAGGGGTTGGCGGCGCCGTCGGGCAGGCGGAACTCGAACCGGCCGGGGCCGGGCACGCGCACCATATGGGTGCGGTTGTTGCCGGTCCAGGTGACGCTGTTCGGCGCCCAGGTCGCGCCCGAGGTGGTGCGCGGCGCATTGATCCGCTTGTAGCTGTTCACCGTCGGGCAGCTCAGCAGCGCCAGCGCCGAGGCATGTTTCATGATGCCGCCGACGAAGTGATAGCCCTGCTGGGACAGGCCCAGCTCGTCATTGTCGTCGGCGAAGGCGTTGGTGCCGTCGGCATTCCAGACCGAGATATGCAGGTGGCAGCCGTTTCCGGTCAGGCCCATGATCGGCTTGGGCATGAAGGTGGCGCGCAGCCCGTGCTTTTCGGCGATGGCCTTGGCCATGAACTTGAAGAACGAATGCTTGTCGGCGGTCGCCAGCGCATTGTCGTATTTCCAGTTCATTTCCCACTGGCCGTTGGCGTCCTCGTGGTCGCTCTGATAGGGTTCCCAGCCCAGTTCCAGCATGTAGTCCGAGATCTCGGCGATCACGTCCAGGCGGCGGAACATCGCCTGCTGGTCGTAGCAGGGCTTCATGGCGGTGTCGGCCGGGTCGCCGATGGCCAGCCCGTCGGGCGTCATCAGGAAGAATTCCGGCTCGACCCCGGTCTTGACGGTCAGGCCCATGTCGGCGGCTTCGCGGCACAGCCGGGTCAGCACGTTGCGCGGCGCCTGCTCCAGATCGACCCCGCCGCTCATCACGCAGTTCGAGGCGACCCAGGCCACCTCCTTCTTCCAGGGCAGCTGGATCACGGATGAGGCGTCGGGCAGGCCCAGCATATCGGGATGGGCCGGCGTCAGGTCCAGCCAGGTCGCGAAACCGGCAAAACCCGCGCCGCCGGCCTGCATTTCGGCGATGCCCTCGGCCGGGACCAGCTTGGCGCGCTGGCTGCCGAACAGGTCGGTGAAGGAGACCATGAAATGCTTGATGCCCCGGTCGCGGGCATAGGCGGCCAGGTCGAGCGGCTCGGCAGCCTTCTGCTGCGGGCCAGAGGCGCCGTGCCGGGGCTTTTCCCGTTTCTGGACCATGTCGGCCTCGCGGGCGAAGGTGGCCATATCGGTCATTCGATATTCTCCCTGTTGAAGGATGTCCGACCCGGGGCGGGATACTTTGTCCCGCCCCGTGGCTGTCTGTCGTCAGTAACCGGCCTGTCCCGGGATCCAGCTCGTGCCGGCCAGCGGGACGCCCGCCATGGCGGCGGATTCCACGGTCAGGGCGCAAAGATCCTCGGGTTCAAGGTTGTGGACGTGGCTCTTGCCGCAGGCGCGGGCGATGGTCTGGCATTCCAGCGTCATCACCGCCAGATAGTTGCGCAGGCGGCGGCCGGCCTCGACCGGGTTCAGCCGGGTCATCAGCTCGGCGTCCTGGGTGGTGATGCCGGCCGGGTCGCGGCCCTCGTGCCAGTCGTCATAGGCGCCGGCGGTGGTGCCGAGCTTCTGGTATTCCTCTTCCCAGCGCGGATCGTTGTCGCCAAGCGCGACCAGCGCCGCCGTGCCGATGGCGACCGCGTCGGCCCCCAGCGCCAGCGCCTTGGCCACGTCCGCGCCGGTGCGGATGCCGCCCGAGACGATCAGCTGCACCTTGCGATGCATGCCCAGGTCCTGCAGCGCCTTCACGGCCGGGCGGATGCAGGCCAGCGTCGGCTGGCCGACATGCTCGATGAAGACGTCCTGCGTCGCGGCGGTGCCGCCCTGCATGCCGTCCAGCACCACCACGTCGGCGCCCGCCTTCACCGCCAGTGCGGTGTCGTAATAGGGCCGCGCGCCGCCGATCTTGATGTAGATCGGCTTTTCCCAGCCGGTGATCTCGCGCAGCTCCAGGATCTTGATCTCCAGATCGTCGGGGCCGGTCCAGTCGGGATGGCGGCAGGCGGAACGCTGGTCGATGCCCATCGGCAGGTTGCGCATCTTCGCAACCCGCTCGGTGATCTTCTGGCCCAGCAGCATGCCGCCGCCGCCGGGCTTGGCGCCCTGCCCGACCACGACCTCGATCGCGTCGGCGCGGCGCAGGTCGTCCGGGTTCATGCCATAGCGCGAGGGCAGATACTGATAGACCAGCTTTTCGGAATGGCCGCGTTCCTCGTTGGTCATGCCGCCGTCGCCGGTGGTGGTCGAGGTGCCCGCCATGGTCGCGCCGCGACCCAGCGCCTCTTTCGCATGGGCCGAAAGCGCGCCGAAGGACATCCCCGCGATGGTGATCGGGATCTTCAGCTCGATCGGCTTCTTGGCGAAGCGCGTGCCCAGCACGACCGAGGTGTCGCATTTCTCGCGATAGCCCTCCAGCGGATAGCGGCTGATCGAGGCACCCAGAAACAGCAGGTCGTCGAAATGCGGCACGCGGCGCTTGGCCCCGCCGCCGCGAATGTCATAGATGCCGGTGGCGGCGGCGCGGCGGATCTCGGAATTGATCTCGTTCGAGAAGGTCCAGCTCTGGCGCGGCAGGGTGCGAGGGGTTTGGTCCATCGTATGATCCTCAGTAATCGCCGGCGTGATCGACGTGGAAATTGTAGAGCTTGCGGGCCGAGCCGTAGCGGCGGAATTCGGACGGGTCGGCATCCGCCCCGGCGCGCTTCAGCAGGTCGGCCAGGATTTCCAGATGCTCGGGGCGCATCTCCTTCTCGATGCAGTCGGCCCCCAGCGACTTGACCTTGCCGCGCACGAACAGCCGCGCCTCGTAAAGGCTGTCGCCAAGCGCGTCGCCCGCATCGCCCAGCACCACCAGATTGCCCGATTGCGCCATGAAGGCCGACATGTGGCCGATATTGCCATGCACCACGATGTCGATGCCCTTCATCGAGATGCCGCAGCGCGAGCTGGCATTGCCCTTGATGACCAGAAGCCCGCCATGGCCGGTGGCGCCGGCATATTGGCTGGCATCGCCCTCGACGGTGACGCTGCCCGAGATCATGTTCTCGGCGACCCCCGGCCCGACCGAGCCGGTCACATGCACCCGCGCCTCCTTGTTCATGCCGGCGCAGTAATAGCCGGTGGAGCCCTTGATCGTCACCTCCAGCGGCGCCTGCAACCCGACTGCCAGCGCATGCGCGCCGCGCGGGTTCTCGATCACCCATTCGCCGCCGGTCTGCGCCTGAAGCGTGCTGTTGAGATCGCGCAGCTCGGTCCAGGCCATGTCGATGGTCCGGGGCTGCACGCCGATGTCAAGGTCTTCGCGGATCTGCGTATTGGCAATGGTGGTCATGTCAGCGCTCCCAGAAATACACGGTGGCGGGTTCCGGTTCCCAGATGCGGGCATCCTCGATGCCCGGCAGGTTCGCGAAGGCCCGGTATTCCGAGCCGAAGGCGACATAGCTGTCGGTCTCGGCCATCACCGCGGGCTTGCAGGCGATGGGATCGCGCACCACGCCGAAGCCGTTCCTGGTGCCGACCACGAAGGTGAAGAAGCCGTCCAGATCGTCCAGCGTGCCCTCCAGCGCCTCGCCCAGATTGGCGCCTTCGGCCAGCCGGGACGAGATGTAGCAGGCGGCGACCTCGGTGTCGTTCTGGGTCTGCGGGACGAAGCCCTTGCGGGCCAGTTCGCGCCGCACCCGGTTGTGGTTCGAGAGCGAGCCATTATGCACCAGGCACTGGTCGCCGTCGGTCGAGAACGGATGCGCGCCCAGCGTGGTCACGGCGCTTTCCGTCGCCATGCGGGTGTGGCCGATGCCGTGGCTGCCGGCCATCTGCCGGATGCCGAAGCGCGCGGCCACGTCCTTGGGCAGCCCGACCTCCTTGAAGATCTCCATCGACTGCCCGGCACCCATGATGCGGATGCGCTTTTCGGCCATATAGGCCCGGACCTCGGGCTCGGAGCCTTCGGGCAGCGTCAGCACCGCATGGGTGTCGACCACCCGCACCTGCACCGGCGCGCCCAGCAGCGCCTTCAGACTGTCCTCGAGGCCCGCGAAAGTCTCGTCGGGCGTATCGGACTGGATCGTCATCTTGAGACCTTGCGCGTCGTTCCCGTAGATCGCGATCCCCGCGCTGTCAGGCCCGCGATCCGTCATGGAAATCAGCATGTCGGTCAGCAGGTCCCCGAGCTGGGGCCGCAGATCATCTTTTTTCAGGAACAGGCCAACGATGCCACACATTAGCAACCTCCGTTCAGCTTGGCGTTGAAGCCGTCACGGATCAGCTAAGAGCAAAATTGATTGCCTAGCAAGATATTTTTTTTACCTGACAGAAAATTCTTGCGAGAGGGCCGGCCGGGAACGATCGAAGGAAACCCCAGCGCAGGCAGTCGGTTACTTGGCCTGGGGATAGCAGATGATGGACAGATACCGGGCCGGCAATTCGCGCAGATGCTCCGGTCCATGCGGCGCATCGGCGTCGAAGATCAGGCTGTCGCCGGGTTCGAGATCATAGATCTGTTCGCCGTGGCGATAGCCGATTCTTCCCTCGAGCATGTAGAGCAGCTCGATCCCTTCATGCTGGAAGGTGGGGAAATGGTCGCTTTGGGTGCTGAGCACGATCATGTAGGGCTCGACCACCACGCCGCTGTTGTTCGAGCCGATATGCCCCAGCAGGTGATACTGGTGCCCGGCGCGGGTGCCGGCGCGCTCGACCTCGACGGCGGTGCCCGCCTTCACATGCATCGCCCCGCGCGGCTCTTCATAGCCCGAGAAAAGCTGGATCAACGGCACATGCAGGGCATTGGCCAAGGTCTGCAAGGTCGTCAGCGAGGGCGAGATGACGCCGTTCTCGATCTTGGAGAGCATCCCGACGGACAGCCCCGCCTGGCTGGCCAGCTTCGAGCCGGTCATCCGCTGCCGCTTGCGCAATTCCCGCACCTGCCGGCCAATGGCAACCTCAAGATTCTTCTCGCGGGTTTCGCGAATCGCATGGGGATCCTGCGTCAGCGAGCCATCTATCTTTGCCGTTTGGCTTACCATTGCACATCTTCCTTTGTTTTTTCTCTGTCAAAGCTAGTCGGAGAATTTCCACAGTAAAGCCTAACAGATAGCCGGCATGGGTCAGAAGCTCCATGCGGTTAAGCCGCGCATGATCCCACAGCCCCTGATCGGCGGCACGTTTCGCGAAGGGGTGCGGCCCGTGCGAAGCAGGGATATTTTTCTTGAGAGAATAATTTGTTTCCTGTTACTCTAGGGTCGGTTTTCGGGGAGGCATGCCATGTATTTTGCTGCACAGCGAAAGCAGTCGATCTACCAGCAGCTGGGAGGGGACGAGGGCATCCGCGCCCTGGTCAAGGAATTCTACGACATCGTCGAGCAGGACAAGGACGCGAGGGAGCTGCATCTTCTGCACCTGCAGGGCGCCGGCGTCGCCCATTCGCGCGAGGAGCAGTTCAACTATCTCAGCGGCTTCTTCGGCGGGCCGCAATATTACGTGATGAAGCACCGCCACGCGCGGCTGAAAGAGATCCACGCCCATGTGCCCATCGGCCCGCAGATGCGCGACCTGTGGCTGCGCTGCATGGCCAAGGCCATCGACAGGCGCGGAATCGACGGCGAACTGGCGGCGGTGCTGATGCGCCATTTCACCACGGCCGCCGAAAGCAGCCGCAACATGGACTGACGCGCCGCGCCGGTCCGCACCAGACATTCCCAACACAGGAGAGGCTCATGGCGATCAAGAAGTTCGGCCCCTACAAATCCCCTTCGGTCCAGCCGATCACCGAGGATCTGGACTGGTGGCACCCGGTCGAGGGCTCGCCCAGTATGAAGACCTGGATCGAGCACCAATCCGAGGACGGCAAGTTCCTGACCGGCTATTGGGAGGCCACGCCGGGCAGCTATCGCGTGCGCTACGACGTGGACGAGTTCATCCATCTGTTCGAGGGCAAGGTGACGCTGACCGACAACGGCCAGGAGCCGCGCAGCTTCGCCGCCGGCGACACTTTCGTGATCGAGGCCGGGTTCGACGGCATCTGGAAGACCGAGGAGACGGTGCGCAAGGCCTTCGCCATCCGGGTGCGGTGAAAGCGGTGCGGCCCTGCCCGTCGCCCCGCCGTTCGCTGCCCGGACCCGTGAAATCGGAACAGGCCCCGGCGCAAGGCCGGGGCCTGATTTTTGTGCCGGCTCAGACGGGCCGGTCCGGCAGGGATGCCGGATTGGGCTTCATGTCCCAGTAGACCAGGTCCAGCCCGGTCGCCTGATCGTCCTCGTCCACCCGCAAGCCCACGGTCTGTTTCAGGACGAAGGTCAGGATCGCGGCGGTCAGCACGCCCGCGCCGACGCAGGCCAGAACGCCCACGATCTGCATGGCCAGGCCGATCTGGCCGTGCTGGAACGCATAGGGCCCCTCATCGATGCCGAAATAGCCGCCCTGCGGCGTGCCGGCCTTGAGCAGGCCGACCATGACCAGCCCATAGACCCCGGCGCCCAGGAACAGCGGGAACAGCTTGTGCTCGTCGATGCCGCGCTTCTGCGTGAACTCGTAGACGATCCAGGCGACCACCGGCGCGAACAGCGCCACCAGGAAGGTCTGCCAGGGCGCATAGACGTCGAAGCCCGGCGCACCCGCGACATAGCCGGCCAGCGGCCCCAGCAGCAGATAGGCATAGGAACGCTTCCGGTAGCCGATGATCGCCCCGGTCACCGCGCCGCCCGCCCAGGCAAGGCCGTAATTGTTGAAGACGATGCCCACGCTGGTATCGGCCATGGTGACGCTGACCGCCAGCGCCTGCGGCTCGAAGAAGAACAGGCAGGACAGGATCACCAGCGGCAGTCCGGAAAAGATCGTCATCAGCCCGGTCGCCGCCAGGCCGATGCTGGGCGCGTCGTAGGAATGCACCTTGGGATGCGGCTCGAACATGCCCGGCCGCCGGCCCAGCATGGGCACCAGCACCAGCGCCATGCCGGCCGGGAACAGATAGACGAAGCCGACGCCGAAGAAGTCATGGAAGCCCGCATTGGTCAGCGGTCCGACCGAGCCCCAGACCGCGAAGCTCAGCGCCGAGGACACCACCGCCGCCACCACCGAGGTGATGTAATAGGCCAGGGGCTTCATCCGCTCGGAGACGGCGAAATGCAGCAGCACGTTGATGATGCCGGCAAAGCAGGCCAGGAAGAACACGAAGATCTGGAAGGTGTTCAGCCCGGGAAACACCGCCGGATCGACATGCTGGGCCACGCCGTTGGCCATGGCGCCGCCCAGCCACCAGTCCTTGAGCGAATCCGCCAGACTCGCGCCCTCCATGACGTAATATTGCCCGGCCCAGAAGCCGAAGCCGATGACGAAATAGGCGGCGAAGCCCAGGAAAAAGCCGATGGTCTTCTCGATCGTGGAATTGAACAGGCTGCCGTTGCGGGTGGTGCCCGCGTCGATCATCAGCAGCCCGACCACGACGAGGATCGCCCCCGCCGTGCCCGAGCCATAGATCAGGTTCTGCACCAGCGAACTGAGCGTCACCTGATCCGGGTAAAGGATGGTTGTCGTTGGTTCCATTGTCGTTCTCCCTGTTTTTGTCACTGCTCCGGGATCGTTCCGGCCCCGGAAAACGCCTTGCGGCGCTGGTCGCGCGTGGTGACAGGCGGCAATTTCCTGTCGGTCGGCGGATTGAAATCCCTTGCTTCGATCAAATTTCTCAAAGGAAGACCGGTTGACGCCGCCGCCCCGCATCGGGGGCGGCTGTTGCCCGGTCGGGTTGTCCCGGCCCTACTCGTCGGCGAAGATTCCGGGCGAGGTCGGCTTCCCGTCGTCGAACTTCGCGAGATAGTCGATGATGATCTGGCGGTTGACGGCGAAGCCCTTGTAGTCGGCCAGCTCGTCGGGCAGGTCGCGGATCACCCGGTGCAGCCGGCGCGCCCATTTCGGCACCGTCACCAGATCCTCGAGCGCGATCAGGTAGCAGCGGATCGGAAAGGCCAGCGCGTTCGAGCGCGGCAGCCGCCAGAAGCTCTGCAGCTCCACCCGCAGATATTGCCTGGCCCCCACGTTCTCGGGGGTGATGGTGCGCTTCTCGGGGCCCCAGAGGTGATAGTTCTCGGGGCTGGTGTCCAGCCGCGGATTGACCGTCATCGTCCAGTTCAGCCGCCGCGACGGCGCGCCCTGCTGCACCGCCAGCAGGAATTTCAGCGCCCGCTGGAAGATGCCCAGCTCGGCCGCCTTCGGCACCGGCGCATGCCATTCGAAGAAGTTCATGCCGATGTCGAAATCCAGCGACCAGTCCGCCTGGCTGGTCACCATGCCGGCATCCATCCACAGGTTGCCCTCGCGCTGGTCCAGCAGCGCGAAATCGCCCTGCGCCTGGCGGGTGACGTATTCCAGCGGCCCGCAGGGCAGCGTCGTCGGGTCGAGGAAGGTGAAGCGCTGCTCGATCCCCAGCGGCCGGTTGATCCAGTGCCAGCGGTCGCCGTCGCGATGCAGCTGGAACAGCTCGGGGTAATCCTCGGCCTTGCACTGCATGATCAGCTCCAGCAGGTCCCAGCCCGCCAGCGCCATATGCGGCAGCGACTGGCAGCGCAGCGGGTCCCCGGCCAGGGTGATCGCCCGGTCGCGCATCTCGGCCACGTAATGCTCGTCCACGTCGAAGCGCTTCTCGAAGACGCTGCCGGCGCGGCCCCCCGTCCCGTGCGGCTCCATGTTGACGGAATACATGTAGTCGTCCTTGTCGAACGGGAACGGAAAGCGCCGGATGGCTTCGGCCGAGTTGCGGAAGCTGTAATCGTCGCGGAAGGTCTCGTCGTTGAACCGGATGGTCATGGCCGGGCTCCTATCGGTCGATGATCAGCGTCTCGCCGCGGAAGCGCGAGACGCAGGGCATGATGCGGCTCTGCGAGGAGCGCTCGTCCTCGGACAGCCAGTGGTCGTGATGCTCGATGCGGCCGTGGCAGGACAGCACCCGCGTCTCGCAGCGCCCGCAGGCGCCGCCGCGGCAGGACCAGTCGATCTCGGCCCCGGCCGCCTCCAGCGCCTCGAGCAGGCTCTGATGCGCGCCGACCGCGATGGTCCGCCCCGAACGCGCCAGCACCACCGCGAAGGGCCGGCCGGGCGGCGGCGCCTGGAAGACCTCGGAATGCAGCGCGGTCTGCGGCCAGCCCAGCCGGGCGCCCGCTTCCGCCACCGCACCGATCAGCCCCTCGGGGCCGCAGGTATAGACATGCGTGCCAAGCGGCTGGCCCGACAGGATCGCGCCCAGATCCATGCGGTTGCCCTCCTCCGAGATATGGGCATGGATATGCGGCACATCCGGCAGCAGCTTCAGCCCGGCCGCCTCGGCGCGCGAGCGGGCGGCGTAATGCAGCTCGAAGGGCAGCTGCATGCGCAGAAGCTGGCGGACCTGGGCGACGAAAGGGGTGATGCCGATGCCGCCGGCGATCAGCACGTGCTTGCGGGCCCGCAGGTCCAGCGCGAAAAGGTTCAGCGGCAGCGAGACGCGCAGCAGGTCGCCCGCCCGCACCCGGCCATGCATGAAGCGCGAGCCGCCGCGCCCGCCATCCTCGCGCCGCACCGCGATCTCGTAGCCCGAGCCGTCCTGCGGGTCCGAGATCAGCGAATAGGCGTTGCGGCGCAGCACCTCGCCATCCGGCATCTCGACCACCACATGCGCGCCGCCGGAAAACAGCGGCAGGGCCGCGCCCTGCGGGTGTTCGAAGCGGAAGCGCTTGACCAGCAGCGTCAGCGGCTCGGCCGCCGCCACGCGCAGCATCAGGGACGTCATGGCTTGATCTCCTGCGGCTCGGGCACCTGGCCCGGGGTCTCGGCATCGACGCAGACCCCCTGGAAGGCGCCGATGCGGCGCGAGTAATGGTCGCGCACGAACAGGTTCAGCCCGCAATGCGAACAGGCGAACGGGTCGGTGGCGACGTTCTCGGTGATGCCCTTGCAATGCACGCATTGCACCCGCCGGGCGAAGCCGCCGCGATGCTCGGCATCGATCGCCTCCAGCGGCATTCCGGCGGCCAGCGCCTCGGCCGTGGCCTGGCCGATCAGCCCCTCGCCGCCGGCAAGATAGAGCCGGGTGCCCATATGCGCCTCGGCCAGGGCCCGGGCGAAGCGCGGCCGCAGCGCCGCCCAGCTCGGCCCCTCGACATAGCCGGCCGGCCCCAGCGCCCGCAGCCGCGACCCCAGTTCGGGACCGGCGCCGGCGGGGATCCAGAACAGCTGCGCCCGGCGCATGACCGAGGGGTCGGCCCGGGCCAGCGCGGCCAGCGCCTCGCCGCCCGCGCCCTCGGCCAGCATCAGCGAGGCCAGCGCCCCGTGCGGGCGCAGCCCGCCATAGACCGGGCGGCTGGGGATGGAAGATGAAAATTCCGTGGCTCGCATTGGCGGCGTTCTCCCTGTCGCGGAGGGGGCGGGGCGGTCCTGGCGCCGCCCGCGCGCCCCGGGGTCGGTTCAGCCCTTGGCGGTGCGGCGCTTCTTCTCGGGGTCGTGGAAGGGCATCGGCTGCGCCGTGGCGGCGATCTCGCCGCCCGGGTTGCGGATCGTCAGCGGCGTGCCCGGAACCGCGCAATCCACCGGCATCCGCGCAATGCCGATATTGTGCCCGTTCAAAGGGCTGTAAAACCCGATGGTCACCACGCCCACCTCCTTGCCGTCCCGGATGATCGGAGCGCC
>NZ_AZVA01000048.1:0-18465 GCF_000513975.1 Paracoccus sp. J55
CAGCAGTTCTGGTCGCCGACAGGGGCTATGACTCTGATAAAATTCGGGAAGACATCGAGAGCCGCAACGCCCTGCCCATGATACCGATGCGAAGGAACCGAAGGGTGCGCAAGGCTGTCGACATGACCATCTACACCCTGCGCAACATGGTCGAGCGCTGCTTCAACAAGCTGAAAAATAGCCGCCGCCTTGCAACCCGCTACGACAAAACCGCCGAAAGCTTCCTTGGCTTCGTCGACGTCGCCTGCATCAGGCTCTGGCTCCGCCATTTGTCAACATGACCTAGCTTTCGCCATTTCTTCTGCGCCGACATCATCAGCCGGAAGGCCATGGCGAGCCCGGTCTTTCGGCTCAGGCAGCCCTTGGTTCGCCGGGTGCGGTGCCGGACGGTGGCGAAGGTGCTCTCGATCGGGTTTGACGTCCGGTGACGATTCCGCTGTGGTGCTGCGGGAAATCGATCCTGGACTGGGTTGGCAAACGCTGTTGCGGGCATTCTTCGTGGGCAGTCAGCCAGGCTCGCAAGTTCGGCGTCGACCGGGTTCGTGCTGATCCAGTGGGTGACCGATACACTCGCTCGATCTCGAAGGCTGCCTACTTCCGGGCTGTTGGCTTTGACGGGCCCTCTTTCGCCGGCTCTGCGCGCAACCAGGAAGCCGCCCCGGAACGCTTGGGTATGTGGAAAGCGCGCGTGCCATGGCGCACACCCTCACCAACTGGCCTGGTTTTGCTCCGCCGCCATGGCCGACTTTTGCGCCGCCGTTGACAAATTACGAGGCGAGCTGGATCGGGCACTATGGGTCGTACGCCGGGACCCCGACTAGCTGAGGAGCGTCCGGGGCTCTGTCTGCCCGATTTGCTTTAACTGGCGCTGCGCTCTTGCTGCGGGGTCTGGGCGAGGAAAAGCAGGTCGAGGAATTTTGCGAACAGCGGAAACACGGCATGCCCGCTGTCAGGGCTGGCCTTGGGTGGCCAGCGGCGGGCCGTTGCCGGCGTCGGAGACGAGGGCGGGCTTGCGCCTTGTGAACAGCCGGTCGCGCGAATGGGTCAGGTGATCGCGCATCAGGTCGCGCGCGCGGGCACCGTCCTGCAGCCGGATCGCCTCGAAGATCCCCGCATGCTCGTCGAAGACCCGCGCCAGCCCGCTGGCCTCGCGCTTGACCGAGGCGCCGTGGAAGCGCATTCCGACGGCGATATGGTCCTTCAGCGCCTCCATCGCGATCGAGAAATAGCTGTTCTCGGACGCGATCGCGATGGCCAGGTGGAACTGGAAATCGGCATCCTCGCGGTGGCTCTGGCGGTTGGTGGCGTCGCGCATCAGCTCCAGCGCGGCGGCGATCCGTTCCAGCGCGGCGTCGTCGCGCCGCTCGGCCGCGCAGGCGGCGGCGGCGGGTTCCAGCGTCAGGCGGAACTCATAGCAGCTGAGCAGGTCCGAGACGTTTTCCAGCGGCCCGAAGCCGAGCGGCTGCTTCAACCCGATGGTGCGCACGAAACTGCCCGCGCCCTGGCGCGAATAGATCAGGCCGCGCTCGCGCAGCTTTTTCAGCGCATCGCGGATCACGGGGCGCGAGACCTCGAATTCGGCGGCCAGGTCATGTTCGGTCGGCAGTCTTTCGTCGGGGCGATAAGAGCCCGACTTGATCGCCCGTTCCATCCGTTCGAAGACGATCTCGCTGAGGGATTTCCGCGCCCGCTTTTCCGGCTCCGCCATCAGTTCTGCCCCCGAAACATCTCCAGCAAGGTGGCGAGGGTATCGGCCGCGCCGAAGCCCCCGGATTTGGCGATGATGCTGATTTCGCCCCCATATGCCACAGCTAACCCAGGCAGGCATTCGCCCGCAAGCCGCAGCGAGGTGATGCCCATATGCGCCAGCACCGCCTCGGCAGTCGCGCCGCCGGACAAGAGCAGCGCCTGCCGACCGGCGGTAAGCCGGGGATGGACGCTGCGGGCCAGGGCTTCGGCGACCTGCGATCCGGTTCGCGTGGCCTGCCCCGCCACTGCCTGCACCAGCAGATGCGGCGCGGTGGCGTCTGGTACCGCTTCGCCCGCGGGGGCGGGCAGGACCGCCGCCAGTCCCGAGGCCTGCACCTGTCGTGCCTGTTCCACCGTGATCGGATCGCGAGAGCCGATGACCAGCAGGCTGCGCGCGGCGCGCGGCAGGACCGGCGTGGCTGCGGGCTGCCCGGTCATGCGGATCGCCAGCGCCTCGGCCAGCCCGCGCGCGCCGACCAGCAGGTCGCCCGGTTGCGTCCTGTCCAGCGCGGCGGCCAACTCAGTGGCGCTGGTCACGTCGGGGATGACGGCGCGGCCGGCCAGCGGGCCAAGGGCTTCGGCGATGGAAAGGGGCCGGGCGACGCCGTAGCCCCCGACATGGCCGGCCTGCGTGATCCGCCCGAAATCGGGAATGGCGGGGGCGACCAGCATCCGCGCCGGGTCCAGCACCGCGAGTTCGGCGGCGACATGCCCCTTCAGCCGCGAATCGATCTTCTTCAGGACTGGCACGCCTGCGGGCAGCGCCGCCACGACCTGCGCCATCGCCTTGCGCGCCGCGTCCTTGGTGCCATCGCGCGAGCGGGTGCTGACCGCCATCACCTGCGCGCCGCTTGCCGCGACCGAGGCCACCGCCTCGGGCGACAGCGCGACCTGGACTGCCAGCCCGCGCCCGGCGAAGGGCGCGGCGCTGTCCAGCGCGCCGGTCAGGTCGTCGGCGATGATGCACAGCTTCATCGGCGCGCGCCCTAGAAAGCGGCGCGATAGATGGCCAGAACCTCCTTGGGCGTCATGTCGCGGGGGTTGTTGTCCATCAGGCGGCGGATGGCATGGGCGTCACTGGCGAAGCGGGGCAGCTGGTCCTCGGTCGCGCCATGCGCGGACAGCCGCATCTCGACCCCCAGATCCGCGCAGAAGGCATGGGCGCGGGTCAGAAGATCGCCTTCGCCAAGTCCCAGGGCGGCCACGATCTCGGCGGTCTTGGCCTGGGCCACGGGTTCGTTGAAGGCCAGCACATGCGGGAAGATGATCGCATTGGCCAGCCCGTGCGGCAGGTGCAGCAGCGTGCCAAGCGGATAGGACAGCGCATGTCCCGCCGCGGTGTTGACCGGGCCAAGGCAGATGCCGCCGTAGAAGGATGCCAGCATCATCCCCTCGCGCGCCTCGGTGTCGGAACCGTCGCGGACGGCGCGTGCAAGGTAGCGGCCGACGAGGCCGATCCCCATGCGGGCGAAGCCGTCGATCACCGGATGGGCGTTGCGGTTGGTGAAGGCCTCGACGCAATGGGCCATCGCGTCGATCCCAGTCGCGGCCGTCACCGCAGGCGGGACCGAGAAGGTCAGCTCGGGGTCCAGCACCGCCAGGTCGGCGATCAGATGCGGGCTTTCCACCGCGATCTTGTTGCCCTTGCCGGGATCGGTGATCAGCGCGCGGATGCCCGCCTCGGACCCGGTGCCCGCCGTGGTCGCGACCTGCACAAGGCCGGAGCGGCGCCCCGAGACCCGGTTCGGGCCGGCGACATCGGCCAGCGACTGCTCGCCGTCCCACATCGCCGCGACCAACTTGGCCACGTCCATGACCGAGCCGCCGCCAAGCCCGATCACCAGGTCGGGCCGGGCCTCGCGCGCGGCGGCGATGGCGGCGTCGAAGGTCGCGATGTCGGGCTCGCCCGGAATGGCGTCGAAGACCGAGACCTGGCCCGCAAGCCCCAGCCTGTCCGCGAAACCGGCGGTATGCGGGCTGGCGATGACCAGGACATTCCGCGCGTCATGCGCCCATGCGCCGGTGCGGGCCGAGGCGCCCGCACCGATTTCCAGCCGTTTCGGCTGATGCAGGGTGATGATGCGGCTCATGCTCATGCCTTGCTCTCCAATTCGTCCATGACGGCCCAGACCTTCGCGGCCTCGCCCTCGGAGAGGGGCGAGAAGGGTGGGTGCACGTTCATCCAGCCCATGTCGCCGCGGCGCCGGGCCAGCATGGTCTTGACGGTGGGAAGCTGGGTGTAGCTGTTGGTCAGGTTGCGCCACGCGACGATCACGTCCTGCGCGGCCTTCACCTCGGCGGCCTTCGCCGGGTCGTTCCAATGGTCGTAAACCACCCGCAATTCCCGCGCGACGAGGTTGGAACTGGCGGTGATGCAGCCCGCGCCGCCGCCTTGCAGGACCGGCAGCAGCAGCGGATCGGCCCCGGCCAGCACGGCGAAACCGGGGAAGCGGGCGGCCATCGCGTGCATGTTCTCGATCTTGCCGTCGCTGTCCTTGATGCCGATGACGGTATCGGGGAAGGCCTCGACCAGCATCGCGATCAATTCATGGCTGATCGGTACGCCGGTCAGCATCGGGATGTGGTAGAGGATCACCTTCAGCCGATCATCCGCGACCTTTTCGATGATCGAGGCATAGAAGCGGAACAGGCTTTCATCGCTGAAGGCAGTGTAATAGAAGGGCGGCAGCAGCACCACGCCCTTGACGCCCGCCTGCACCGCGTGGCGGGTCAGCTCGACCGCATCCGTCACCGCGCAGGACGAGGTGCCGGGCAGCATCTGGTCGGGCCGGGTGCCGCCGGCGATCGCGGCTTCCAGCAGGTCCATGCGCTCGCGCACGGAGAAGCTGTTCGCCTCGCCGGTCGAGCCCAGCATGGCGATGCCGTGGCAGCCTTCCTCGATCAGTGCCTTGGCATGGGCGCCGAACAGGGGCAGGTCGGGGGTGCCGTCGGCTTTCAGGGGCGTGGCGGCGGCGCAATAGACGCCCTCGATGGCGAAGCTCATCTCGATCCTCCGGAAACCAGTTTGCGGGCATAGGCGATGGCGGAATTCATGTTGCCGTGATCGGCGACGCCCTGGCCCGCGATGTCGAAGGCGGTGCCGTGATCGACCGAGGTGCGGTCGATGGGCAACTCGACCGAGACGTTCACCGCCGTGTCGAAAGCCACCAGCTTGATCGGGATATGGCCCTGGTCGTGATACTGCGCGACCACCAGGTCGAATGCGCCGGAATAGGCGCGGTGGAACACGGTATCGGCCGAGATCGGGCCGTAGGCGTCGATCCCCTCGGCGCGGGCGGCGGCGATGGCGGGGGCGATCTGGTCGGCGTCCTCGGTCCCGAACAGCCCGTTCTCGCCGCAATGGGGGTTGATCCCGGCGACCGCGATGCGTGGCGCACTGACGCCGATGCGCTTCAGATGGGCGTTGCCCGCGCGGATCGTGGCCAGCACCCGCTCGGTCGTGGCGCGGGCGATGGCGTCCTTCAGCGAAACATGGGTCGAGACATGGATGACCTTCAGCCGCTCGGACGCCAGCAGCATATAGGCGGCCTCGGCCCCTGTCAGGCTGCGCAACATGCCGGTATGGCCGTCATAGTGATGGCCGGCGGCGTTCAGCGCCTCCTTGTTGATGGGCGCGGTGACGATGCAGCCGATCCGGCCGGCCTGCGCGTCCTGGACGGCGCGTTCGATGAAGCGGAAGGCCGCGTCGCCCGCGACCGGGGACAGTTGCCCCCAGGGCAGGGGGGCGCCGTCATAGTCGATGTTCACCACCCGCTCGGCCAGGTCCAGCTCGATGCCTGCGACCGCCTTCGCGGCCTCCAGAGTGGCGCGGTTGCCATAGATCAGCGTCCGCGCCCGGTCCTCGGGCGACATGTCGGCCAGCGCCCTGACGCTGATCTCGGGGCCGACGCCGGCGGGGTCGCCCATGGTGATGCCGATGATGTCGCTCATGTCAGAGCCTCCGAAAGGCGGCTTTCCCAGCCAGGTTGCAGTTGCAGGTATTTGATGGCGCGGCGGTGGTAGGTATAGGCGAGGTGCAGGGTGCCGTCCGGGCCTTCCAGCAGCCAGGGATAGGACATTTCCTTGTTGCGCCCGTCGGTGGAATCGTTCGAGGTGCAGGTGCCCGGCCCGTCCTCGACCAGGTAACGCCGCGGGAAGGTTCGCCCGCCGTCGCTGGAGATGCAGATCGTCACCGGCGCGCGCGGTACGCCCCAGATCGGGGTGCAGCCGCCTGCGGGATCGGCGTCCGGGCGGTCGTCCTCCTCGCCCAGCTCGTCATACAGCGAGGCGCGGCGGTCGGGCGACATCGCGGCATTGACCGGGTTGCAGATCATCGCGATCCGCCCGTCGCGCAGGGTGATGGCGGCGATCGAGGAATTGTTGTTCGGCACGTCCGTCGCCACCGGCGCGGCCCAGCTGTGCCCGCCATCCGCGCTGTCCGAGCGGTGGACGAAATCGGACTGGCGGCGGCGATAGAAGGCGGCCATGCGCCCTTCGCCCAGATCGACCGGGCTCATATGGACCGAGCCGACAGAGTCCGGCACGTCCTCCAGCCGCCAGCTTTGCCCGCCATCCATCGAGACGCCCATCGCGGCGGTGTCGTGGCTGCCGTTCCATTTCCGGCCGGGGCGCTGAACGCAGCGGAAGATCGGCAGCAGCCAGGCGCCGTCGTCGCGCAGCCGGACCGGGGCGCGCACGAAACAGCCGCGCGGCAGGTCGAGGAAGCGCCCCTCCTCGGCGGTGATCGCCACCCCGTCGCGGTTGAGCGCCGCCATGCGGATGCGGCACTGGTCCTGATTGCCCGAGGGTTGCGAGGTGTGGAACAGCCACAGCCCGCCATCGGGTGCAGCGAAGATCACCGGGTTCTGTTCCGAGTGATCGGGATCGTGGCTGAGCCTTTGCGCGGGTCCCCACGCATCCGCGCCGGGCAGCAGCACCGAGGCATGGATCGAGATGTCCGACTTGCCCTCCAGCGTGCCGCCGAACCAGGCACAGATCAGCGCGCCGTCATCGGCCAGCGACAGGAATGCGGCATGATTCTGCACCATGGGCGAGGGCAGGAATGCCTGCTGCATCCCCTCCGCGGCGCTGGTCAGGCGCCCGTCCATGCGCTGCGCGATATCCTCTGGTCGCATATGCTCCTCCTGCGTCGAATTGACGGGAAGACAGCGCATAACGAAAGCAGTTGTCAAGTTGAAAGATGAAAAACTGAATGAATGCGTTGCGCGTTGTGTAAATTAATTAAGTAAAAACAGTTATATAAATGCGAGCATCATGAGGCCGTGATCTTCTGGGGATTTTTTATTGACAAAATTGATGGCCTGTCCGATGGTTCGGCAACCGTGCTGGAGGGGTGTCGGCGCGGGTTTTCGGAGGGGGCATGGCCTGGACGGTTGCACGAGGCGGGACAGCGATGCTGGCGGTCGGGCTGGCGGCGATGGGTGCCGCGCTTTCTGCCGTCGATGCCGCCATCGTGCGGCAGCTGGACGGCGGCGTTCATCCGATGATGATTGCCTTCACCCGCGCCCTGTTCGGCGCGCTGGCGGTTCTGCCGATGGCGGTGATGCGGCCCTCGGTGCTGGAATCGGCCTATCCGCTGCGCCAGCATCTGATCCGTGCGGCGCTGAAGCTGGTCGCACTGGTCGCATTCTTTGCCGCCTTCGCGCAGGGACCGCTGACGGATGTGACGGCCATCGCCTTCACCTCGCCGATCTTCGTGGTGCTTGGCGCATCGCTGATGCTGGGCGAAAGGCTGGGCGGGTTGAAGATCCTGGCCGTCGCCACCGGCTTTTGCGGGGCGTTCCTGGTGGCCGGACCGGCCGGTGCCGGCCTGACGCCGGCGATCGGCTTCGCGCTGATCGGGGCCGTGGTGCAGGCGGTGATCCAGCTGATGCTGAAAAGCATGTCCTCGGGCGACCGGACGGCGACGCTGGTGATCTGGAACCTGCTGCTGACCGTCCCGCTGGCCTTCCTGCTGGCGCTGCCATTCCTGACCATGCCGAGCGCCGGACAGCTGGGCCTGCTGGCATTGCAAGGCGTTCTGGGCGCAGGCTGCATGGCGCTGATGACCCATGCCTTCAGCCTGGCCGATGCGTCCATCGTCGCGCCGGTCGATTTCCTGCGGCTGCCGCTGGTCGCCGTGCTGGGCTATCTGCTGTTTTCGGAAGTGGCGAAGCCCTCGGTCTGGATCGGCGGCGTGCTGATCTGCCTTGCGGCCCTGATCGCGTCCCGCGCCTCGCGCCGCGCAAGAGCCGTCGAATGAATTGATCCGATATCCACGGGAGGAACGAATGATCAAAAGATCCTTGATATGGGGGACGCTTGCCGTCGCGACGATGCTGACCCCGGCTTTCGCGCAGGACAGCACCGTCCGCATCGTGCTGAACGAGGAGGTGGACCTGCTGGAGCCCTGCATGTCCACGCGCTCGAATATCGGGCGGGTGACGCTTCAGAACATCAACGAGACGCTGGCCTTCCTGGACCTGCGCGAGGGCGGTGGGTTGCAGCCGAAGCTGGCCGAAAGCTGGGAACAGCTGGAGGACGGTTCCTGGCGCTTCCACCTGCGGCAGGGCGTGACCTTTTCCGATGGGACGGGTTTCGACGCGCGTGACGTGAAGCATTCCTTCGACCGGGCGATGGACCCCTCGATCACCTGCGAGGTGCCGCGCTATTTCGGCGGCATGACCATCGAGGCCGAGGTGGTGGACGACCATACCATCGACTTCAAGGCCGATCCCCAGCAGCCGATCCTGCCCCTGCTGCTGACCCTGATCTCGATCGTGCCCGAGGAAACGCCGATCGAATTCGTGCGCGAGCCCATCGGCACCGGCCCCTATACCCTGACCGAATGGACGCCGGGCCAGCGCATCGTGCTGAGCCAGCGCGACGATTACTGGGGCGAGATGCCCGCGGTGACCGGGGCGACCTATCTGTTCCGGGCCGATCCTGCGGTTCGCGCGGCGATGGTGGCGACGGGCGAGGCCGACATTTCGCCCTCGATCGCGGCGCTGGACGCGACCAATCCGGCGACCGATTTTTCCTATCTGGACAGCGAGACGGTCTATGGCCGGCTGGATCACTCGGTCGCGCCCTTCGACGACCTGCGGGTGCGCAAGGCGCTGAACCTGGCCATCGACCGCGAGGCCTTCATCGGCACGCTGGTCCCCGAGGGCGCGCTGCTGGCCAGCGCCGTCTATCCGCCCCCCACGCTTGGCTGGAACGAGAGCGTCGAGGTCTGGCCCTACGACCCCGAGGAGGCCGCGCGCCTGCTGGAGGAAGCCAAGGCCGACGGCGTCGCCGTCGATACGCCGATCACTCTGATCGGCCGCACCGCGAATTTCCCCAACAACGTGGAAATCCTGGAGGCGGTCCAGCAGATGCTGCAAGAGGCGGGCTTCACCGTCGAGCTGCAATTCTACGAAGTGGCCGAGTTCGAGAAGCTTTACTCCAAGCCTTACCCGGAAGGCCGCGGGCCGATGGTGGTCGTCGCCATGCATGACAACTCGCGCGGCGATCCGTCCTTCTCGATGTATTTCAAATATGCCTCGGACGGGCGGCAGTCGGGGATCAGCGATCCCAAGGTCGACGATCTGATCAACCGCGCGCAGGCCGCGACCGGGGACGAGCGCGAGGCGCTGTGGAAGGAGCTTCACGCCTATCTGCACGACGAGGTGGTGGCCGACCTGCTGCTGTTCCACATGGTCGGCTTCAGCCGCGTGAACGAGCGCCTGGACTGGAAGCCGACGATGGCGACGAATTCGCAGCTTCCGCTGGCGGATATCGCCTTCAAGTGACCTGACAGCCGGGCGGGGGCCATCCCCGCCCAAACGACCGGAGCCTTCGGCCATGATGAGTTTCATACGCAAACGCGCCTTCGCCAGCCTGATCTCGCTGATCCTGCTGGTCGTCGCCGTTTTCTTCCTGTCGCGGCTGACGGGCGATCCGGCGGCGCTCTACCTGCCCTCGGAAGCCTCCGAGGAGATGCGCCGGCAGTTCCGCGAGATACACGGGCTGAACGATCCGCTGCTGGTGCAGTTCGGTCGCTATGTCTGGGACCTGCTGCATCTGGATTTCGGCGATTCCGTGCGCCGCGCGCGCCCGGCCTTCGAGGTGGTCAGCGAGGCCTTCCTGTGGACGCTGCAACTGGCCGTCATCACCATGACGCTGGTGACGGGGGCGGCCATCGTCGTCGGCTCTCTGGCGGCGTTCCGGGTGGGCGGGTTCTTCGACCGCATCGCCTCGCTGACCTCGCTGATCGGGGCCTCGGCGCCGGATTTCTGGGTGGCCATCGTCGCCATCGTGGTCTTTTCCGTGGGGCTGGGCTGGCTGCCGACCTCGGGGACGGGCAGCCTCTGGCACTGGATTCTGCCCATCGGGGTGCTGTTCATCCGCCCCTTCGGGCTGATCGTGCAGGTGGTGCGCGGCTCGATGATCAACGCGCTGTCCTCGGCCTATGTGAAGACCGCGCGGGCCAAGGGCGTGAGGACGCGCCCGATCATCTTCGTCCACGCGCTGCGCAACGCCATGCTGCCGGTCATCACCGTGATCGGCGATCAGGCGGCGGCGCTGCTGAACGGCGCGGTGGTGATCGAGACGATCTTCGGCTTTCCCGGCGTCGGCAAGCTGATGATCGATTCCATCCTGCAACGCGATTTCAACGTCGTGCTGGCGGCGATCATGGTCACCGCCATCGCCATCTTCATCATGAACCTGCTGATCGACCTGGCTTATGCGCTGCTCGATCCGCGCATCCGGTATTGAGCCATGACCAGCATCGACATCATTCCCGACGAGCCGAAGCCGCTGGTCCGTTTCGCCCGCATGCTCTGGGCCGACAAGTTCGCGCTGGCGGCGGTGCTGTTCCTGACGCTGGTGCTGGTCCTCGCGCTGATCGGCCCCTCGTGGCTGGGCGAGGTGGCGCAAAAGCAGAACCTGCGCGGGCGCAACGCGCCGCCCTTCGAGTGGGAACGCGGCTGGCTGTGGATCCTGGGCGCGGATGCGCTTGGCCGCCCGCTGCTGGCGCGGATCATCGTCGCGACCCAGAACACGATGATGGTGGCCGGGGGCGCGGTGTTCTTCTCGGCCCTGATCGGGACGGTGCTGGGGCTGGTCGCGGGCTATGCCGGGCCGCGCACCGGGCAGGTGATCATGCGGCTGGCCGATGTGATCATGTCGTTTCCGTCGCTGCTGCTGGCGGTGGTGGTGCTGTATATCCTGGGGCCGTCGATCCTGAACCTGGTGATCGTGCTGGCGATCACCCGCATCCCGGTCTATCTGCGCACCACCCGCGCCGAGGTGCTGGAGGTGCGCGAGCGGATGTTCGTGCAGGCCGCCAAGGTGATGGGCGCCTCGTCCCGGCGGATCGTCTTCCGCCATATCCTGCCGGTGGTGCTGCCGACGCTGATGACCATCGCCACGCTGGATTTCGCCTTCGTTATGCTGGCGGAAAGCTCTCTGTCCTTCCTCGGCATCGGCATCCAGCCGCCGGAAATCACCTGGGGGCTGATGATCAGCCAGGGGCGGCAATATCTGACGACCGCGTGGTGGCTGTCCTTCTGGCCGGGCCTTGCGATCATCCTGACCACGCTGTCGTTGAACCTGCTGTCGGGCTGGATGCGCATCGCGCTGGACCCGACCCAACGCTGGCGGCTTGAAATGAGGGGGCGCAGGAATGGCTGAGCCGATGTTGCAGGTGAAAGACCTGTCGGTCGAGTTTCACACGGCGGCCGGCACCGTCCGCGCGGTCAGGAATGTCAGCTTCGATCTGGACCGGGGCGAGACGCTGGCGATCCTGGGCGAAAGCGGCTCGGGCAAGTCGGTGTCGTCCTCGGCGATCATGGACCTGATCGACATGCCGCCGGGCAGGATCACCAGCGGCCAGATCATCTTCGAGGGCCGCGACCTGCTGAAGCTGAGCGCCTCGGAACGCCGCAAGGTCAACGGCCACAAGATCGCGATGATCTTCCAGGACCCGCTGAGCCATCTGAACCCGGTCTATACCGTCGGCTGGCAGATCGTCGAGACGATGACCACCCACGGCATGGCCCGGTCGAAGGCGCGGGCCGAGGCCTTGCGGCTGTTGGGCCGCGTCGGCATCCCGGACCCCGAGGGCTCGATGGGGAAATATCCGCATCAGTTCTCGGGCGGGCAGCGCCAGCGGCTGATGATCGCGATGGCCTTGGCGCTGAAGCCCGACCTGCTGATCGCGGACGAGCCCACCACCGCGCTGGACGTGACCGTTCAGGCCGAGGTCCTGGCCCTGTTGGAGGAATTGCAGCAGGAAACCGGCATGGGCGTGCTGATCATCACCCACGACCTTGGCGTAGTGGCCGAGATCGCCGACCGCGTCGTGGTGATGAATGCGGGCGAGGTGGTCGAGACCGGCGACACGCGGCAGGTCTATCGCAACCCCGCCCATCCCTATACCCGCAAGCTGATCGGTGCGGCGCCTGGCAAGGGCGCGATGCACGACCCGCTGCCGCCCGCCGAGCCGGTGCTGTCGGTGCGCAATGCGCGCAAGGTCTATGGCGATTTCGCCGCCGTCGAGGATGTCTCCTTCGACCTGATGGCGGGCGAGACCCTGGCCATCGTCGGCGAAAGCGGCTCGGGCAAATCGACCGTGGCCAAGATGCTGCTGCGGCTGGAGGAGCCAACTGGCGGCCAGGCCCTGTGGAAGGGCCAGGACCTGTTTTCCATGCCGGAACGCCAGCTGTTCGTGCTGCGCCGCGACTTGCAGATGGTGTTCCAGGACCCGACGCAAAGCCTCAACCCGCGCATGACCGTCTGGCAGCTGATCACCGAGGGCTGGGTCATCCATCCCGGCATCCTGCCCCGGTCGAAATGGAAGGCCCGCGTGGCCGAATTGCTGCATCAGGTCGGGCTGAAGCCCGAGATGGCCGGGCGCTATCCGCACCAGTTCTCGGGCGGGCAGCGCCAGCGCATCGCCATCGCCCGCGCGTTGGCGCTGGAGCCGGAACTGATCATCTGCGACGAGGCGGTCTCGGCGCTGGACGTGTCGGTCCAGGCGCAGGTGATCGAGCTGCTGGACGGGCTGCGCAAGTCCCTGGGCATCGCCTTCATCTTCATTGCCCATGACCTGCCGGTGGTGCGCGACTTCGCCGATCACGTCATGGTGATGCAGAAGGGCAGGGTGGTCGAGGCAGGCACCGTGCGCCAGATCTTCGACAACCCGCGCCAACCCTATACGCAGGCGCTGCTGGCGGCGGGACTGGACCCCGACCCGGATGTGCAGGCCGAACGCCGGGCCGCGCGCCTGGCGATGGCGGCAGGCTGAAAGGTCGCGCGGAACGGCTTACTCGGGCCGTTTGACCTGATCGGCATCGTCCCGATGCCCAGTGCGGATATGCTACGCGGCAAGTTTTGGCACCTGCTGTTCGACCAATCGCAAGTATCGTTGGTTGCATGCCCTGGAGCGGAACCTACGCCAGAATACGCTAAACTACGATAAGCCCCGTTGTCAGGGGATGAACCGTGCCAAGTTTGTGGTGAGGGTCAAAGATAGGCGGGATCGCTGAAGCGCCGCCCTTGGCGTCATTCCGATACCACGTCCGTCCCGGTTGAAAGCAGCCGGGCAAAATGCAATGTGGGAAGGGTCCGCCTGAAAAAGGCCTGCTCATGCCCGATTCCAAATCCAGGACGCTACTGGCCGATCAGCATTTCTTTCTGTCGCCTCAGTTGAGCGAAGGCCAGAGTTCGGACGACGATATCGATCTGAACATCATCGCCAGCACCTATCGCTCGATCATCGATGAGCATGCTTTCGATGAGATGGTGGCGAGTTGGGAAGCCAAGCTCGCATCGTCCGGCGGAGATGCCGAGCATCCCAAAGTCTCCAAGGGGCTGTTCAGCCAGTTGCTGACCTTCCGCAACACCTTGGAAAAGCTGGACGTCCCGACCGAGAACGACCCGCTGAAACTGGCGGTTTCCGAAGTGCCGGGACCGGCGACTGTGCTGTCTCCAAACGGCAATGTCGCGGTCATCAACATTGCGGGCGAACGCGCGTTCGGCAAGCGCCAGGGCGCGTTCATGGACGCTGCAGTCATCGCGCCGAATTCTCTGGAGGACTATCGTGCCCTGTTGCGTGCCGCCACCGGTCAGGGCAACGCGGCGCAAGCAATCCTGACGATCCTGCCGGCCACCGAGGGCTATGGCGAATCCTTCCTGGCCGAGGGCTACCTGATCCGCGTGCCGGGCCAGAGCGGCGCCCATATCGCCATCCGTTCCCTGGAAATCGCCTGGGGGCCGCGGATCGCCGAGCGCTTGCAACAGGCCTTCGGC
This sequence comes from Paracoccus sp. J55, assembly GCF_000513975.1. Classification (NCBI taxonomy): domain Bacteria; kingdom Pseudomonadati; phylum Pseudomonadota; class Alphaproteobacteria; order Rhodobacterales; family Paracoccaceae; genus Paracoccus; species Paracoccus sp. J55. The sequence goes on from NZ_AZVA01000048.1 coordinate 14,047, forward strand.
CTGACGCAGGCCGAATCCGAGGTCGCGCATCTGTTCTTTCGTCTGCGCAACCTCGAATCGATCGCGATAGAGCGAGGCGTGTCGCTGCTGACGGTGCGCACCCAGATCAAGACGATCATGGCCAAGATGGGCGCCCCCTCGAATATCGACCTGATGCGCCTGCTGGCCATGATCGCCAGCCGTGAACATGTCGGGCTTCGGGGCGAAGCCCCTGTCTGGCACGATCCCCTGGGCCGCGAAAAGCTGATCGAGATGCCCGATGGCCGCAAGATCGCCTGGACCTGGATGGGCGCGAAGCGGGGCATCCCCGTGGTCATGCTGCGGGGATTGCCGATGACCTATCTGCTGCCGGGCGATGGAGAGGCCCGGCTGCGCGACGCGGGCATCTGCCTCTATGTTCCGTCGCGACCCGGTCACGGGAACAGCACCATGGACTCCTCGCTTGATGTGATGAGCGACAATCTTGTCGCATTGCGGGTCTTTCTCGACCAGGTCATCGGCCGCCCTTGCCTTGGCGTCGGATTGGCCAGCGGCACCTTGCCTCTGGTCGTCGAAGCGGTGGCAAATCCCACGCGCTTCCACGGGATACTGGCAGTCGGTTTCTCGTCCGGGATCGACCCTTCGGGAGTCCAGCGCTTGCCGCAGATTCAACGCATCATGCTGCAACTCGCAGACAGTGCGCCATGGGTCGCCGAACTGATGGCCAAATCGGGACACCGGATGATGCGCCAGCACGGCCTGGACTGGTATCTGGAACGCGCCTTCCGCCATACGCCGCTGAACCAGCAAACGGTGCGCAACCCCGATTGGACGGCATTGATCCGGAACGCCTGTGAACATCTGCTGAAACAGGGCCACGCGACCTTTGTTCGGGAGTTGCAGCTTTCACGCCACCGCATGGACACCGCGCTGCGCGAGTTGCTCATACCCATGCGATATCTGGCGCCCACCGAAGATCCCGGCATCGATCTGGCTGCGTGCAGGCAGTTGGAAAGGATCAATCCCCTGATCACCGTCGAGCCCGTCACCGATGCGGCCGAGTTGGTTTTTTATCAGCGCAATGACCTCATTCTGGATCGCATCATCGCCGCGGCACACCGAAACTGAGCTGCATACACCATTCGGCGTATGACAACGCGGTTCGCCATCCTCTAGAGCGACCGCGCAGGGCGCACGGTTGGTGCGTAATAAATTGTTCAGCTTGGATATTGAGCGCCAGACCGATCTTTGGGCTGACGGCTTTGCAATGCAAGGAGGGATTGATGAGCGACGCAACCATCATGCGGCCGCCCCGCCGGGCCCCGGAATACGTGGCCAATCCAGACATGGCAGCCTTCACCATCGGGCAGATCGCCCTTGTTAGGTTGAGGGAAGATGGCGTGCTTTCCGTCGAGACGCTACACAGGCATCTGGCAAGGATCGCCTCTGGGCAAGGTGACGCTGTCGCTGCGCGGGTAACCGCCGATATGGCCCTCGGGGCGCTTCGTTACATCGAAAACTCCCTGAGGAATCAGGCTGCCTGAACAAGCCGGCAGCACCGGGTTTTCGGGCCATTTTCTCCGTCTTAGTTTTTGGAATATCGTCACTTCTTCCCATCGGCAGGGAATGCGGTTTGCAATGCATCATTCTGAGCCATGTTTCGACCCGCTTAGCAGAGAAGGGTAAGCTGCGGCTGCAGCCCCCCGAGGCTGGCGCTTCTCGGGATCGGGTTCCCTGGTCGCGATCCTCGCTTCGAGCGCGGTGGTCTGCGCCTGCGCCTGCGCCTGCGTCTCGGCGATGGCGGTCTCCTGGTCTTCCAGCGCTAGTTACAGCTGCGCCGGATCCAGCTTCTCCGATTTAGGCCCGAACTTCGTGTGCCGGTAATCCTGAACCTGGCCTTCCAGCCGTTCGATCAGGGCCTTCAATTCGATGATGAAGGTGTCCTTCTCGACCACCGCCGCCTGCTCGTGCTGGCGGGCCGCCCGTTCGACCGATAGCTCGAACTGCATCGCCGCAAATGCCTTCCTTACCTCGGAAGGCAGATCGGGAAACAAGCTGAGATCGATAGGCTGCGACATATGCCTCCCTATCCGATCCGGACCGGAAAGCCCATTAAAACAAGTCAAAATATACCCGACGGATCACCCCGCCGCAGTCGGTCTCGCAACGCGCCGCGCAACCGGCCGCGCCACCAGCCCCTCAAACAGAGCTTCCGCCTGCACGGCTTCGCCATTCCAAAAGATGGTGGTGGGGCTGCCCGTCATGACGCCGTGTTACAGCCGCCACCGTCGCCCCAGGTTTGAAAGTCTTTGCGACAATCCGCGCCTTCACATCGTCAGGCCAATGCCGGTTGCTCCGTCGAGCCTCCCCAACCTCGAACTGCCCAACAAATCCATCTCCGCCATTCCGACACCCTTCTGAAACTTCAGAAGAAAAATCGCCCCTCAGCCGCAGGTCGGAAACCGCAAATCTGAATGGGACGCAAAGGACGGATACCCAGAAAGCTGCTTCTGATCTCCTTCACCGACACCGTCCGTCCTGTCCCAAGCCGCATTTCTAGGGTCAGGATTCATAACCAATAGATGACGAGAGCCGCGAGGGCGATGGCTGAGAGGAAGACCTTGGGGCATCGGTCATAGCGGGTCGCGACGCGCCTCCAGTCCTTGAGCCTGCCGAACATGATCTCGATGCGGTTACGCCGCTTGTATCTCCGCTTATCGTATTTGATCGGCGTCTTGCGTTTCTTCCGGCCTGGGATGCAGGCACGTATCCCCTTGTCCTGCAACGCTTCTCTGAATCAGTCAGCGTCATAGCCACGATCCCCGAGTAGCCATTTGACGTTTGGCAGGCCACTCAGCAGGGCCCGAGCGCCGATATAATCGCTGACCTGTCCAGCGGTGACGAACAGGTCGATCGGTCGGCCCTGACTGTCGCAGATGGCGTGCAGCTTGGTGTTCATACCGCCTTTGGTTCGACCGATCAGGCGACCACGCCCCCCTTTTTGGCGGCCATGCGGGTCGCCGTTCGATGGGCCTTGAGGTATGTTGCGTCGATCATCACGGTCGTTTTCTCGCCGTGTTCCGCCGCCAGCCCGGCCATCATCCGCGCGAAGATGCCCTTTTCGCTCCAACGCTTCCACCGGCTGTAGAGCGTCTTATGTGGGCCATACGCGGCGGGCGCATCGCGCCAACGCAAGCCATTGCGATTGATGAAAATAATCCCGCTCAGCACCCGTCTGTCTTCAACCCGGGGCTTCCCGTGCGACCTGGGAAAGAAGGGAGCCAGGCGCGCCATCTGCGCGTCGGTCAGCCAGAAGAGATCGCTCATGTCACCGCTCCGTTTTCGGAGGCGTGAATCACGCAGCGCAACAGAAATCAATGCATCCTGACCCCAGGGATGGTGGTGAGCCTTCGGCTGACGCCACTTCCTTCATGCCATGTACGCAATTCCTGATCGAGCTCTCCGATCTCTTCAGTCAGCTCCGCCATTCGCCGGATCAGAATTTCGAGGGCCCGGTGGGCGTAGGTAGGCAGAACCTCATCGGTGAAGGCTTGATCCGCCAGTTTCACCAGATTGGCGACACCCGGGTTGGCGACGAATCCGAACTCGGCCAAGTGAGCACGCAATGCGTTTGCTGCCATCGTACGCTGGCGCACAAGCAGCGCTCTGGTGCGATGCGCCATCAAAATGCCCTGCTGTTCGACGGTCTTGACCGGCACGAACCGCATCGTCGGACGTTGCACGGCCTCGCAGATAGCCTCGGCATCCAGGGCGTCACTCTTACCCCGCTTCACATATCCCTTGACATAAGAAGGCGGCATTATCCGAACCTCATGCCCCATGGCGATGAGCGTCCGTGCCCAATAGTGCGCCGTTCCACATGCCTCCACTCCGATCAGGCATGGTGCGAGTTTGGAGAAGAAGGGTATCATCTGCTTGCGATGCAGCTTCTTCACCAGAACGGTATTACCGGCGTCATCCACGCCGTGAGCCTGGAAGACACTCTTCGCAAGATCGAGGCCCATTGTTCGTATGTGCATTTCGATGCTCCTTCCCAGTTCCATTCTTTCTCAGCACAATACACGCGGCTGCGCGGCCGACGGCGTCCACATCATCAAGATGCTTGCTGGGAAGGAGGCCGGCATCTTTTGACAGCACCTGAGAACGGCGGTGAGAAATTCGTCCACGGTAGCGGTGGCTTGGTGCTGCTGCGGGCGGCGTAAAAGTCGTCCACCTATTCCCTTTCTGCGGCGGCAGGGAGGGCGTGAGGATTTACAGCGTGGACCTATATCTGAGAGTTCGCCAGGCTTGCGCGGAAGGCATGAGCCAGCGGGAAGCGGCGCGGGTGTTCAACATCTCGCGTGACACGGTTGCGAAGATGATGACCTTCTCGGTGCCACCGGGCTACCGACGGACGGCCGAGGTCAGGCGGCCAAAGCT
>NZ_AZVA01000049.1:0-17307 GCF_000513975.1 Paracoccus sp. J55
ATCCGGTTCACGATGAAGCGCCCAGGAACATACTCCAGCTCTTCCGTGACGTCCTCGCCGATCCGGCGCAGGCGACCGCCGCAATCGGCACAGGCATCGGCGCCGGGCATCAGTTCCACCTCCATCCGGGGGATATGATCCGGGATCGGACGGCGCTTGGGTTTGCCCTTCTCCTCGATGTCCGGCAGACGCATCCGCGCCGTCATCGCGGCGGCCGCGATCTCGCTGGCCTCAAGAGCCAACTGAAGCTGTTCTGCCGTCTCCGAGGACGCGCCGAACCGGTGTGCCCGGTGCCCGGCCAGTTGGTGCCGCAGCCTCTCGATCAGGATCGCCTGCGCCTTCACCTCGGCCAGAAGCCGCGCGGTGAAGCTGCGCAACTCCTCGGGATCTTCCGGCAGGGTCAGGGTCTGATCGAGCATGCAAGGAGTTTATCCCACGGGATTCCTTATGGGAATCATTCTCTTGTGGCCCCCCCTGATTATCCCGCTGCCAAGGGCCGCCACGTTCGCTCCGGGGCACGCCAGTCGATCCCTTCCAGGAGCATCGACAACTGCGCCGGTGTCAGCGCCACCTTCCCCTCCTTGGCCGAGGGCCAGACGAACCGGCCCCGCTCCAGCCGCTTCATGAACATGCAGGCCCCCTGGCCATCCCACCAGATGACCTTCACCAGATCACCGCGACGGCCGCGGAAGACGAAGAGATGCCCGCCGAAAGGATCCTGCTTCAGCACCGCCTCGGCCTGCGCCGCCAAGGAAGCAAAGCCCTTGCGCATGTCGGTGACCCCGGCAGCCAGCCAGACCCGCGTGTTGGCCGGAACCGGGATCACGCCGAAAGTCCCCGGATCAGCCGCGCCAGCGCCTCCAACCAGTCCGGCACGATCATTTCGATACCATCGGGCCGACCGCTACGGTCGGTGCGCTCCTGCCACTCGTTGATCCACGAGAAGCGATGCCGACGGCCTTCGACCGGCTGGCGGATCGAGGTGGAAATCGTGGTCGATTGCAGCCGGTCGAGCGCCGCCTTCAGGCGCTGATAATCGCGCAAGCCGGTGCCGCGCCCGACATAGGTGAGGATCTCATAGGGCGTGGCGGCCATCAGCCGAGAGGTGCGAAGGCCACTGTCGCGGGCTTCGACGATCTGACTGGCCGCCCAGATCAGGATATCGGCGTCCCAGATCGTGGCCATGCCGTGATCGGGAACAGCCTCGACCCGGATGGAGACATTGCCGGCTGCGAAGTCGATCGGCGCGATGCGCTTCGACTTGGCGAGGGAGAAGAAGGGATAGGCCATGAGATCCTGTGCGTCTCGTGGCGCGAAATCGCCGGGGAGCGCCCTGAACAGATCCAGTTGCCCACGCTCGGAAAGGGATCGACGTCGCACCGTCATGAAGGAAACCGCGAGAGATCAGCGGGCGTAACGACCGGCCTGCGGGCCGGACGGAAACGCATGACGCTTGGCGGGCAGCACGGAGCCGCGCGGATCGGAGGTCGAGGTCACCGCGCCGCGTTCGGTCCAGGCTTCGAGATCGTCGATGGCATAGACGACGCGGCCGCCGAGCTTGCGATAGGCTGGCCCGGTTCCATAGGTGCGGTGTTTTTCGAGCGTCCGGGCCGAGAGGCTCAGAAAGGTCGCGGCCTCCTTGGTCCGTAGAAAACGCGGCGGCAGGACGACGGGTTCATGTGGCATGATCGGGCCTCCGTGGTGTTGCAAACGGCCACTGCGGATCAGCGGCGGGCAATGACCACGGTGGCGAAGGAAGACCGGCGAGGTGCAGGGCGAAGTTGGGGGGTATCGAAATCGCCCACCATCAGGGGCGAAAGATACCCCCTCCGTATCCGCGACGAGAGCAGCACGGAACTATTCTGAGGGCGATAGCTCGATTTATTCTCCCCCTCACGAACGCCACCGGCATCGAAGTATTCGGGCCGGCGATCCCGAAAAGCCGAAAAGCACACAATTTCAGCTTGCTGTAAGAAATTCACCAACCGGCACAGTCATCAGGTCAGGAGAATATCGGCCCCGAGAGACCGATTTCGGGCATCTTGGAACTGGGGGCAGTGCTCAGCCGCTCCCGCATAACCCTCGAAAACAACGGGAAAATCCGGCCGCGGCCGGATCGGGAGACACCTTTCGCGAGGGCAAGTGGCGGAGGGGATGGGCCTAACATCCAACCTTCTCCACTTTCAAGTTGCTGATACTATTATATGTTTTGATGAAGCCGTCTCCTTCAGCTGGTGCTTCGGCATCACGAGTTTGGCACATTCGATGCCGTTAGGGGATATTGACATCCACCCGAGGAATGCGTGCGGCACTGCTGTTTATGAGGATGGGGCGAGTAGTCTGCCTTTCTTCACGGAGAAATTGATCTGCTGCAAGGTTGCGTGCGTAGAGCAAGTCAAAGGCTGATATGACAGAAGGCCACCGCCTATCTGCGGCGGTTGGACGGAAACTGGGACGAGGACTTCTCATGCTTCAAGCTACCTTCCTCTATGCTGCAACCGCCGGGGTGTTCCTCGCTCTGGATGTGCTGGGGATCCGGTTTCTGATCCGGCCGGTATTTGAGCGCAATGTCGGCCACCTTCTTGCCGAGCCGTTGCGGCTTGGTCCGGCTGCGCTGTTCTATCTGGGATATGTCGCCGGGCTTGTGTGGCTGGTTTCCTGGCCGGCGCTGAAAGCGAATGATCCCGTTCACGCGCTGATCGGAGGCCTGATCATTGGGCTGATGTGTTATGGCACCTATGAGATGACAAATTACGCCACGCTTGCCGACTGGTCGTGGGAGCAGGTCATTATCGACGGGTTGTGGGGCACGTTCCTGACCGGGTTTTCAGCCTGGGCCGGCGTGGTTCTGCTGTCGGGGCGATTCAACTGAACGATCAGCGCAAGCGCCGTATCAGTCGCAGCGACAGCGCATAAGGCAGGGCCCGTATCAGCTTCATCGCAAGGGTGAAGCGGCGTGGGAAATGGATCTCAAATCCCCGCCGTTGCATCCCGCGCAGCACGGACTCTGCCGCCTGTTCGGGGGTGATGATTGCAGGCATGGCGAAGGTGTTTCGGGCGGTCAGTCTGGTCTGGACGAAGCCTGGACAGACCAGCCGCACGTCCACACGCGGGGCCAGTTCGATCGCAAGCGTTTCGGCAAGGTTGTTGACCGCCGCCTTGGTTGCCGAATATGGCTGCCCCCCCGGCAGGCCGATGTAACCGGCAACCGAGCCGAACAGCACCAGCTGACCGCCATCGCGCAGCAGCGGCGGGCAAAGGCGGGCGACCTCAAGCATGCCCAGTATGTTCACGCGCACCATCGCCTCGGCCCGCATGGGATCGATATCCGCCACGCGACCGGGATCATAAAGCGCGGCGGTGCAGATGATCGCGTCCAGCGGTGCCTCAAGCGTAAGCTGTGCCACCACTGCCCCCAGCGTTTCAGGCTGGGCCAGATCCAGCGGCCTGGCCTGCGCGCCGCCGCACTCCGCCGCCAGCGCCTCCAGCGCGTCGCCATCGCGGGCGGACAAGATCAGTTGCGCCCCTTGCCCGGCCAACGCACGGGCAAGGGCTGCGCCAATCCCGGCGCTGGCGCCAATGATCCAGATGCGGCGGCTCGCATAGTTCATCTTCAGATCCGGAAGATCGGCTGCAACAGCCGCGGGATCAGCGCGTGAAAGCGCAAGGGCGCATCGGTGGCCGCCAGGCAGATGCATGGCTCGTCCCGGCCGGCAACGGGTTGGTGGTGGATGTCGGCATGCGCCACTTCGACGTCGCCGCGATGAAAGTTGCCTTCGCTGTCGGAAAAGCTGCCTTGAAGAACAAGTGTCAGTTCGTGCCCCCGATGCCCGTGTTCGGGGACTGCCTTTCCCGGCGGAATGTACAACAGGCGCAATGAGCCTTCGCGATCGGCGGTCAGGATCTGCTGGCGGATGCCGCCGCCCAGCATGCGCCAGCGCGGCGGCCTTCCGCCCAATTCGTGCATCACGGCAGACGGAAACGGCCCAGATGCGCGCAGAGGCGGCGGCGGGGGCGGTGCGTCTAGTGCAGTCATCATCCGGTCACGCGCGTCGGGTCGCAGGGTTGCGCCTTCTGCATGCTGCAAAAGCGCACCGCCGATCATGTCGCCCGCCTCCTGGCCGGCACGGCATTGATCGCAAAGCGACAGGTGCGCGGCCACGACCACACCAAAGGCATGTGGCAAGGTGCCTGCGCGATACGCGTCAAGCATGTCGTCGGGAATATGGTGGTGGATGCTGATCATGGTGCGATTGTCCTCAGCTCATGCCTGAGACGTTCAAGGCCAAGGCGGATGCGGGACTTGATGGTGCCAAGCGGCAAGCCCGTCATTTCGCTGATGCGGCTGTGTGGGATGTCGTCGAAATAGGCAGCACGCAGCGCCTCGGCCTGTTCCGGTGCGAGGCGCGCAAGTGCGTCTGCCAGGTGGCGCGCTTCCTGCTGCAGCGCAATGATCTGGGCGGCGTCGGGTTCCAGGCTCTCTATCTCGGGCATCTCGTCGGGCTGGGCCAGCGGACGGCGGCGGGCCATGTCGATGCGCCGGTTCCGGGCAATGCCATAGATCCAGCCGGCTGCGTCCGCGCGGTGGGGGTCGAACTGTCCGGCTTTGTGCCAGACCGCCAGCATCACATCCTGCACCACGTCCTCCGCAGTGCCGTCGCGCAACCCGCCGCGGAGCATCATCGCCTTAAGCCGTGGCGCGAAATGGTCAAAAAGCCGCCCGAACGCCGCGCGGTCGCGGCTGTCGCGGACGGCGATCAGATCGCGACTCAACTCGGAAAGATCGTCCATCGGTTGCTGATCTCCCCCCCCCCTGAAACCCAGAGCACCTTCATCGACCAACGGCAGGACCGTGGGTCTTAGCATTTCATAGGACCTTGGCCCGACAGGCGCAAATGCGGCGTTCATGCGGCACTTACGGGGGACAGTGCGTTTCAGATCATTTTGACAGAAACTTTTTCGCTGATTGATCCGAAGCCGATCTGCGCGCGTAAGGATGGCAAAGAACCAGTGGAGGCCAGATGCCTTTTGACTTGACCAGAGGCTCTCCGCAGCGGATCGCTATCATCGGCGGCGGCATTTCAGGCTTGGCTAGTGCTTGGCTGCTGTCACGCCACCATCAGGTGACGCTGTTTGAGGAAGCGCCCAGGCTTGGCGGCCACGCGCGGACGGTTCTTGCCGGCAAGCGGAGCGATCAGCCGGTGGATACCGGCTTCATCGTGTTCAATCATGTGAATTACCCGCATCTGACGGCGATGTTCCGCGACCTCGATGTGCCCATCGTCAAAAGCGACATGAGCTTCGGTGTCTCGTTGAATGGCGGGCGGGTGGAATATGCGCTGCGGTCCGGCGACGCGCTGTTCGGCCAGCGCCGCAATATTGTGGACCCGCGCTTTCACCTGATGCTCCGCGACATCCTGCGCTTCAACGCTGGGGCCGAGTCCGAGGTTGCGGCAACTCCCGACCTGACCATCGGCGCGCTGATCGACCGGATGCGTCTGGGCTCCCGCTTCCGCGCTCATTACCTCTACCCCTTTTGCGGGGCGATCTGGTCCACGCCCGATCACGACATCGGCAAATTCCCGGCCCGTGTGCTTGTGCGGTTCATGCGCAACCACGGGCTCTTGGCGCGTGGCCAGCATCATCAGTGGTGGACGGTGGACGGAGGCTCGATCCGCTATATCGAGCGGCTGACGGCGGCGCTGGTGCGGGCCGGGCTTGATTTACGCACTGGAACCGCTGTGCGGGCGGTCACGCGAACGGGCGGGATTGTCACCCTGAGCGCGGAGGGAGCGCAAGCTGAGGTATTCGACCACGTCATCCTTGCCGCCCATGCCGACCAGGCGCTCGCGATGCTCACAGATGCTGACGGCACCGAACGCGCGGCCCTTTCGTCGATCCGATTCCAGCCCAATCACGCCGTTCTGCACGCCGACCCATCCGTTATGCCGCACCGCCGCCGCTGCTGGAGTTCGTGGGTCAGCCGTGGCGATACAGGGCTTGCGTCTGTGGGCGTGACATACTGGATGAACAGGCTTCAGAACATCCCCGACGACGATCCGCTGTTTGTCACGCTGAATCAGCGTGACGGCATCGACCCGCGACTGATCTACGATCAGGTGACGTTCCGCCATCCGGTCTTTGACCTGGCGGCGCTGGACGCGCAGGCGCGGATTGCAGAGATGCAGGGTAATCGCAACACCTGGTTTGCCGGCGCTTGGCTGCGCAACGGCTTTCACGAAGACGGCTTTGCCAGCGCCATGCGCATCGCGCGTCGTTTACTGCCTGCGTCGGTGCTGCCATGACTCTCGCGGCGCGTCTTCAGGCAGGCGAAGTGCTGGCAATGCCGGCGCTGGTGACACATGCCCGGCGCGGCGACTTGCGTCACAGCTTCCGCACCCATGCCGATCATGTGTTGCTGGCGCCCGAGCATGTCCAGCCGCCCCGGTTGATGAGGCATAACCGATTAGGGTTGATTTCGTTTCACGATAGTGACCATGGCGGGCTGCGCGGCTCGGGCACCGGCGCCCCCTGGGCCTTGGCACAGCTTGCCGCTGCCGGGCTTGCGCCGCGCCGGGGTATGGTGCTGGCGCTGCTGACGCAGCCGCGGTTTCTGGGCTACTGGTTCAACCCAGTCAGCTTCTGGATGCTGATCGAAAATGATGCGCTGATCGCGGTGATTGCAGAGGTCAACAACACATTCGGCCAGCGCCACAGCTACCTGCTGGCCCAGCCCGACTTTGCGCCGATCAACGCCGAATCGGTATTGACGGCGCGCAAGGTCTTTCACGTCTCGCCCTTTCAGGATGTGGCGGGGAAATACCAGTTCCGGTTCGCCCTGCATCCTGACCGCATCGCCATCCGCATCGACCAAATGGATGGCACGAGTGGCATCAACACCGCCATGACCGGGCCGCTGACGCCGCTGACCAACCGCGCAGTGCTTGCGACGGTTTTTAGTCGGCCTGGCGGCGCGTTGCGCGTGATTGCACAAATCTATTGGCACGCGCTGCGGCTGAAGCTGAAAGGTGCCGCCTATCGCCGCCGCCCAGAGCCTCCGGACCAGGAAATCACCCGATGAGCCTTGAGACACACTCCCTGAAAACCCGCTTTCTTTCGGCCCTCGAAGAGATCGGCGACGGCATCGTGACCCTGACCACGCCCGAGGGCACGCGCCACCGATTTGGCACCGCCGGCCCCGAGGCCGACTTGCAGATCCGCAACTGGCGGCTGCTGCCGCGTCTGGCGCTGCGCGGAGATGTGGGGCTCGGCGAAGGTTGGATCGCAGGCGACTGGCACAGCGAGACACTGGAGGACACCCTGTCGCTGGCCCTGCGCAACCTTGGCCTTCGGACTGCGTGGGGAGAGCCGGGGCGGTTTCAGGCCATGCGGATGCGGCTGGTTGACAAGCTGATGCGGCCAAACAGCCTTCGCGGCTCGTCGCGCAACATTCGCGCCCATTACGATGTCGGCAACGAGTTCTATCAGCTCTGGCTCGACCCCGGCATGACCTATTCCTCTGCGCTGTTTGGCGAAGGCGATGATCTGCACCGCGCGCAAGCGCGCAAGAACCGGCGGATTCTGTCCCAACTGGCACCGGGCGAAAGCCTGCTGGAAATCGGCTGCGGCTGGGGCGGGTTCGCCGAAGCTGCGGCTGAGCGGGGTCACAACGTGACCGCGATCACGCTTTCTCCTTCGCAAAAGGGCTATGCCGACGCCCGGCTGGATGGCCGTGCCGAGGTGCGGCTTCAGGACTACCGTCAGGTGACGGGCTACTTTGACAACATCGTGTCGATCGAGATGATCGAGGCGGTGGGCGAACGCTATTGGCCAACGTATTTCTCCACCCTCAAGACGCGACTGGCGCCGGGTGGACGGGCAGTCTTGCAGGCGATCACTGTCCCGGATGCCGAGTTTTCCGTCTATCGCCGCCGCTCCGACTTCATCCGTCAGCATGTGTTTCCCGGCGGCATGCTGCCCTGTTCCGCCATTATCGCCCATGAGGCGGCAAAAGTCGGGCTGCGCGTGCGTGACAGCCACGCTTTTGGCCAGGACTATGCCCGCACATGCCGAATCTGGTGCGAGACGATGATGCAGCAGCGCCCCCGTATCCAGCGGCTGGGTTATGATGACACCTTCCTTCGCGGATGGCAGTTCTATTTGGAGGGCTGCGCCGCTGCCTTCGCCACCGCGCGCTGCGATGTGGTGCAGGTGACGCTTGGTCACGCGGATGAGGCGGCTTGAATGACGGCGCCGGGCATTCTTTGGCTGACCCGCGATTTCAGGCTGCGCGATAACCCCGCGCTTCTGGCGGCGATTGCCGACGGCCCGCTGCTGACGGTGTTTTTCATCGACCGGCTGACCATGGCGCAGGGCGCGGCCAGCCGCTGGCGGCTTGAGCGCGCACTCCGCATCTTTGATGCGGCACTTCGGGTCCGCACCGGCGGAAAGGGCATCGTCGTGCTGCGCGGCGAGGCGCATGAAATCCTGCCGGCGCTGATGAAGCGGCTGAGCGTGCGTCAGCTGCACCAGTCGGACTGGTCCACGGTGGAAATGCAGGCGCTGCAAGACCGTATGCGCGCGGCGCTGCGGCCCCTGGGTGCCGGGCTGATCCTGCATCCGGGGCATCTTCTCGTCCATCCCGGCGCGGTCCGCAGCGGAAATGGCGGGGCTTACCGCGTCTATTCCCCCTTTGCGCGGGCGGTACGGCAGCGCGGCCCCGACCGGCCCGCCGCCGATGCCCCGCCGGGCATTGAACCCTGCACGGAACCGCTCGGCGGGCTTGACCTGAGCACCCTCGATCTGGCGCCGGACCTGCACCGCGGCCGCGCCGCGCTGGAGCGATTTGCCGCGCCTGCGGGCGAAGAGGCCGCGCTTGCCGGGCTGGATGATTTTCTCGACCGCGCCTGCGCTTATCCCCGCGAGCGGGATCGCCCCGATCTCGACGCGACCTCGCGCCTGTCCGATCATCTGGCGGTAGGCGAGATCAGCCCTCGAACGATCTGGGCAAGGGCCATGCTCAGGGCGGAGATATCGCCAGAACATGCTGCCGGCATCGACAAATTTCTGTCCGAGGTGCTTTGGCGCGAATTTTCCTGGCACCTGCTGATCGGCTTCCCGGAAATGCCGGTCGCCTGCTGGCGTTCCGAATGGGAGGGCTTTCCTTGGCAAAAGGACGGCGCAAGCCTGATCCGCTGGCAGCGGGCTGAAACCGGAGTGGCGCTGGTCGATGCCGGGCTGCGCGAGATGTGGTTGACCGGACAGATGCACAACCGCGTGCGCATGGTGGTCGCAAGCTGGCTGACCAAGCATCTGCTCATCGACTGGCGGGCGGGACTGGCACATTTCGCCGATTGCCTGACCGACTGGGATCCGGCGTCCAATGCGATGAACTGGCAATGGGTGGCGGGCTGCGGCCCCGATGCCGCGCCATATTTCCGCATCTTCAACCCCGAAAGGCAGGCGGAGCAATATGACCCTCGTGGCGACTATCGTCGGCGCTGGCTTGCCGGGTTCGACCGTGCCGCCGGCCCCGAGGCTGCGGCATGGATCGAAAGCACCCCGCGCGACTGGCATACCGGACCATGGCGCGCGGGCCCCTCTGCCATGCTGGCGGAGGGGCGTAAGGCCGCGTTGGCGGCACTGGCACATTTCCGCGCCAACACATCGGAGACCTGACATGACTGATCGCGTCGCAAGGATTACCATCCTTCTGCTGGCTGTGGCCTTTGCCGTTTCGCCATTCCTGTCGAACGGCTTCGGTGGTTTCTACCGCGAAAGCTTCCCCGTGCAGGCAGACCGCTGGCCCGCCCAGCCGGTCGGATGGGCATTTTCCATCTGGGGATTGATCTATCTGGGACTGATCCTCGCCGCCGCATGGGCTCTATGGCGCCCGGCAACCATGCCGCAATGGCCCCGCGCCGCCAGTCCCCTTGGCATCAGCCTTTTAATCGGCGTCTTCTGGATCGAGGCCGCCATGCGGTTCCCACCGATCGCCACGGTGATGATCCTTGTAATGGCGGCTGCGGCCATCATTGCGATGTTGCGTGCCGGTGACAGCTGGCGCGAATTGGCGCCGGTCGGTCTCTATGCCGGCTGGCTGACGGCCGCAACGGGCGTGGCCGTTTCGGTGGTGGCGACCGGATACGGCATCCTGTCGCCGCGTACAGCCGCCATCGCACTGATCATTTGCGTCCTGATTGCGGCTGTTGCGGTCGCATCCGCCCGCCCGCGCCTCTGGACCTATCGCGCCGGGGTGATCTGGGCGCTGTTCGGCGTGATCGTTGCGAACGTGGGCGCGGGCGACTGGCTCATCGCCACGATTTGCGGCGCGGGGATCCTGATGCTTGCGCTGTTCGATCGCTTCATCCCCGGATCCAGCCTTCGCTGATCCGTATAAATCAAAACCCCGGCCGCAATGGCCGGGGTCATCTGGTTCATGCACGACCAACAGTGTCATTTGCCTCAGTTGGCGGGCGGCATGATGACCGTGTCGATGACATGGATCACCCCGTTCGAGGCCGCGATATCCGCCGTGGTGATATTCGCGTCATTGACCTTGGCACCGCCATCGAGCGTGAAAGTAACGTCGCCGCCCTGGACGGTAGCTGCCGTCATCCCCTCGGTCAGGTCCGAGGACATCACGGCACCGGGAACCACATGATACGTCAGGATCGACACGAGCTGATCCCTGTTTTCGGGCATCAACAGCGTATCGACGGTGCCCTCGGGAAGAGCCGCAAAGGCAGCATCGGTGGGCGCGAAGACGGTGAACGGGCCTTCACCTTTCAGCGTGTCCACCAGCCCGGCCGCCTGCACCGCCGCAACCAGCGTCGTGAAATCGCCCGCTGCAACGGCCGTATCGACAATGTCCGACGTGGCATCTTGCGCCATGGCGGCACCCGCCAGCAGGGCCGTCGTCGCAGTCGCCATCAGAAATTTGCGCAGCATTCCGGTTCTCCTTTGTGTCAAGCAGTGCTTTTCGCAAAGGGCCTCGTTTCGAGCCCTCGATGTTCTTTACGCAGGTCGCCCCCAGCCAGATCAAACTTGTCGTCAGGAAAATTCGATCTGCGCGCGCGGATGGCGCGTAATCCGAACAACCATCACGCAAGGGGGAACGGGATGACCAAGGTTTTGATCTATGGTGGCTCGGGCGCGACGGGCGCTGCGTTGGCGCGGCTGCTTGTCGCCGCAGGTCACAATGTGCATCTGACCGGCCGAAGCGAGAGCCGCCTTACTGCCGTCGCCGCCGAAGTTGGCACGAGCTATACCGTCGCCGATGTTATGGACGAGACAAGCTTCGCACGCGTCAGCGCCGAGATTGATCACCCGCTGTCGGGGCTGGTCTATGCGGTGGGCAGCATCACCCTGCGGCAGCTCGCGCACTTGTCGGCGCGGGCAATGGCTGATGACTTCCATCTCAACGCCCTAGGAGCGGCGCTGGCGGTACAGGCGGCCTTGCCTGCCCTGAAGGCGGCAGAGGGCGGGGCATCGGTTGTGCTGTTTTCGTCGGTCGCGGTCGGGCAGGGTTTTGCCAATCACGCGTCCATCTCGATGGCTAAAGGCGCGGTCGAGGGCCTGACGCGCGCCTTGGCAGCCGAGTTGGCGCCGCACATCAGGGTGAACGCGATTGCGCCCTCTCTGACCGAAACTCCGCTGGCCGAACCCCTGACCGCCGATGCACGGATGGCAGCTGGTATTGCGCAACTGCATGCGCTGCAACGGCTTGGCCGTCCTGACGATCTTGCTGAAATCGCCGCATTTCTCATCTCAGCCCGGTCTGGCTGGATTTCAGGACAGGTCTTGGGGGTTGATGGCGGGCGCTCCCGGCTGAGGAGCCGAGGGTAAATCAACATTGAATGACCTAGCGCTGCATGGCGTGGGTGACGTCTACTACCTTTTCACGGCTAAAGCAGATCCTGATCTTCGAACTGCGATCAGTAATCCGTCTCAAGGTAGACCCCGGCGCAGTCGTAGGTGACGGCAGCAGCCGTCGTGCCGGTGTTGAGGTAGGGGCGGACGACAGGAACTGCGTCGCGGCGGGCAGATCGGCGATGATCTCCTGTTGAAAGACTGTGCCCGGCACTACATCCACCACCCTGTACCCAGACGGAACTGCCATTTGGTGGAGTGGTAACGAATAGGATCATCACGCCGCCCGTTGTCATTGCGATCCTACTTTCGCCGCTCAACCGACCTTGCTGCCCCAGAAGGACGTATGGTCGGCCGCGAAATATCCATCCGCCGCGCGAAAGTTGCCCTGCAGCTCGACGGTGTCGCCTTGTGCAAGCGGTGCCATGGTCTGCAGCCAGAGCGCCGTCGCCTCGGAGACACGCGCGCCGGAAACTCCCCCCCGCGAGCCGCGGATTTCCGTTATGCCGTTCAGCACCAGCCAGCCGCGCATCCGCGCATTGGTGCTGGAGTTGATCTTGTAGAGCAGCGTCGCGCCGAAGTGCCGCGCGCCGGCGACCGGCGCGGCGAAGTGGCTGTTGCCGACGCAAAGCCGCACTATCGTGGGCGGCGATGACGCAGGAGTTTTCGATAACCGCCCGCAACCATTGCACGGGCGTCACGCAGGAGTGCCTTGATGGCATGACGGGCGGAAGATGCCTGCCATTCGTCCCGGTCAAGCCGGCCGGCGTTCAGGAGAACCCGCGCGATCTCCTGCTGCGTCGCGCCGGCCCGATGGCCATCGAAGGCCCGCAGCATCCGTCGGAGGCGCGCGCGTTGCTGGCGTGTCAGGCGCGTATCCAATCTGCGGCCGAGGTTGAGCTGCGGCGGGTTCGAGCGGAGCGCCAGCGGCGGCACAAAGCGTCAGGGGGAGGATGGCCATCTGTTGGCGAAGGTTGGAGAATAGAGAAACACGAATTTGCATGGTCGGATCTGATCTGCTGCAATCTTGATGGTTGGGCGGACTGCTACGTTTGCAAGCAGTTTCGGCTTTCATCCGCCACCCTCGCGGAGCGAAGCTGCGATGTCGTTGATCGATCGGAGCAGAACCAGGGGATCATCCCTGGACGGCTCAAAGCCGCGCCGCCTCCAGAATTCGGCGGCTTCACCATCGACGGCATTGACCAACAAGGCCCGTCCGCCGATCAGCGAAGCGGCCTGAACGCAGCGCTGGAGAGCATGCTTCAAAAGACCGGTCCCGATGCCCAGCCCTGCCCATCCCGTATCGGTCGCAAGCTGGCCGAGTAACATGCACGGGACCGGATTGGGTGGCTGCCCCGTCCGGATCGAACGCGGCAGCACCGATGGTACAACGGCAGTCGGCGCCAGGCCGTAGTAACCGACCACGCGCCCAGCCTCATGCACCACGAGAACAGCAGTGAAGCCCTTCTGCTGATTGGAGAGGGCGCGCGTCTTCAGCCAGTGGTCAAGCGTGGGCTTGCCACAGGAGAAATCAGACACTTCGTGACCGGCGGTAAGCGGTTCGGGGCCTGACAGTTGCAATGGCTTACCGCTTCGCCACGTAGCCGGGCTCCCACGGCGCGGGCCGCTTCAGGACTTCCACCATCTCCGGAACGGGAGCAGCAGGACGCGCCAGCACATCCATGAACTCGGCGAAGCCCTCCGGACTCATCCGGATCAGCCCCTGCTCCATGACGACCTCCTCGGCCGCGCGCACAGCGGCGTCGCGCACGAAATCGGTGCGCGAGCGGCCGCGGAGGCTGGCGGCGCGATCAATCATTGCGACATCCGCCTCGGGCAGGCGCATCGAGATCGGATATTCCTTGCGTTCGGCGTTCGTGGCCATGGCGAATCTCCTTGGTCGGCACATAGTGCCTTGTATCGCGAATTACAATACGATAGGGTTACATCAACAGTCAATGACCTCATGAGGAGGGGCGACGAGGCCAATGATGACCGGGCCAGCGAGGGATTCCGATAGGTTATTTTGCTACGCCATGGCTCGCCGGGACACGCTGGGCTACGCTACAGCCCGCTCACCCGCGCCAATTGTCGCCGAATATTCGCCATCAATTTCCGTTGCTTATGCTTCCTCCGGGGCGAATGCTGCAAGTTATGACCTTGCGAGCCCCAGGAAACACAGCAAAGATGACAGGAGGAGAGCGCGAAGCGCTGCTCGAATCCTTGCTGCTGGACGAGCCGGAGCTGACGTTTACGCCGCGCGGCGCTCCAGACCCGCGCCTTCTGCGTCTGGTCGGCATCCTGGCGAGGCAGGCGGCGCAGGAGTGCTATGCAGAGGAAGTGAAGATGTCACGGCAAAGGAGGAAGCGCTCCTCCTGATACGGATGGGAGCCACGTTTTGAAAGTCGCGATCTACGCCCGCTATTCTTCCGACAATCAACGCGACGCTTCCATCGCCGACCAGTTCCGTATGTGCCGCCTCCATGCCGAGAAACAGGGCTGGCACATCGTCGAGGAGTATTCGGACCACGCGATCTCCGGCGCCTCGCTGATCCGGCCGGGCATTCAGGCGCTCATGGCCGACGCTATGGGCGGCCGCTTCGATCTGATCTTGGCCGAAGCGATGGACCGCCTCTCCCGCGACCAGGAAGACATCGCGGGCATCTTCAAGCGCATGTCCTATGCCGACGTGAAAATGTTCACCCTGTCGGAAGGCGAGGTGACGCACCTGCATGTCGGCCTCAAGGGCACGATGAATGCGCTGTTCCTGAAGGACCTGGCCGACAAGACCCGCCGCGGGCAGCGCGGCCGGGTCGAGGCGGGCAAGTCGGGTGGTGGCAATGCCTATGGCTACGATGTGGTCAAGAAATTCGACGCCAACGGCGAGCCGATCCGCGGCGATCGCACCATCAACGAGTTCCAGGCCGAGGTGGTCCGCCGCATCTTCCGCGACTACGCTGCTGGCAAGTCGGCCAAGACCATCGCCTTCGCCCTGAACAAGGAAGGCATTCCCGCTCCGTCAGGCGGCGACTGGGGTTTCAGCACGATCAACGGCAACCCGAAGCGCGGCAACGGCATCCTCAACAACGAGATGTATATCGGCAAGATCGTCTGGAACCGGCAGCGCTTCGTCAAGGATCCGAACACCGGCAAGCGGCAGGCCCGCCCCAACCCGGAAGAGGAATGGGTCATCCAGGAAACGCCGGAGCTGCGCATCCTCGATGACGATCTCTGGAACGCGGTGAAGGCGCGGCAGGAGAAGAACAAGATCGCGCGGAAGGAAAACGGCGAGGCCGATCTCTCGCGGATCAATACCCGCCGCCGCCCCAAATACCTCTTCTCGGGATTGACCAAATGTTCCTGCTGTGGTGGCGGCTATTCCGCGATTTCGGCGACGCTGATCGGATGTGCAACGGCCCGCAACAAGGGGACCTGCGACAATCGGGTCAACATCCGCCGCGACGAGTTGGAATCGCGTGTGCTCAACGCGCTGCGCACGAAACTCGTCGATCCCGAACTCTTCGCCCATTTCTGCGAAGTCTTCACGCAGGAGATGAGCCGCCTGCGCATGGAAGGCCGCGCCGAGATCGCGTCGGCCGAGGCAGAGATTGCGAAGATCGATCGGGAACTCGAGACCCTACTCAATCTGATTTTGAAGGGTGGGGCCGCTGACGCGCTCAACGCGAAGATGGTGGCCATTGAGAAACGGAAGAAGGAACTTGAACTGTTCCTGGCTGAAGCCGACGAACCGCCACCCCTGCTGCACCCGAGTATGGCACTGCAATACCGAAAGCGGGTCCAACAGCTCTACGACGCCCTGCAGGACGAAGACGAAGGAAAGCGGATTGAGGCCGCCGACACGCTGCGCTCGCTCGTGGATCAGATCGTGCTGACGCCGGTCGAAGGCAAGGTGGAGATCGACGTTCAGGGCGATCTCGCTGGAATCTTTACGATTTCCACGCAAAGCAAAAACCCCGCAGCGGGTGCTACGGGGGCGCAAGTAAAGATGGTTGCGGGGGCACGCTTCCAGAAATACTCGCCTTTGTATCACGGGTATTGGTCGGATCGAAAGGCACTCGCTGCATAACCCAGCATGACAGCTTACGCTGGCAACCCCTCTTATGCGCGGCTTGATAGGGCGATGTGGAATTTCGCCCTGCCCTTCCCGGTGCTCGGCGCGCCGATGAAGGCGAACGGTCCTCTCTCGGTGGATCCGGCGCAGCGTGGATGGGCCTCGTCCGAGGCGAACTTTTCCGCACCCGTTGCACTGGACGGGCCAATGCGGGCCCTGGCGGTCGGGGTGGTGGATGCCAGCCGCTGCGACGAAGTGGCCGAGGGCGAATATCTCTATGGCTGGTTCGACTGGCAGGACTTCGCGATTGCAGAGCCTTCGGCCATCATCCTGCGCGCGGACCTTCCCCTGCCGCGCGCGCAGTTCGGTGGTCTTGTCGGTATCAACGGGCTCACGGCCTATCTGGCGTTGACGAAATGCGGGCGCCCGACTGAAGGAGACAAGATGCTCGTCTCGACCGCGGCGGGCGGCGTGGGGAGCCTCGTAGGGCAGATCGGCCGCATCCTCGGGTGCCAATGCTTCGGGCTGGCCGGCAGTGACGACAAGGTCGCTCTCTGCGCCGACGAATACGGCTACGATAAAGCGTGGAACTACAAGACCGCCGACCTCGATGCCGTTTTGTCCGAGTCGGTGCCGGGCGGCCTGAACATCTATTTCGACAATGTCGGCGGCACGATCCTCGACCAGGCGCTACGCCATCTCGCCGTGGGCGCGCGGGTCGTGCAATGCGGAACCGCCTCGGTTCCCAGCTGAACGCCACCGCCAACTGGCCCGCGGAACGAGCGCGAGATCCTGACGCGCCGGCTACAATGGAGCGGCTTTGTCCTCTTCGACCACACGGCCGAGTTCCGGGACACCGCCGGCCAACTGGCTGAGTGGTATGCTGCCGACAAGATCGACTTGCGGCTGGAAATCCTCGACGGCATCGGGCACGCGCCCGGGTCCATCGCCGACCTCTACGCCGGGCACAATACGGGCAAGCGGATGATCCGCATCGCTTGATTGCTGGCGGTTCGGACAATGGGGGCCCGCGAGGTTGCGCGGGCCCACTTGAAGCTGTTGAGACATTGTTACTGGTGGCGCGCCGCGGCTCTGTTGCACAAATCCCGTGTGGGATTCATCTCATGAATCCAGCGTGGTAGCTGGGATACATGAGCAGACCTACACCCCCGACCTACAGGACCAGGAACAGGCCAGCCTACAATGAAGCGCTCAAGCGCCGCGGCTCGCTGACGATCTGGTTCGATCCCGAGATGAGCTGGGATGCCGCGCCGACAGGTAGGCGTGGCCGCCAGCAGACCTACAGCGATGCCGCCATCCAGACATGCCTTTCGATGAAGGTGCTGTTCGGCATGGCGCTTCGG
>NZ_AZVA01000050.1:0-16540 GCF_000513975.1 Paracoccus sp. J55
CAGGGCGGCGCGCTCTCCCTGGCGTCCAGCGTTCTTTTCGGGCTGCTGCTTTTGGCCTGCGTTGCGCTGTGGATCATGGTGCGGCGCGGGCTGGTCTGAGCCTGCGCCGCGGCGGGCTCACATGCCGCTGTAAAGCGGGAAGCGCGCGCAAAGCGCCTCGACCTCGGCCTTGACGCGGGCCTCGACCTCGGCATTGCCCGCCTCGCCATGCGCGGCCAGCCCGTCCACCACCTCGACGATCCAGCGGGCGATCTGGCGGAACTCCTCCTCCTTGAAGCCCCGCGTGGTGCCGGCCGGGGCGCCCAGACGGATGCCCGAGGTCACGAAGGGCTTCTCGGGATCGAAGGGCACGCCGTTCTTGTTGCAGGTGATATGGGCGCGGCCCAGGGCCGCCTCGGTCGCCTTGCCGGTCACGCCCTTGGGGCGCAGGTCCGCCAGGCACAGGTGGTTGTCGGTGCCGCCCGAGACGATGTCGATGCCGCCGCGCATCAGCTCGTCCGCCATGGCGCGGGCATTGGCGACGACCTGCGCGGCATAGTCCCTGAACTCGGGGCGCAGCGCCTCGCCGAAGGCCACCGCCTTGGCGGCGATCACATGCATCAGCGGGCCGCCCTGCAGGCCGGGGAACACGGCCGAGTTGATCTTCTTGGCGATCTCGGCATCGTTGGTCAGCACCATGCCGCCGCGCGGGCCGCGCAGCGATTTATGCGTGGTCGTGGTCACCACATGGGCATGCGGCAGCGGCGAGGGATGCTGGCCGCCCGCCACCAGCCCGGCGATATGGGCCATGTCGACCATCAGCCAGGCGCCCACCTCGTCGGCGATCTTGCGGAATTCGGCCCAGTCCCAGATCCGCGAATAGGCGGTGCCGCCGGCCAGGATCAGCCTGGGCTTCGTCTCATGGGCCTTTTTGCGGATCTCCTCCATGTCCAGCAGCTGGTCCTGCTGGCGCACGCCGTAGCTGACGACGTTGAACCACTTGCCCGACATGTTGACCGGCGAGCCATGCGTCAGGTGGCCGCCCGAATTCAGGTCGAGCCCCATGAAGGTGTCGCCCGGCTGCAGCAGCGCCAGGAACACCGCCTGGTTCATCTGGCTGCCGCTGTTCGGCTGGACATTGGCGAAGCCGCAATCGAAGAGCTGCTTGGCGCGTTCGATGGCCAGCTCCTCGACCACGTCGACATATTGGCAGCCGCCGTAATAGCGCTTGCCGGGATAGCCTTCGGCATATTTGTTGGTCAGGACCGAGCCCTGCGCCTCAAGCACCGCCTTCGAAACGATGTTCTCGGACGCGATCAGCTCGATCTCGTCGCGCTGGCGGCCAAGCTCCTGGCGGATCGCCCCGAAAATGGCAGGGTCGCGGGTGGCAAGCTCATCGGCGAAGAAGCCCGCCCGGGATGGGTGTTCGTTCATGTCCTCTTTCTCCTTGTTGCCGCTATCCGGTCCAACCCAGCGCGGTCGAGATGCTGTTCATGGTCTGCATCAGCGGTATGGAAATCTCCGGCCCCGGCCGGTGGCGATTGTCGCCAAGCAGCCTGACCTGCACCCCGTGCACCCGTTCCAGATCGGCACGGACGCGGCCGAAGCGACCGGCCATGTTGGGAAAGCGTTCGCCAATGCCGGCCTGGCCGGTCAGGAAAACCACGGCAGCGCGGCTGCATTCATATTCCTGGCCGATGCGGCCGAAGATGTCGCCGCGCACCGCCGGGTCCCGGACCAGCGCCGCATAGGTCTCGGCGATCCGCATATCCGCGTGGAACAGCGATTTCTCGACCTCGTCCACGATCAGCCGGAAGATGCGCGAATCGCGGAGCATCCGCCGCAGAAGCGCGTCGCCGTCCTCGCGGTGGAAGCGCCGGAAGGTCTCGACGGCGGTGCCGAAGCCATACCAGCCGGTGATCAGGTGGCGGTTCTGCGACCAGGCAAAGACCCAGGGTATCGCCCGCAGGTCCTCGAGCCCGCCGGCGCCGAAGCGTCGGGTGGGGCGCGAACCCATCTTCAGCAGCGCCAGCTCCTCGACCGGGCTGGCCTGGCGGAAATAGTCGATGAAGCCGGGCCGGTGCAGCAGCGCGCGATAGGCGGTGCAGGACATGTCCGCCAGGGCTTCCAGCGTGTCGTTGAATTCCGGCCGCACCGGCTCGGGCGTCGCCTGCAGCGACTGCGCCAGGACCGAGGAGACCAGCAGCTCCAGCTCGTATTCCGCGGTGCTGCGATTGGCGAATTTCGACGACACGACCTCGCCCTGTTCGGTGGTGCGCAGCTGGCCGTTGATGGTGCCGCGCGGCAGGGCGGCGATGGCGCGTTCGGTCGGCGCGCCGCCGCGGCTGACCGAGCCGCCGCGGCCGTGGAAGAAGACCGGCACCAGCCCGTGCCGCGCCAGCACCGCCATGATGCTGCGCTGCGCCTTTTCCAGTTCCCAGGTGGAACACAGGAAGCCGCCGTCCTTGTTGCTGTCGGAATAGCCCAGCATGACCTCGACCCGGTTGTCCTCGGTCACCAGGCTGCGGCGGGCCAGCGGCACGCGCAGCAGCTCGTCCAGGATCCGCGGCGCGGCGCGCAGGTCGTCGATGGTCTCGAACAGCGGCACGACGCGCAGGTCCAGCCGCTCGGCCCCGAAGCCGGCATGGCGGGCCAGCAGGAACACCGCCAGCAGATCGTCGCAGGAGCGCGTCATGGACAGGATGAAGGTGCCGATGGCCTGCGGATCGGCGCCGAACCGGGCGCGATGCAGCAGCGCCAGCAACTCCAGCAATTCCCGCGCCTCGTCGCCAAGGGCGTCGCGGTCCAGCCGGGGCAGTTCCTCTTGCCCCAGTTCGCTGCGCAGCCGCCGCGACCATTCCGCGCTGCCATATTCCGGCGCCGGGCCGGACTGCGCCCAGATCCCGGCCAGCACCCGCGTGGTGACCGAGGAATTCTGCCGCACGTCCAGCGTCACGGTGCGGAAGCCAAAGACCTCGGCCTGCCAGCGCAGCGGCCGCACCAGCCGATGCGCCAGCGTCTCGGCGCCGATCTCGGCCAGCGCCGTCTCGACCCGGCGCAGGTCGGCGAGGAAATCGCGCAGATGCGGATAGGCCGGTCCCGGCCCGCCGGCCAGCGCAGCGATGCGGCGCTGCATGGCGCTTGCCGCCTGGCGGAACAGCTCGCCCGGATTGCGCTGTCGGTCGGCGGCGGGCAGGTCCGCGGCGTCGATCACCGCCGCCAGCCGCGCGCGGGTCTCGGGCCGCAGGCCGGCGATCTCGCTGCTGATGCTCAGATGCCGGGCGGCCAGCGTCAGGCCCTGAAGATAGCGGTCGAGGATCGCGTCGCGCCCCAGCTCCAGCGCGGCGCGGGTGGTCTCGACCGTGACATGCGGGTTGCCGTCCCGGTCGCCGCCGATCCAGGAATGGAAGCGCAGCGGCGCGCCGGTTTCCTCGCCGGGGCCGTAGCGGCCGGCGACGGCGTCGTGGAACTGCCGCACCAGGTTCGGCACCGCGTCGAACAGGCTGTCGCGGAAGAATTGCAGCCCCCATTCGATCTCGTTCAGGGGCGAGGGCCTTTGCCGGCGCAGCTCTCCGGTCAGCCAGAGCAGGTCGATCTCGCTTTCGATCTCGGCCATCAGCGCCGCCCGTTCCTGCCGCGTCCAGCGCTGGCTTTCCAGCCGGACCAGCGCGCGATAGATGCGGCGGTGGATTTCCAGCACCGTGACGCGCTTGGCCTCGGTCGGATGGGCGGTGATGGTGGGGCCGACGCGAAGCTGGCGCAGGCTGCGCGCGACGCTTTCGCGCGGCATGTCGGGGGCGGATTGCAGGGTCCGGGCCAGGCTGCCCTCGATCGCCGCGCGGCCCGAGCGGGACTCGACCGTGCGGCGCAGCCGCATGGCGGCATGTTCGTCGATGATCCGCAGGAGCTGGAACCAGATGTGGAGCCCCTGCAGATAGGCGCTCATCTCTGCTTCCTGCGGTTCCGCCGCCTCGCCGGTCAGCAGCGGCAGGACCTGCGGCGCGTGGCGCTGGATGACCCGGTGCCAGAGGCCGCGCAGCTCGCCGCGCAGCCGGTCGGCCTGACCCGCCGACGGCTCGGCACCGATATCCGCCACCCCCGCCCGCATCTCAGTTCACCCGGTCGCGGGGCTCGCGGCCCGCAAAGAAGTCTTCGAGGTTCTGGATGACGCGGAAGCCCATGGCCTCGCGCGCCTCGCGGGTGGCACTGCCCAGATGCGGCAGCATCACCAGCCGGTCGCAATCCTTGAGTTGCGGGTTGATGTTCGGCTCTCCGTCGAAGACATCCAGCGCCGCGCCGCCGATGGAGTCGAACCACAGCGCATGGGACAGCGCCGTCTCGTCGATCACCTCGCCGCGGGCGGTGTTGATCAGGAAGGCATCCGGCCGCATCAGGTCCAGCCGGCGCGCATCGATCAGGTGACGGTTCGATGCGCCCCCCGGGCAATGCAGCGAGATGAAGTCGCACATGGGCATCAGCGCGTCCAGGCTGTCCACCTGCACGGCGTTGCATTGCGCCAGCACCTCGGGCGCGACCGGGCTGCGGTTGTAGACCAGGATGGTCATGCCGAAGCCGTGATGGGCGCGCCGGGCCATTTCCTGGCCGATGCGGCCATAGCCGACGATGCCCAGCGTCTTGCCCGAGACCTTGGTGCCGACCAGATGCGTCGGCCGCCAGCCGGTCCAGAGCCCGGCGCGCAGCTCGCGCTCGCCCTCGCCGGCCCGGCGGGCGACCATCAGAAGCAGGGTCATCGCCAGATCGGCCGTGCATTCGCTCAGCACGTCGGGGGTGTTGGTCACCACGATGCCATGCCGGCTGACGCGGTTCAGGTCGATATGGCTGTAGCCGACGCCGTAATTGGCCAGGATCCGGGTCTGGGGCCGGTCCAGTTCCAGCGCCGGGGTGCCGATCCTGTCGGTCACCGTCGGCAGGATCGCGTCATATTCCCGCATGGCCGCCCGAAAATCCTCGGGCGCCAGGGGTTTGTCCGCAAGGTTCAGCTGCACGTCGAAGATTTCGGACAGCCGCGCCTCGACCGCTGCGGGCCAGCGGCGGGTGACAAGAACTCGGGGTTTTGCCATCGCCGCCCCCTATTGCATGACGCGAGCGATGGTTTCGCCGATCACGGCCGGATTCTCGGCCATGGTGACGCCCGCCGCCGCCAGGATCTCGACCTTCTCGCTGGCACTTTCCCCGAAGGCCGAGATGATCGCCCCGGCATGGCCCATGGTGCGGCCCTTGGGCGCGGTCAGGCCGGCGACATAGGCCACCACCGGCTTGCTGACATGGTTGCGGATATATTCCGCCGCCTCGGCCTCCTGCGGGCCGCCGATCTCGCCGATCATGCAGATCACATGGGTTTCGTCGTCCTGCTCGAAATGCTCCAGCACGTCGCGGAAGGACGAGCCGTTGATCGGATCGCCGCCGATGCCCACGCTGGTCGAGACGCCCAGCCCGCGCTCTTTCAGCTGCGCCGCCGCCTCATAGCCCAGCGTGCCCGAGCGGCCGATGATGCCGACATTGCCCGGCAGGTAGATATGGCCCGGCATGATGCCCAGCATGGCCTTGCCGGGGCTGATGGTGCCGGCGCAGTTCGGGCCGGTCAGGATCATCCGCCGTTCCTTGGGATAGCGGTACATGTAACGCTTGACGCGGATCATGTCCTGGGCGGGGATGCCGTCGGTGATGCAGACGCAGTAACGGATGCCGGCATCGGCGGCCTCCATGATGCTGTCGGCCGCGGCGGGCGGCGGCACGAAGACCAGCGTGGCCTCGGCCCCGGTCTCGGCCACCGCCTGCTTGACGGTGTCGAAGACCGGCACGCCCTCGCAGGTCTCGCCGCCCTTGCCGGGCACGACGCCGCCGACGACATTGGTGCCGTAGTCGATCATCTCGCGGGCATGGAAGCGGGCCATCTTGCCGGTGATGCCCTGAACGATGACGCGGGTTTCGCGATCCAGAAAAATGCTCATCAGACGGCCCTCAGGTTGGGATTGCGCTGGGTATCGGCGCGCCATGCGGCGACGGCGCGCTCGGCGGCTTCCATCAGGGTGGTGGCGCGGATCAGCGGCAGGCCGCTTTGCGCCAGGATCTTCTGGCCTTCCTCGACATTGGTGCCGGCCAGCCGGACCACCACGGGCACCGGCACCGGGTTCTCGCGCAGCGCGCGGACCACGCCCTCGGCCACCCAGTCGCAGCGGTTGATGCCGGCGAAGATGTTGACCAGGATCGCCTGCACGTTCTTGTCCGACATGACCAGGTTGAAGGCCCGCGCCACCCGTTCCGGCGTGGCGCCGCCGCCGATGTCGAGGAAATTCGCGGGCTCGCCCCCGGCCAGCTTGATCGTGTCCATGGTGGCCATGGCGAGGCCCGCGCCATTGACGATGCAGCCGATATTGCCGTCCAGGCCGACATAGGACAGGCCGTGGTCGGCGGCACGGGATTCCCGCGGGTCCTCCTGCGACTTGTCGCGCAGTTCGAGGATCTGCGAGTGACGGAACAGCGCGTTGTTGTCGAAGGTCATCTTGGCGTCCAGCGCCAGGATGCGGTCGTCGCTGGTCACGACCAGCGGGTTGACCTCGACCATCGTCGCGTCAAGCTCTCGGAAGGCGCGATAGCAGCCGCGCAGGGTGCGCACCATCTGCTGGACCATGGCGGGCTTGATGCCGAGCGCGAAGGCGATCTCGCGGCACTGGAATTCCTGCAGGCCCACGGCCGGCTCGACGGTGGCGCGCACGATGCTGTCGGGCTTCTCGGCCGAGATCTCCTCGATCTCCATGCCGCCCTCGCCGCTGGCGACGATCATCACCCGCTGGCTGGCGCGGTCCAGCACGAAGCCCAGATAAATCTCGCGGGCGATGGGCACGGCCGCCTCGACATAGACGCGATAGATGCCCTTGCCCTCGGGGCCGGTCTGGTGCGTCACCAGCTTCTGGCCGAACATCGCCTCGGTCGCCGCCTGGATCTCCAGATCGCTGTCGCAGAGCTTGACGCCCCCGGCCTTGCCGCGGCCGCCGGCATGGACCTGCGCCTTGACGACCCAGCGGTCGCCGCCCATCTCGCGGGCGCGATAGGCCGCCTGTTCGGGGCTGTAGGCCAACGCGCCCTGCGGAATGCCGACCCCGAAGCGGTTGAGTATTTCCTTGGCCTGGTATTCGTGGATGTCCATGTTCGCCTCCTCCCTCGGGCGCCGTTATTCGGCCGCGACCGTCGTCTGGTAATGATCCTCAAGCCGCTCGGTGATCCGGCCCATGTCGATATTCGCGCCCATCCCGGTCATTGCCGCGGCGAAGCGGGTGACGATGTCGGTGATCGCCTTCCGGTTCAGCAGGTTCAGGATGCCGATGCGGATCTGCACCGGCTCGGACAGCGTGGGCCAGATGCCGAAGCCCTGGGCGCGGCAGTTCTGCACCAGCTCCATCTCGCGGCCCTTCAGCGCCTCGGGCAGGTTCAGCACCACCAGCGAGGTCATGTTCGAGGTCACCTTGCAACCCATCGCCGTCACCGCGTCGCGCAGCGCCGCCTCGTGGAAGGCATAGGCCTTGGCGCGGCCGGCCACGGTCTGCTGCAGCAGGATACGCAGCGCCTCGTGGAAGGCGGCGACGGCATAGGCGCTGTGGGTGCGGTGATAGCTGCCCTTTTCCACATCCTTGCCGTCGATGATGCCCCAGTGCCGCGCCTCGAGGATCGGGTGATGCACGAAGGTCCGGCAGCCGGTCCGGCGCAGTTCCGCGATGTAGCGGTCGCTGAAGCTGACCGGCGCATAGGTCAGCGGCAGGCAGCAGATGCCCTTCTGCGGGCAGGAGGCCCAGCCATGCACGCCCGGATAGTCGTCGATGCGGAAATCCTCGACGCCCAGCGACGAGACCGCATCGACCAGCCCCATCGCACCGTGCCGTTCGCAGGCATCGGAAAAGCCGCGCATGTCGTTGGTCCGGCCCGAACCGGTTTCCCAATGCGCCATGGCGGCCCATTTCGGCTTGTGCTCGGCCAGCGCCGCCTCGACGATCTCGGCGGTCACGGACTGGCCGTGCGGCACGGTCACGACCTTGACCGAGGCCGGCTGCGGGTCCATCGGATTGGCGGCCAGCTCCTCGGCGGTGGCCGCCTTCATGCGCAGGGTCAGCCCGTCGATGCCCGAGAAGGTGCCATTGACGAAGACCACCACCTTGTCGCCCGGCAGCACGGCACTGAACAGGCAGTCGAGCCCGCTCCAGCCGGTGCCGGCGACGCCGAAGGTATGGATGTTCGCGGTGCCCATCACCTCGCGCAGCATCTGCTTGCATTCGATCATGCCGCGCAGCACATCGGCCTGCATGTGATCCGCGACCCCGGCGCTGGCAAAGCGTTGCAGCACCCGCAGGTCGGTATTGCCCGGTCCCGGGCCGGCCGCGAGAGTGTTGGGAATTTCAAGCTGCGGGAAGATCGCCACTTCAGCCATGATATTTCCTTACGATTAAGTTTATTTAACTGCAAGAAAACCTCTCTCGACAGATGCCGCAACGTAAGATTATGCTGCTTCTCGGTATCCCTTTGGGTGGTCATATCCCTACCCAAAGGAGTGGGAGGACAAGATGCCGAAAAATTTCCCAGGCTTTTCCGCCTTTTACACGCGTGGGGCGGGCTGATGCGCACCGTCAGCAGCGTGGAAAAGGCGGTTACGATCATGCTGGGCGACAGCAATCCGCTGGTCCTGTCCGCCATGTCCGAGGTTTTTCAGCGCGACACGCGCTTTTCGCTGCTGGCCACCTCGGCCACGGCCGAGGGATTCCTGGCCACCGTGATGCGGATCCCCGCCCAGGTCGGAATCATCGACTGGAGCCTGCCCGCCATGGGCGGCGCCAAGCTGCTGGAACAGTTGCGCGAGCAGGAGGGGGCGCCGCGCATCGTGGTCTATGGCGACCAGGCCAGCGAGGCGCATCTGGGCGCGCTGGGGGCGGGCGCCGCCGGTTTCGTCGCCCGCAGCGACCCGGCCGAGACGCTGCTGGAGACCTGCCTGGCCGTGGCCGCGGGCAAGATGGTCTTTCCCTATCTGGACGTGCGCGCGCTGCAACGGAGTCCGCTGCAATCGCTGTCCCCGCGCGAGATGGACATGCTCGAGGCGCTGTCCAAGGGCCTCACCAACCGCGAGCTGTCGCGCGAGCTGGGCATCTCGGGCAATACGGTCAAGTTCCACCTCTCGAACCTTTACGAAAAGCTCTCGGTGCGCAGCCGCGCCCAGGCCATCGCCTTCTATTATTCCAGCCGCCACGGCCCCCCGCCCGGCAGGGGGAGCGACTGAATCTGTGGCAGATCGGAACCGATGGGAAATTTTATTTCTTGACTGGAAATACCAATCTGCCTTCTCTTGTCGCATTCCCCCACATGTCGCAGGAGCGTTCCGCCATGAGCTTTCACCCCATCGAACAAGCCCCCGCCCGCCTGAACCGCAGCGAGCTTGCGGTGCCCGGCAGCCAGCCGCAAATGTTTCAAAAGGCAGCGGATTCCGACGTCGACGTGATCTTCCTCGACCTTGAGGACGCGGTCGCGCCGGACGAGAAGCCGCAGGCCCGCAAGAACATCATCAAGGCCCTGAACGAGATCGACTGGGGCAAGAAGACCATGTCGATCCGAATCAACGGGCTCGACACGCATTACATGTATCGCGACGTCGTGGACATCGTGGAACAGGCCGGCGAACGGCTGGACCTGATCATGATCCCCAAGGTCGGCACCGCCGCCGATGTCTATGCGGTGGACATGCTGGTCACGCAGATCGAGGACGCGAAGGGCCTGAAGAAGCGCATCGGTTTCGAACATATCATCGAGACGGCGCTGGGGATGCAGAACATCAACGAGATCGCCGCCGCGTCCAGGCGCAACGAAAGCCTGCATTTCGGCGTCGCCGACTATGCCGCCTCGACCCGCGCCCGCACCACCGTGATCGGCGGCGTGAACGAGCATTATTCGGTGCTGACCGATGCCGATCCCGAAGGCAGCCGCCACGTCCATTGGGGCGACATGTGGCATTATGCGCTGTCGCGCATGGTCGTCGCGGCGCGCGCCAACGGCTTGCGGCCGATCGACGGCCCCTTCGGCGATTTCTCGGACCCCGAGGGCTACAAGGCCGCCGCCTATCGCGCCGCGGTGCTGGGCTGCGAGGGGAAATGGGCGATCCATCCCAGCCAGATCGCGCTGGCCAACGCGGTGATGAGCCCCTCGGCCGCCGAGGTCGAGCGCGCGCAGAAGATCCTCGACGCCATGGCCAAGGCCGAGGCCGAGGGCAAGGGCGCCGTCTCGCTGGACGGCCGGCTGATCGACTATGCCTCGATCCGGCAGGCCGAGGTGCTGGTCCAGAAAGCCCGCCAGATCGCGGCATGACGGCAAGGATCGCCGATATGCGGGCCCTGGCGCGGAAGCTCTATGACGCCGCCGTGCGCGCGGCCGATCCTGCCCTGGCCGTGCGCCGGCATTTCCACGACCACCCCCCTGCCGCACCCGCGGCAGGGGGGCAGACCATCCTGATCGCCATCGGCAAGGCCGCGCCCGCCATGCTGGCCGAGGCGATGGCCCATATCCCCGGCCCGGTGACGGCGCTGGCGGTGACGCATGACGGCAATGGCCGGGACATTCCCGGCGCCCGCGTCCTGACCGCCGGCCATCCCGAGCCCGACGAGGCCGGGCTGGCGGCCGGGCAGGAGATCATCGCGCTGCTGGACCGGGCGGGGCCGCAGGACCGGGTGATCGCGCTGATCTCGGGCGGCGGCTCGGCGCTGGTTCCGGCGCCGCGGCCGCCCCTGACCCTGGCCGACAAGCAGCAGGTGAACCGGCTGCTCTTGGCCAGCGGGCTGGAGATCGGCCAGGTCAACCTGATCCGCCAGCAGCTTTCCGACCTGAAGGGCGGCGGCTTCCTGCGCCATGCCGCCCCCGCCCCGGTGACGGCGCTGATCCTGTCCGACGTCATCGGCAACGAGCTGGGCGCCATCGCAAGCGGCCCGACCGTCGCGCCGCTCGGCAGCCCGCGCGAGGCGCTGGAGCTGCTGGCCGGGCGGGGGCTGCTGGAGAAGCTGCCCGCGAAGGTGCGCGAGTTGCTGGAAACCGGCGCACCTCCTGCCCCGCTGCCCGAGGCCGAGAACCACCTGATCGGCAGCAACGAGATCTCGCTTGCCGCCATGCTTGCCGCCGTGCCCGAGGGCTGGGCGGGCCGGATCGTCAGCGACCGGCTGACCGGCGACGTGGCCGAGGCCGCCGCCCGCATCGCCGCCGAGGCGGCCGGCAGCCGGCGCGACCGGCCCGAGGCGCTGATCTTCGGCGGCGAGACCACCGTCGCGCTGCGCGGCACCGGCAAGGGCGGGCGCAACCAGGAACTGGCGCTGCGCATCGCCCTGATGGGCCGGGACTGGCCCGGGCACTGGGTCTTTCTCAGCGGCGGCACCGACGGCCGCGACGGCCCGACCGATGCGGCGGGCGGCATCGTGGACGCCGGCACTGCCGACCGCATCCGCGCCGCCGGCCGCGACGGCGCCGCGCTGCTGGCCAACAACGACAGCCACGCGGCGCTGAAGGCGGCGGGCGATCTGCTGCTGACCGGCGCGACCGGCACGAATGTCGCCGATGTCCAGGTGCTGCTGCTGGCCTGACCATCCGCCCGCAGCGCAAACGGAAACGGCCGCCCCCATGGGCGGCCGTCGCGTTTCAGGGTCCGGCCTCAGCCCGGCAGCTGGAAGACCATGTTTGCCACCACGACCACGGCCAGGCCCGCCGCCAGCGCCAGATAGGGCAGGATGCCCGCCCGCCTCGGCCCGAAGCTGGTCGCGTCGTTGGCCAGGCCCAGATCCTCCATCGCCTCGGCCGGGAAGCGGCCCTTGTCGGTGACATAATGGCGCCACAGGAAGATCGGCACGATCAGCGCCGCGAAGATCGCGCCCGAAACCAGCGCGTTGGAATAGCCCCAGACCTTGGCACCCGCGCCCAGGAACAGCGCGTTGACGAAGGCCAGCAGGGTGTTCAGCCCGATCAGCCAGGTCGGCGCGCGCCAGGGCCGCTCCAGATGCGGCGAGTCGATGCGATGGATCCAGCCGGCATTGAGGTTCAGGAAGTTGAAGGTCAGATAGCCCACGTTTGAGATGGCCAGCACGTAGAAATAGCCGTTCGCATCCGAGGCCAGCGCCAGCAGGAACAGGTTCACCACGAAATTCGTCCACATCGCGTTGACCGGGGCGCCCTGCTCGTTCACATGGCCCAGGTATTTCGGCAGCAAGCCGTCGCGCGATCCCTGATAAAGCGTCCGGGCCGAGCCGGCGCAGGCCGTCATGATCGCCATGAACAGCGCCAGCAGCATCAGGACGGTGAACAGCTGCGCCACCACCGGCCCGGCGCCGATCATGCCGCCCAGGGCCTGGGCGATGCCGGTGCCGTCGACGATCTCGGGCGCCAGCATCCCCTCGATGCCCAGAACCCCCTGGAACGAGAACGGAATCAGGCAGAAGAACGCCATGCAGAGCAGGCCGGTGAAGAAGATCGCGCGGAAGGTGTCGCGCTTGGGGTCCTTCAGCTCGCGCGTGTAACAGACGGCGGTCTCGAAGGCATAGGTGGACCAGGCCGCGATATAAAGCCCGCCCAGAACCAGCGTCCAGCCGCCCAGGTTCCAGCTGCCCGGCTCGGCCGAATAGGCGCTCGCCGGCGGCAGGATGTTCGTGATGTTGGCATAGTCGATCGAGCCGGTGAAGATCGGCACCAGCCCGACCAGCATCAGCGGCACCAGCACGATGATCGCCATCCATTTCTGCGCCGTCGCGGTCGAGGCGACGCCGCGATACTGGATCGCGATCAGGATCAGCATCAGCAGCGCGCCGATGACGAAGGTGGTGTTGAAGTAAAGCGTGAACAGGCCCGGAATTTCCAGGTTGAAGGCCGTCCAGCTGCGGATCGCCGGGGTCAGCGCCGCCACCGCGTCGCTGGTCAGCAGCGCCCGGATCGCCTCGGCGCTGCCAAGGCCGGGATGGGCGGCTAGGTATTCGGCCACGCGCGGGTTGTCGGCGGTGAGGGAACCCGCATGGGCGGCGACCCAGTCCAGCACCGGCTGCGATGTGGCCAGCGGCACCGGGAACAGCGCGTTCAGGATATAGCCCGCCGCGATGGCGCAACCCAGCGACAGGACCGGCGACCAGGCGAACCAGTTGCACCAAATCGACAGCGGCGCCACCGGCTTGGCATAGCGCAGCCAGGCCATGGCGCCATAGACCGAGGAGCCGCCGGACTTGTTGCCGAACATGCCCGCCATCTCGGCATAGGTGAAGGACTGCACGAAGCCCATCATCATCGAGACGATCCAGACGACGAAGGCGACCTTGCCGGTCGTGCCGGCGATGCCACCCAACGAAAACAGCACCAGCGGCGGCACGCCCGCGGCGATCCAGAATGCGCCCGTCCAGCTGAGCGAACGGACCATATGGCCGTTCTCTTGCGGCGTCTCCGCCGTTGTGGTCGTATATGTCATTGCAAGACTCCCCTGCCGGCTTTTCTGTTCCGGCCGCCCCCGCCGGCGGGAACGCGGCTTGTGCTTCTCGAATACCCGCCATTCGGGGAACGGCGGCATGACGACGCCCTTCCGGCGGCCACATGGCCGGCCGGCTCGGCCCCGCATCGGGGGCGGCTGTTGCCCGGTCGGGTTGTCCCGGCCCTACTCGTCGGCGAAGATTCCGGGCGAGGTCGGCTTCCCGTCGTCGAACTTCGCGAGATAGTCGATGATGATCTGGCGGTTGACGGCGAAGCCCTTGTAGTCGGCCAGCTCGTCGGGCAGGTCGCGGATCACCCGGTGCAGCCGGCGCGCCCATTTCGGCACCGTCACCAGATCCTCGAGCGCGATCAGGTAGCAGCGGATCGGAAAGGCCAGCGCGTTCGAGCGCGGCAGCCGCCAGAAGCTCTGCAGCTCCACCCGCAGATATTGCCTGGCCCCCACGTTCTCGGGGGTGATGGTGCGCTTCTCGGGGCCCCAGAGGTGATAGTTCTCGGGGCTGGTGTCCAGCCGCGGATTGACCGTCATCGTCCAGTTCAGCCGCCGCGACGGCGCGCCCTGCTGCACCGCCAGCAGGAATTTCAGCGCCCGCTGGAAGATGCCCAGCTCGGCCGCCTTCGGCACCGGCGCATGCCATTCGAAGAAGTTCATGCCGATGTCGAAATCCAGCGACCAGTCCGCCTGGCTGGTCACCATGCCGGCATCCATCCACAGGTTGCCCTCGCGCTGGTCCAGCAGCGCGAAATCGCCCTGCGCCTGGCGGGTGACGTATTCCAGCGGCCCGCAGGGCAGCGTCGTCGGGTCGAGGAAGGTGAAGCGCTGCTCGATCCCCAGCGGCCGGTTGATCCAGTGCCAGCGGTCGCCGTCGCGATGCAGCTGGAACAGCTCGGGGTAATCCTCGGCCTTGCACTGCATGATCAGCTCCAGCAGGTCCCAGCCCGCCAGCGCCATATGCGGCAGCGACTGGCAGCGCAGCGGGTCCCCGGCCAGGGTGATCGCCCGGTCGCGCATCTCGGCCACGTAATGCTCGTCCACGTCGAAGCGCTTCTCGAAGACGCTGCCGGCGCGGCCCCCCGTCCCGTGCGGCTCCATGTTGACGGAATACATGTAGTCGTCCTTGTCGAACGGGAACGGAAAGCGCCGGATGGCTTCGGCCGAGTTGCGGAAGCTGTAATCGTCGCGGAAGGTCTCGTCGTTGAACCGGATGGTCATGGCCGGGCTCCTATCGGTCGATGATCAGCGTCTCGCCGCGGAAGCGCGAGACGCAGGGCATGATGCGGCTCTGCGAGGAGCGCTCGTCCTCGGACAGCCAGTGGTCGTGATGCTCGATGCGGCCGTGGCAGGACAGCACCCGCGTCTCGCAGCGCCCGCAGGCGCCGCCGCGGCAGGACCAGTCGATCTCGGCCCCGGCCGCCTCCAGCGCCTCGAGCAGGCTCTGATGCGCGCCGACCGCGATGGTCCGCCCCGAACGCGCCAGCACCACCGCGAAGGGCCGGCCGGGCGGCGGCGCCTGGAAGACCTCGGAATGCAGCGCGGTCTGCGGCCAGCCCAGCCGGGCGCCCGCTTCCGCCACCGCACCGATCAGCCCCTCGGGGCCGCAGGTATAGACATGCGTGCCAAGCGGCTGGCCCGACAGGATCGCGCCCAGATCCATGCGGTTGCCCTCCTCCGAGATATGGGCATGGATATGCGGCACATCCGGCAGCAGCTTCAGCCCGGCCGCCTCGGCGCGCGAGCGGGCGGCGTAATGCAGCTCGAAGGGCAGCTGCATGCGCAGAAGCTGGCGGACCTGGGCGACGAAAGGGGTGATGCCGATGCCGCCGGCGATCAGCACGTGCTTGCGGGCCCGCAGGTCCAGCGCGAAAAGGTTCAGCGGCAGCGAGACGCGCAGCAGGTCGCCCGCCCGCACCCGGCCATGCATGAAGCGCGAGCCGCCGCGCCCGCCATCCTCGCGCCGCACCGCGATCTCGTAGCCCGAGCCGTCCTGCGGGTCCGAGATCAGCGAATAGGCGTTGCGGCGCAGCACCTCGCCATCCGGCATCTCGACCACCACATGCGCGCCGCCGGAAAACAGCGGCAGGGCCGCGCCCTGCGGGTGTTCGAAGCGGAAGCGCTTGACCAGCAGCGTCAGCGGCTCGGCCGCCGCCACGCGCAGCATCAGGGACGTCATGGCTTGATCTCCTGCGGCTCGGGCACCTGGCCCGGGGTCTCGGCATCGACGCAGACCCCCTGGAAGGCGCCGATGCGGCGCGAGTAATGGTCGCGCACGAACAGGTTCAGCCCGCAATGCGAACAGGCGAACGGGTCGGTGGCGACGTTCTCGGTGATGCCCTTGCAATGCACGCATTGCACCCGCCGGGCGAAGCCGCCGCGATGCTCGGCATCGATCGCCTCCAGCGGCATTCCGGCGGCCAGCGCCTCGGCCGTGGCCTGGCCGATCAGCCCCTCGCCGCCGGCAAGATAGAGCCGGGTGCCCATATGCGCCTCGGCCAGGGCCCGGGCGAAGCGCGGCCGCAGCGCCGCCCAGCTCGGCCCCTCGACATAGCCGGCCGGCCCCAGCGCCCGCAGCCGCGACCCCAGTTCGGGACCGGCGCCGGCGGGGATCCAGAACAGCTGCGCCCGGCGCATGACCGAGGGGTCGGCCCGGGCCAGCGCGGCCAGCGCCTCGCCGCCCGCGCCCTCGGCCAGCATCAGCGAGGCCAGCGCCCCGTGCGGGCGCAGCCCGCCATAGACCGGGCGGCTGGGGATGGAAGATGAAAATTCCGTGGCTCGCATTGGCGGCGTTCTCCCTGTCGCGGAGGGGGCGGGGCGGTCCTGGCGCCGCCCGCGCGCCCCGGGGTCGGTTCAGCCCTTGGCGGTGCGGCGCTTCTTCTCGGGGTCGTGGAAGGGCATCGGCTGCGCCGTGGCGGCGATCTCGCCGCCCGGGTTGCGGATCGTCAGCGGCGTGCCCGGAACCGCGCAATCCACCGGCATCCGCGCAATGCCGATATTGTGCCCGTTCAAAGGGCTGTAAAACCCGATGGTCACCACGCCCACCTCCTTGCCGTCCCGGATGATCGGAGCGCC
>NZ_AZVA01000051.1:0-15425 GCF_000513975.1 Paracoccus sp. J55
CTGACCTCGGCCGTCCGTCGGTAGCCCGGTGGCACCGAGAAGGTCATCATCTTCGCAACCGTGTCACGCGAGATGTTGAACACCCGCGCCGCTTCCCGCTGGCTCATGCCTTCCGCGCAAGCCTGGCGAACTCTCAGATATAGGTCCACGCTGTAAATCCTCACGCCCTCCCTGCCGCCGCAGAAAGGGAATAGGTGGACGACTTTTACGCCGCCCGCAGCAGCACCAAGCCACCGCTACCGTGGACGAATTTCTCACCGCCGTTCTCAGACGCATAGCGCTTATGTCGAGCCGCCCTGAAACGTCAGATAGTGTTCAGTCAACGGTTCCTGTCCCAGAAAGATGGTTGGCCAATGGCAGAAGATTGCGGCTGGTTACGGCGTCGGCATCATATGCTCGACCTCTGGCGCGGGACGAAGCGCCAGTTCCCCCGCGGTCCTGCTATGACGTTGAGGTAGTAGAGTTGGAAGCCGTAAGGGACGCCGCAGGGGTGGTGACCGCGGGGGACCAGCACCATGTCGCCGTCCTTCACTGCCATGATCTCGTCCAGCGACCCGTCATCGGTTTGGACCCGCTGCACCGCCCAGCCCGTGGCGGGGTTCGCTGTTCGAGCAGAACGTGGCCATCGCCCACTGGCGGCGCGCGACCTGACGCGAGGTCGCCGGAGCCGATCTCAAGGCGGACGGTCGAGAGCAAGGCGGACCGTCAAGCTGATCACGGACGGGGCTGGAGGATCCTCGGCCAAGCCATTCGCAACCTCGGCATCCTGCGCGATGAGGTGGTGATCGCGACCAAAGTGCTGGGGGTAAGCGGATCAACGGTTCAAAGGATAAGACCGCGGTTAGGCGGGACATTCGGTATGCGTGAGAGCCCTTGACTGGGACGACCCCGTTACCGAAGTCTAGACCCTAGTCCCCTTCGAAATAGCGGATGCCCTTGACCACCAGATCGGCAAGGTTTGCCGCGCCGAGTTTGTCCTTCAGCACCAGGCTGACGTTCGAAACTGTCTTGTAGCTGATGCAGGCTCGGTCCGCGATGTCGCGATAGGACATGCCTTCGGTGATCATGCCCAGGATCTCCTCCTCACGGCCGGTCAGGCGCGGGGCGCTCGTTCCTGGGCGCGAGACGTTCAGCAAAGCGATCTGCATCGCCAGACGCGAGTCGACGTAATTGCCGCCTCGAGCCACCTCGGAGAAAGCCTCGCAGATTTCGGCGGGCGGGTTGTCCTTGTTGATGATCCCGTTCGCGCCGAACATGAGTGCGCGGCGGGCCAAGACGGGGCTGCGGTGCATGGTGAAGACCAGGATCGGTAAATCGGGATCGACGCGTCGCAAACGCTCGATCAGCCGGATTCCGGCGATCTTATTCCTGCCAATGCTCAGATCCACTACCATCAGGTCGGGGCGAGCTTGTCTCCATGACCGCCAACCCTCGGATGCCGACGGGGCCGAGGCGATCTCGCATGCGACCTTGGTGCGGATGATCCTACCCCAGCCCTCGGCCACAACGGGGTGGTCGTCCACGATGAGGATCTGCAGGGGGCGGGCGTCGCCTGACTTCATCTTCAGCGAGGCTTGCATGGGCGGGATATCCTCAACTCGGTATGGGTTAGCCTGTTATCTCGCCAGGGGGGCAGATAGGTCGCTCCAAACGCGCGGGCGCGGTCCTGTATGCCGATCTGGCCAAATCCGAGCGGGGGGCGATCGCCGCTGGGACCGGGTTCCGGACCCTTGCCGTTGTCCGTGACGCGCACCACGATCTGCCGGGGCTCGTCCGGCATGGTTTCCAGGCTGACCCGGACCAGAGTGGCGCGCCCGTGCCGTATGGCGTTCAGAACGCTTTCCCGGACGAAGCGATAGATCGACAATTCCGCCAACTCGCCGAGGCTGGAGCCTTCGACCTCTGGGTCGATGTCCAGCACGACCCGCGTTTCGGATGCAACGTCGCGAAACCCGGTGACGAGCTCGGCTAAAAGCTCGATCAGGCTGGCCTCGCCCAGCAGCATCGGGCGCAGGTCGTTGATGGCGGTGCGGGCGCTTCTCTGGACCTCCACGGCATGGCAGGCGATGGCATCCAGCGTCTCGTCCAGGGCGGCAGGCCGGTCCGGCAGGTCGGCGATCATCGCCTGCGCGTGGCTGACGGCGGCCCGCAACGCGAAAAGCTGCGGCCCCATCTCGTCATGCAGGTCCAGCGCGATGCGCGAGCGCTCGGCCTCGGAACTGCCGATCAGGCGGGCCTGCAACAGGTCGTTTTCGGCCCGCTCGGCCTGCAGGTGCGAGGTCAGCGCGTTGACCCCCGCGGCCAGATCGGCGAATTCCGTCAGCCGGTCGTCGGGCGCACGCACCGACAGGCGGCCGTCCTGCATCTGCGACATGGCGGCCTGCACCGACTGCAGTCGCCGCGTCAGCAGCGTCGTCATCAGGAAGGCCAGCCCCACCATGGCAAGCCCGGCCAGGAACAGCACCGGCAGAATGATGCTGAAATCGCTCCACACCTCGGCAATTTCGTCGGTCGGGTCGGCAGCGACGCGCAGCATCCCCAGGACATTCGGATAACGGGTGATGGGGACCAAGGCCTCGACCAGGGGTGGCGTCATGAGGGCCGAGAACCACTGCGGAGCGGACGCCTGGGACCGGAACTGGCCATGCGCGCGATGTTGTAGCGGCCGGCCCTCGGGGTCGAGGATGCGCGCCGAGACATGCCGCAGCCCATCGATCTCTTCGGCAAGGCCGATCGCCTCGGCCATGGTGTCGCGGCCGCCATGACTGGGCGGCAGACGGCGCACGGCGGCCTCATGGGCCAGCCGAAATGCGGATTCGGTTTCCTCCTGCACGGCCTGGCGCGCGTTGAGGATCAGGATGGCCGAGACGATCAGGCACAACGACAGGCTGACAATGCTGGCTAGTCCCATCACGATCCGGCGCAGCGGCACGGTC
Organism: Paracoccus sp. J55; assembly: GCF_000513975.1. Lineage (NCBI taxonomy): Bacteria > Pseudomonadati > Pseudomonadota > Alphaproteobacteria > Rhodobacterales > Paracoccaceae > Paracoccus > Paracoccus sp. J55. The sequence continues at coordinate 2,937 of NZ_AZVA01000051.1, forward strand.
CGCCGGGCCTGCGGCGCCCGGCTAAATGCCTGGAACGAGAGACCTTCGGTTGACGCGCTCATTCCCTTTGCCTCATGGCTGTGGCAAGGGCATCTGTGTGGCCGGCACCACTGGCCCGCAGGACACGATATTGTTGGGCAACGGGGCCCAAGCTTTTTTCGTGCATATCCTGTGCCGGCATCAGATCGATCATTATCCGATCCAGCGGGGTGTCGGGATATTCCCGCCACAGTTGCAGGACGCGGTTGGCGATCATCCGGGGGCTTTCCCGGTAATGCGCCGAGAGCGCGCTCAGCAACGGGGCCAGCGTCCGGGACGGCAGACCGGACTCAGTGGACAGGAAGGCTTCTGGGCTGCGGGCGTCATCGACTTCCAGCCAATGCGTGCTTTCTGCGGCCAGGGCTTGCCTGGGCTTGGCCGAAGGCAGGGTCTGGTCATCCTCCTCGTAACAGGCGCCCAAGGCAAGCAGCACCGCTATGCCTGCCGCATAGCGCCCTACGACGGTGCCACGGCAGAAACCCATCCTGCCTCCTCCTGTTTTCTGCGGTTTTTCTGCGCTGCGGTGATTCGCCGCCAGCGTATCCTCCTGAGGTCGAGACTATGCCCACCTTTGGTATGGAACAACCGCCGCGTGCTGCGACGTTGGTCTGGCGCTTGCCGAAAACGGGTGATGCATCACCCGGATCGAACGGGGAAAAACCCCCGAGAAAGTCGGGAAGCCCACCCCGCAGACAAGGCGGATAGCGGAATGCCTAATCAGTCCTGCGGCGGTTCGGGAGTGGAGGCCCGAACCCGCCAAGTGTCGTGACCGCCGGGGTCGAAGGACTGGCCGCCGGTCCGCGCCAGAGACAGCGAGAGGGAGCGAGATCGCTATGAATAGGAACACCCCGAAGGTAACGGGCGCGTCGAGCCTTGCGATGGCCGTCGCCATGGGCCTTGCCGTCCTGACGACTGCGCCAGCGACCGCCAACGACCAGTTGGTCGAACTGGCCAAGGACCCCGCGAACTGGGTCATGACCGGGCGTGACTACAACGCGCAGAACTATTCCGAGATGACCGACATCAACAAGGAGAACGTCAAGCAGCTGCGGCCCGCCTGGTCGTTCTCGACCGGGGTGCTGCATGGGCACGAAGGCACGCCGCTGGTCGTCGGCGACCGGATGTTCATCCACACGCCCTTCCCGAACACCACCTTCGCGCTGGACCTGAACGAGCCGGGCAAGATCCTGTGGCAGAACAAGCCCAAGCAGAACCCCACGGCCCGGACCGTGGCCTGCTGCGACGTGGTCAACCGAGGCCTCGCCTATTGGCCGGGCGACGACGAGGTCAAGCCGCTGATCTTCCGCACCCAGCTCGACGGCCATATCGTCGCCATGGATGCCGAGACCGGCGAGACGCGCTGGATCATGGAGAATTCGGACATCAAGGTCGGCTCGACCCTGACCATCGCGCCTTATGTCATCAAGGACCTGGTGCTGGTCGGATCGTCCGGCGCCGAGCTGGGGGTGCGCGGCTATGTCACCGCCTATGATGTCAAGACCGGCGAGAAGAAATGGCGCGCCTTCGCCACCGGCCCGGACGAGGAGCTGCTGCTGGCCGAGGACTTCAACGCCCCGAACCCGCATTACGGCCAGAAGAACCTGGGCCTGGAGACATGGGAGGGCGACGCCTGGAAGATCGGCGGCGGCACCAACTGGGGCTGGTATGCCTATGACCCCGAGGTGGACCTGTTCTATTACGGCTCGGGCAACCCCGCGCCCTGGAACGAGACCATGCGTCCGGGCGACAACAAATGGACCATGGCGATCTGGGGCCGCGAGGCGACCACCGGCGAGGCGAAATTCGCCTATCAGAAGACGCCGCATGACGAATGGGACTATGCCGGCGTCAACGTGATGATGCTGTCGGAGCAGGAGGACAAGGAGGGCAACATGCGCAAGCTGCTGACCCACCCTGACCGCAACGGCATCGTCTATACGCTGGACCGCACCAATGGCGACCTGATCTCGGCCGACAAGATGGACGACACTGTCAACTGGGTGAAGGAGGTGCAGCTGGATACCGGCCTGCCGGTGCGCGATCCCGAATTCGGCACGCGCATGGACCACAAGGCCCGCGACATCTGCCCCTCGGCCATGGGCTACCACAACCAGGGCCATGACAGCTACGACCCCGAGCGCAAGGTCTTCATGCTGGGCATCAACCACATCTGCATGGATTGGGAGCCCTTTATGCTGCCCTATCGCGCCGGGCAGTTCTTCGTCGGTGCCACGCTGACCATGTATCCGGGGCCGAAGGGCGACCGCCAGAACGCGCTGGGGCTGGGCCAGATCAAGGCCTACGACGCCATCTCGGGCGAGATGAAATGGGAAAAGATGGAGCGCTTCTCGGTTTGGGGCGGCACCATGGCCACCGCGGGCGGGCTGACATTCTATGGCACGCTGGACGGCTTCATCAAGGCCCGCGACAGCGACACCGGCGACCTGCTGTGGAAGTTCAAGCTGCCTTCGGGCGTGATCGGCCATCCGATGACCTACAAGCATGACGGCCGGCAATATGTCGCGATCATGTACGGCGTCGGCGGCTGGCCGGGCGTGGGTCTGGTCTTCGACCTGGCCGACCCGACTGCCGGGCTGGGCTCGGTGGGGGCCTTCAAGCGGTTGCAGGAGTTCACCCAGATGGGCGGCGGCGTGATGGTCTTCTCGCTCGACGGCGAGAGCCCCTATTCCGACCCGAACGTGGGCGAATACGCGCCGGGCGAGCCCGCCTGACGCGACAGGCCGGCCCGCGCTTCCTTCCTGGCGGGCCGGCCTGCTTGAGCTATTCAGTCTGGAGAAACCGAAATGCTTGTTGATTTCCGCCAGGTTTGCGGTGTCGGGGTGGCAGTTCTTGCCCTTGCATCGCCCGCTCTGGCCGACACGACGAACCTGCGTGTCTGCGCCTCGACCAAGGATGCGCCGTTCTCGGATGCGCAGGGCAGGGGCTTTGAAAACAAGATCGCCCAGGTGCTGGCCGACGAGATGGGCGCCACGCTTGATCTGGTGATGCTGGAAAAGGACGCGATCTACCTGGTCCGCGACGGCATCGAAAAGGATCTGTGCGACGTGCTGATCGGCGTGGATGCGGGCGACGAACGGCTGCTGACCACCCAGCCCTACTACCGTTCGGGCTATGCCTTTGTCACGCGGCAGGACCGCAACTTCGAGGGCGACAAGTGGCAGGACGTGGACCAAGAGGGTTTCGACACCTTCTCATACCGCCTGCATTCCCCGGCCGAGACGATCCTGAAATATACCGGCCGCTACGAATACAACCTGATCTACCAAGCCTCGCTGACCAATTTCGAGGACCGGCGCAACAAGTACACCCAGGTCGAGGCCAACCGCGTCATTTCAGAGGTCGCGGACGGCGGGGCCGATCTAGCCATCATCTTCGCCCCCGAGGCGGCGCGCTATGTCCGCGACTCGCACGAACCCTTGCGCATGACCTTGATCACGAACGAGATCGAACGCTCGGACGGGGTCATCATCCCGCTGCAATATTCGCAATCCGTGGGTGTATCCAAGGCCCATCCCGAGCTTTTGGGGTCAATCGAGCAGGCCCTGCAATCCGGCAAAGCCAGCATTGATGCCATCCTGACCGAGGAAGGCATTCCCATGCTGCCGTCAAGCTGAAGGAAATGGAATGACGAAGCCCAGGATCCTTGCCGCAATCGCGATGACGCTCGTCATCCCGGCCGCGGCAATGGCAACCCCGCAGTTCTTCAATATCATCGACGGCTCACCCCTGAACTTCGATGACGCCATGGAGGAAGGCCGCGACACGGAGGCGGTGACGCACTTCCTGGAAACCGGCGAGAACATCTACAACGAGGATCCCGAGATCCTGCCCGAGGCCGAGGAGCTTTATGCCGGCATGTGCTCGGGCTGCCATGGGCATTATGCCGAGGGCAAGATCGGCCCCGGCCTGAACGACGCCTATTGGACCTATCCCGGCAACGAAACCGACGTCGGGCTGTTCTCGACGCTTTACGGCGGCGCGACGGGGCAGATGGGGCCGATGTGGGGCAGCCTGACGCTGGATGAAATGCTCAGGACCATGGCCTGGGTGCGCCATCTCTATACTGGCGATCCCGCGGACGCCACCTGGCTGACGGACGAGCAGAAGGCCGACTTTACCCCGTTCCAGCCCAAATCGTCCAGCGACAGCCAGTCGTGAACCCAAACCGCCGGGCGGCGGCCCGCCCGGCATGACCCAGAAGGAGGAGACAGAATGAAACGCATCCTGACCCTGACCGTTACCGCCCTGGCGCTCGGCACTCCGGCGCTGGCCTATGACGGCACCAACTGCAAGGCTCCGGGCAATTGCTGGGAGCCGAAGCCGGACTATCCCGCAAAGGTCGAAGGCTCGAAATACGATCCGCAACACGATCCGGCAGAGCTGTCCAAGCAGGGCGAGTCGCTGGCCGTCATGGATGCCCGCAATGAATGGCGGGTCTGGAACATGAAGAAGACCGGCAAGTTCGAATATGACGTCAAGAAGATCGACGGCTACGACGAGGCCAAGGCTCCGCCCGCCGAATAAGCGGGCCGGGCGCGCTGCGCGTGATTCCAGACCACGCGCAGCGTGACATTCGGGACGGATCATGGATAGCAATATTTCGGACTGGCACGCCCGGTTCCGCGACGCCGAAGCGGCGCTGAACGGCGTCGTTCTGGGGCAGGCGCGGACCATCCGCCTGCTGCTCATTTCCGCGCTGTGCCGGGGCCATGTGCTGCTGGCGGGCGATGTCGGCACCGGCAAGACCACGCTTTTGCGCGCCATGGCCCGCGCGCTGGGCGGCCCCTATGGCCGGGCCGAGGGCACGGTGGACCTGCTGCCGACCGACCTGATCTATTCCGCGCATATCGCCGAGGATGGCCGCCCCCGGATCGAGCCCGGCCCGGTGCTGGAGCAGGGCGAGGAACTGGCGGTCTTCTTCTTCAACGAGATCAACCGCGCCCGTCCGCAGGTCCATGCGCTTCTCTTGCGCCTGATGGCCGAGCGCAGCCTGTCGGCGTTCCGCCGCGAATACCATTTCCCGCATTTGCAGGTCTTCGCCGACCGCAACCAGATCGAGCGCGACGAGACCTTCGAGCTGCCCGCCGCCGCCCGCGACCGTTTCCTGATGGAGATCGCCGTCAATGCGCCCGCCGCGCCCGAGGACCGCGTGGCCCTGGCCTTCGAGCCGCGCTTTCACGACACCACCGCCCTGATCGCCGAGGTCGGGCAGGGCATCCTGCCCTATCGCGGGTTGAACGATCTGGCAGCGGGGGTCCAGGCCGGCACCCATGCCAGCCCGGCGCTGCGGCGCTATGTGTTCGACCTGTGCGAGGCGCTGCGCAATCCCGCCTCGGCCGGGCTGGCGCTGGAGGGCGCCGACGCCGCCCGCCTGATCCGCGGCGGCGTCAGTCCGCGCGGGATGCAGCATCTCGTCCGCGCCGCCCGCGCCTGCGCCTGGCTGGAGGGACGGGAAGCCGTGCTGCCGCAGGACGTGCGCGCCGTGCTGGCCCCGGTGATGGCGCATCGCATCTTCCTGTCGCCCGCCTACGAGCCGCGGCGCGAGGCGCTGGTTCCGGCGCTGATCGACGCGGCCTTCGCGACGATTCCGGTTCCTGCCGCATGAACGCCCAACTGCACCTGTTCGACGCCCTCGCATGGCGGCTGACGCAGGGGCTGCCGGGGTTGCGCATGGGCGCCCATGCCGGCCGGATGCGCGGCGCGGGCGAGAATTTTGCCGATATCGCGCCGCTGTTGGCGCATCCCGATCCCCGGCGGCTGGACCTGCGCCGCTCGATCACCGACCCGCTGGGCGTGCTGCATGTGCGGCGGTTCCAGACCCGCACCGACCTGCGGCTGCACGTGGCGCTGGATGCCTCGGCCTCGCTGGGTGCGGTGGCCCATGCCGATCGCGCGGGCCTGGCGCGGCTCTTGGCCGCAGGCTTTGCGCAGGCCGCGCGGCGGGCGCGCGACCCGTTCTCGCTGACCGTCTGCGCCGGGGACCGGGTGCTTCACGACCAGCCGCCCACGCGGCGCAGCCTTGCCGCGGACCTGCTGGATCTGCCGCTGGTGCCTGCGGGCCGGGGCACGGCGGCGCTGGAGGCCATGGCGCATGATCTGCCCCAAGAGCGGATCCTTGTGGTGCTGATCTCGGATTTCGAGCTGTCGCCTGACGAGCTGGCCGCGCTGCTGGCCGCGCTGCGGCCGCGTCCCGTGCTGCCCGTCTGGCTGCGCGACAGCGGCTTTGACGCACCGCCGCCGCGCCTGGGCCTGGCCGAGCTTTGCGACCCGGAAACCGGACGCCGCCGCACCGTGCTGACCACGCGTCGCTGGGCGGCGCGCCAAGCCCAACGGGTGCGGAACCGGCAGGCCGCCCTGCGCCGCGTCCTGGCCGAGCACGGCCTTTCGCCGATCGAGATCACCGACAGCATCGACGTGGCAGAACTGGCCGCTTCGCTTTCCGAGGCACCGCTATGAAATGGCTGGCGCTGCTCCTGCTGCCGTTTCCGGCGCTTGCGCAACAGGTCGAGAACCCGCGGCCCTATGGCTGGTGGCTGGGCGACGAACTGGTGCAGCGCATCCGCATCCAGGGGCAGGTGGATCCGTCCTCGCTGCCCCGGCCGCGCGCCGTGGACTATTGGCTGGACCTGCGCGACGTGGCACGGCGCGACATCGCCGGCGGCACGGAACTGACGCTGCGCTGGCAGAACTTCTATTCGGCGCTAGAGCCGCGCGAACGGCAGGTGCCGGCATCGGCGATCCGGCTGGTTGATGGCACGGCGCTGGAATTGCCGGGCTTTCGCTATGTCACCGCGCCGATCCGGCCGATCCTGGCGCCCTCGACGCCGGACCAGTTGCAGCCGGACCCGCCGTTCCACCTGATCGACCCGATGCCGGCAGGATTGCGGCTGCTGGCCTCGGCCGTCGCGCTGGTCGCGGGGGTGCTGGCGCTTGCCTGGCAGCAGGGCTGGTTCCCGTTCCACCGCCGCGCGGCGCGACCCTTCACCCGCGCCGCGCGCGCGGTGGTCCACCTGCCCGAGCGGCAGGCCCGCCGTGCCCTGCACCGCGCCTTCGACCAAAGTTTCGGCCGGGTGCTGATCGGGGCCGAGCTCGACCGCTTCCTGGCCGATGCGCCGCAATTCGCGCCGCTGGCCGAGCGGCTGCGCGGCTTTTTCGCGGCCTCCGACGCGGCCTTCTTCGGCTTGGGATCCGGCCCCGTGCAGGACATCCCGCAACTCGCCCGCGACCTCGCGGCCATCGAGCGGGGGCGGCGATGATCGGTTTCGCCTGGCCAGCCGCGCTTTTCGCCCTGCCGCTGGCGCTGCTGCCGCTGGTCATCCGCTGGCTGCGGACATCCGCCGTGCCGCGGCTGGACCTGCGTGCGGTCGAGGGGCGCGCCATCGGCCCGCTGCTGGTTGCACTGGCGCTGCTGACGCCGGCGGCGCTGATCCTCGGCCTTGCCCAGCCCTATCTGCGCGGCGGCAGCGTCGCCTATCGCGGCATCGGCACGAACCTGGTGCTGCTGATCGACCGCTCCTCCAGCATGGACGACACCTTCGCCGGGCGCTCGCCGCAGGGGGGCGACGAAAGCAAGGCCAGCGCCGCGCGGCGCATCCTGCTGGACTTCATCGCCCGCCGCCCCGACGACCGCATCGGCATCGCCGCCTTTTCCACCGCCCCGATGCTGGTGCTGCCGATGACCGAAAGCCGGACCGCCATCGCCGCCGCCGTTGCCGCCCTGGCCGAGCCGGGCCTGTCCCAGACCGATGTGGGCCGCGGCCTGACCCTGGCGATGGAGATGGCGGATGAGGCATCGGCCAGTGACTCGCGTGCCGTGGTGCTGGTCAGCGACGGGGCCGCGGTCATCGCGCCCGAGGTCCAGACCGCGCTGCGCAACCTGGCGGCGCGCCGGCAGGTCAACATCTATTGGCTCTACCTGCGCACCAAGGGCGCGAAGGGCATCTTCGAGGTGCCCGAGCCCGGCCAGGCCGACACCCCGCATCTGCGCCCCGAGCGGCACCTGCATATCTTCCTGCAAAGCCTGGGCCTGCCCTATCACGCCTTCGAGGCCGACAGCCCCGGCGCGGTCGAGGATGCCGTGACCGAGATCGGGCGCATGGAATCCCGCCCGATCCTGACCCGCCGCCCGGTGCCGCGCCGCGACCTGGCCTGGGCCTGCTATCTGCTGGCCTTTCTGTGCTGCGCGGCGCTGGCGGCGGCCCGCTGGCTCGAACGACGCTATGCCCCCCGCTGCCCCGCGCCCCTGCTGGTCCCGGTATGAGACGGCTGGGCTTTCCCGCGCTGCTGGCCTGGGTCGCGCTCGCGGCCGGCGCGGTGCTGTGGTCGGGCTGGCAGCTTTGGGGGATGGCCGTCGACAATCGCGCCATCCGCAGCCTGGCAGGCGGCAGCGACGTCGCGCTGCGCCAGGCGGCCGATCCGCGCGCCGCCCATGCCCGCGCGCTTTTCCTGGTGCTGCGCGACCGGCCGCAAGAGGCCGAGACGCTGCTGGCCGGGCTGGCCACCGCCCCGCCCGGCCTGCGCTCGGAATACCACTACGCCATCGGCAATGCCCGGATGCGCATGGGGTTCGAGCGTATCGAGCGCAATCGCATCGACGAGGCCACCGCGCTGATCAACCTGGCCAAGGCATCCTATCGCGAGGCGCTGCGCGCCCGACCCGGCAATTTCGACGCCAAGGTGAACCTGGACCTGGCCACGCGCCTGGTCCGCGACATGCCGCGCGAAGGACAGGACGGCGACGAAGACTCCGAGACCCGGCCGCGCCGGCTGTGGACCGACCTGCCCGGCCTGCCGCGGGGGGCGCCGTGACTGCGGCCCGCGCCATCCTGCCCGCACTGGCCGCCGGGCTGGCTCTGGTCGCCGCGGCAGGGCCGCGCATCGAGGGCCGGCGCGAGCTGCGCGACGTGCTGATCGTGGTGGACATCACCCGCTCGATGAACGTGCGCGACATGGACGGCGCTTCGCGGCTGGATGCGGCGCGGGACGTGCTGACGCGCTGGATCGCCAGCCAGCCCTGTGGTGCCCGCGTGGGCCTGGGCTTCTTTACCGAACGCCGCAGCCTGACGCTGATCGAACCGGTCGAGATCTGCACCGACTATGCCGCGCTGGCCGGCATCCTGGCCGGCCTGGACTGGCGCATGGCCTGGGAAGGCGACAGCATGATCTCGAAAGGGCTGAACCATGCGCTGAACCGGGCGCGGGGGTTGGATGCGGCGCTGATCTTCGTCACCGACGGACAGGAAGCCCCGCCCCTGCCGTATTCCGGGCCGGACGACTGGCGCGAGGACAACCCCGGCGGCGTCATCTTGGGGGCGGGCGGCGACCAGCCCGCGCCGATCCCGAAATTCGACGACCTGGGCCGCGAGACCGGCTTTTACGGACCAGACGACGTGCAGCACGCCCCGGCCCGCATCGGCGCCCCGCCCACGGATGCGGCGGATCGGCCCGGCTTTCACCCGCGCAACAACCCTTATGGCGAAGCCGACCTGGAAGGATCCGAACACCTGTCGGCGATGCGTGCGGAATACCTGACCCGGCTTGCCGGCGAACGCGGCATGGGATTCGCGCGGCTCTCGGCGGGGCCTGTGGCCTTGCAGGCGGCGCTGGCCGCCCACGCCCCGGCGCGTCGGGTCGCGACCCATCGCAGCCTGTCGCCCGCTTTCGGCGCGCTGGCCTTGGCCGCGCTGCTGGCCGCGCTGCTGGCCACCCCGCTTCATGCAAGGAAGGAGATCCCATGATGAACCGCAGAATCCTGCTGGCCTCGGCACTGGCGGCGCTGGCCGCGACCCCGCTGCTGGCTCATGGCCCGACGCCGCAGCAACTGTCGCGCAGCGTCAAGGTGGCCGCGCCCCCCGAGAATGTCTGGGCCCTGCTTGCCGATCCGGTCCTGATCGCGGCCTGGCATCCGGCCATCGCCGAGGCTAGCATGGAGGGCGGGGGCGCCGGCGCGAAGCGCAGCATCGCGTTCAAGTCGGGCGGCACGCTAGTCGACGGCATCGACGATATCGGCACCGAGACAATGACGATCCGCTGGCGGCTGTCCAGGGAGGACATCGAGGTGTTCCCGGTCAGCTTCTATACCAACAGCATCACGGTGACACCGGACGGCGACGGTGCAAGCGTCGCCTGGCAGGCCAGCTTCTTCCGCGCCGACACGACCAACGAGCCCGAGGAGCGTTTCAGCGACGAGGCCGCCGTCGCTGCCATGGAGAAATATGTCGATGACGCCCTGGCCGGCATCAAGGCCGCCGCCGAGACCGGCGGCTGAGCGCGCCCCGATCAGCGCGTCTTGCCAAGCGTGTCCCTGAACCGCTCGACGGTCGCCTCGATGACCTCGGGGGCCAGCGAGCGGCTGGGGGTATAGACATGAAAGACGTGGTCGCCGCCCTCGATCACCACGGCCCGCTTGTCTGCGCCCGCCGCTGCCTCGATCAGCGCGGGCGTGTATTTGCGATAGGGATCGTCGCTGCCGTTCACGGTCATGAGCGGCCCGTCATAGGCCCGCAGCCCCGCCAGAAGGTCGTGCCGACCCAGGCTGTCGAAGAAGCCCCGTTTCAGCGCCATGGTCCGCCAGCCCAGGTCCAGCCCGACGATGCCGTCCCGTGCCGCCAGATCGAAGGCGCGCTGGCCCAGGCTATCCAGCATGTCGTCATGGTAATTGCCCACGGGTGCCCAGACGACAAGCGACTTGATGGCTTCCGGTTGAGCCGCAGCCAATTCGATGGCGGCTCCTGCACCGAAGGAAAAGCCCATCACGCCGATACGCCCGGCATCGACCTTATCCATCGCGGCCAGCGCCTGCAATGCAATCGCCGCGTCCTCGTTCTGCCGCTCTAATGTGAATGCACCCGTATCACCGTCCGATTTGCCAAAGCCCCGAAAATCGATCCGAAGCGAGGCAATACCATTCCTGGCCAACGCCGTTGCGGTATCGGCGAATATGATGCCGACCTCATCACGGCTGGAACCTAGTCCGTGAAACATCAATACGGCAGGAAATTTTCCGTGTCCTGCCGGTATCTCAACGGTAGCAGCAATGCCTCGGTCGAGGGTCAGCGATAATGTTTCTCCATGAACAGGGACTGCCATCAGGGCAAGAACCGCGCTGGCTGACAATCCTTTGCGCATGGCAACCCTTCAATTGCGGATAATTAACGGCCTTGAAGCTTTGTAGATTTGGTTTGAGCATTCTATTCGACCACAAACTTGCCCTTGGTGATATTGGCCGGTTCATCGTGGTCTTGCACAGTGAACTCAAAGGTGCCGGAGCGGACCGGATAAAAACTGAAGCGTATCGTTCCTGCCTCGTCGCATTGGAGGGTATGAAAACTCAGCCCCTGCATATGAATCTCTTGGCCTTCAACACTGACGACTCTCAGATGCGAGTTCGACAGTAAAGGCACGGACTCGAATTGAAATCCTGTGTCCCCGACATCTTCCGCACAGACGAAATTGAGGCGATAGTATTCATTCTTGGAAAGTTGGAACTCGTCTTGCGATATTGTGGGCTCCCCATTCTCGCCTGTTGAAACCTCAAGAAACAACTCTTCCAATGGGGCGGGCTGTGCTGATGCAGAGAATGTCATGTTGACTGCAAGAAAGGCTATGACGACGAATTCTCCATTCATGCTGCTTCTCCAATTCAAGCTAAGTGGGTAATTTACTTTATAGCCGTGGTCGAAGGGTTAAGGCTTGGCGAGATCTCGAGGTCGCTGGGTGAAAGTCGCTAATATGCTGACGGCAGCGAAAGCAGAACATTGCTGGTGTGTCTTGAAATGGCAGGGCTGACGGTGCAATTCATGTTCGATGCGCATAATGATCTCTAATCCCGACGACGCGGCTTGGCCTTGCGCGGACGACAGATTTTAGAGACGTGGAGCGTGGCCTTGAAAGCTTGCGTCAACCTTGATGCCCAACCCCTTTATCATCCATTGTTCATGATGCTTGCAAGCATAACAGCCAAAGATACGGAGAGCAACAATTACCGATATTCCACGCTGCTCCGCGCCGGTGGCGGCAGTGTTGTTCGAATCTACCGATAAGCCTCTTCAGTCTGGAGTAGAGCACTGATTGGCAATCATGTTTGCAGGAGAATTTCCTCGATTTCGCGGGATATTTTCCTCATTGCAAAAGGGGGGGTCTAACCTGTCAACGGCGGAGCAAAAGTCGGCCGGGGCGGCGGCGTAAAGTCCGGCCAGTTGGGGGGTGCGCCATGGCGCGCGCGCTGGCCACATAGCTGGCGCGAGCCATGGCGCACTGGCCCCTTAGGGCCAATCGTGGGTAGATATTTTATGGTGATCAGCGCTGTTTACGGGCTGTGCTGTTGGCGAGGCGATAGCTTTCGCCGTTCATCTCGATGATGTTGACGTGGTGGGTCAGTCGGTCGAGCAGCGCGCCGGTGAGACGCTCGGAACCGAAGGTTTCCGTCCA
>NZ_AZVA01000052.1:0-12069 GCF_000513975.1 Paracoccus sp. J55
GATTTGTGCAACATGTATAACCGCCCCTTGCGCAAGAGGGTTTTGGAGCAATTTGGCGCGGTGTCGGGTGCTGACATGTATCCGGCCTCGTGATGCGGCCATAGTCATGCCGCGGGCCCGCATGGTGTTCGCGGGTCGGAACCAAATCAAAGCCGCGTGCTCGATGGCACTCTGTTGCGCTCTGGTTTTCCGACCTTGTCTTGCGACCGTTGCGCCAAGTTGCTCTCAGCCCTCCTCCGCTCCGACGACCTCGCGACCGCTGACGGACTTTACGCCGCCATGGCCGGAGCCCGGTAGACCTCTCCGCTCTTCATCAACGCCCAGACGATCCGCGCCATCTTGTTGGCCAAGGCCACGCGCACCAGCATCGGCGGCTTGCGCTCCAGCATCCTTGCCAGCCAGGTGCCGGCGCGCGCTGACGCATGACTATGGCGCTTGATGATGACACTGTTGGCGCCGATGATCAGCAACCGGCGTAGGGAACGCTCACCCATCTTCGTCGTGGCTCCCAGCCGTTGCTTTCCGCCCGTCGAATGCTGCCTGGGCGTGAGCCCAAGCCATGCCGCGAAGTCTCGGCCCTTCCGGAACGCTTCCAGCGGCGGAGCCAGTGTGGCGATGGCCGTGGCGATCAACGGGCCGATGCCCGGGATCGTCATTAGGCGCCGGGCGACTTCATCGGTCTTGGCGCGCCGGTCGATCTCGGCATCCAAGGTCTCGATCTGACCGTCGAGCTGGACAAGCGTTTCAGTCAGGACCGTCAGGGATGCCCGCGCCGTGGCGGGCAGGCCCGATTCTTCATCCGCGACGAGGGCAACCAGGCGCCGGGCATTCGTCGCACCCTGTGGCACCACCCAGCCATACTCGGTGAGATGTCCGCGGAGCGCGTTGATGGCCTGGGTACGCTGCCGGATGAGCAACTCCCGGACGCGGAAGACGCTGGCCGCTCCTTGCGTTTCCTCGCTCTTCACGGGAACAAAGCGCATGTTCGGTCTTTGCGCCGCCTCGCAGATCGCCTCGGCATCCGCCGCATCATTTTTTTGCCGCTTGATGAAGGGCTTCACATAGGCGGGCGGGATGAGCTTGATGTCGTGGCCGAGCTTGGCCAGCTCCCGACCCCAGAAATGCGCGCCACCGCAGGCCTCCATCGCCACCAGGCAGGGCGGCAACTTGGCGAAGAACTCAAACACCTGAGCCCGTCTGAGCTTCTTGCGTAAGACAGCACTGCCTTTGCTGTCAGCACCGTGGACCTGGAACACATTCTTCGCCAGATCCAGTCCGACCGTGATAATCTCCGACATGACCGCCTCCCAATACGGATTGTTGCGATCCCACCTTGGCACGTCGATGCCGTCGGGGGGCGGTTACAGCATCAGAGCCGGATGGTGCAGCTTGGATGCTCAGTCTTCGTATTCCACCGAAATTGCGCGGGAGGGGCATTTTCGGATTGCACTCAGAACCGCATCATATTGGGATGGATCAGGATATGCAGTCCGCAACGCGACGACCCCGTCCTCTTCGCGCTGATCAAAAACCTCAGGTTCCGACAATACGCATAAGCCACCGCCAACACAGACATTCTGGTTAACCTTTACGACCATCTTTCTGGTGTCTTTGGCCATATTCTTCCTCATTATGGCTGCTCTCCTTTCGGAGAGGGATGGCTGAAGCCTGCAGAATGACCTGATCAGGCGTTGTCGGATGCAGATCCAAGGATTGTATGTGGATTAAGCACGATTAGAGGCGGTGGGGGCGTCCGAGTCTAATACGGAATTGGAATATGATGAGACTGCTTCGCTATGATGGTAATCCTGTTCCAGATCGACGCAATCGTGTGTGATACCCTCACTTTTCAGCCGCAGCTTTTCTATTCGGTGGCTGGCGGTTTTTGGAAGTTCCTGCCGGAATGCGATGTAACGCGGAAGGGCGAATTTCGGTAGGCGCGTTCGGCACCATTCAAGGAGGTGTCGCGCATCAAGCGAATGGCCCTCGCGGAGCCTGACGACAAGCTTGATCTCATCCTCGCCATGGGGCGAGGGAACGCCGACGGCTGCGCTTTCCAGAACGGCTTCGTGACTATTGACGGCGGCCTCGATCTCGAAAGAGGATATGTTTTCGCCGCGCCGCCTGATGGATTGCTTCTTGCGATCGACGAAATAGAAATAGCCGTCCTCGTCCTGCCGGGCCAGGTCGCCGGTATGGATCCAGAAATTGCGGGTCAGTTCCAGCGTGGCCTCGGGATCGCCATCATAGCCCGCGGTGCCAAGCCACGGTCGCAAGGGACGGGCGACGATCTCGCCGGTCATGCCGGGCTGCACGGGGCGATCATGCTCATCGACCAGGCGCACATCCCAACCGTCGCTTGGCTTGCCGCAAGAGCCGGGACGGCGATCGTCAAGGGGATTGACCAAGCAGGCATTGCATTCGCTCATGCCGTAGAGTTCCAGCAGACGGGTGTTGTAGCGGGCCTGAAAGGGCGCGAAAAGATTGGCAGGCGCGGCCGATCCGATCATCAGCCGCAGGGGATTGTCGCCGTCGTCAGGGCTTTCCGGCTGCTTCATCAGGAAGGGAATGATGCTGCCCACATATTTCGCCGTGGTGCAGCCATGGGCGCGAATGTCCTGCATGAAGCGGCTGGCGCTGAAGCGTCGTGAAATGATCGCACTGGCACCGCTTAACAGGGTCGGGCCGGTAATGCCATGCGCCGCCATATGAAAGAACGGCAGGGCGCAATAATGCCGGTCAATATCGACCAGCCGGGCGAAGCGTATCGTCGAGGCGAAGATCTCATACCAGTAATTGTGGCGGATCATGACGCCCTTGGCCAATCCCGTAGTGCCGGAAGTATAGCTGATGGTTGAAATCGCGCGATGGCTTAGGGTTATTGCGGAAATCTTACGGGACAGGTTCATAAACTGATTATAAGGCAGCGTTTCGCCGATGCCCTCCGGCGGAGCTGCGCCACCATGAACGATCGTGTGGCGCAATTCCGGCAGACGCTCGGCGATATCGTGAAGCTGGGCAAGAAATGCACGGTCGATCACAATGGCTGAACAGCGGGCATGGCCGATCTGGTGCGCAAGGCCAGTGCCAATCTGCGCCGTGTTCACCGGCACCGATATGGCGCCGATCAGATTGAGACCGAACCAGCATTCCAGAAAGGCACGCGAATTGGGCAGCATCAGCGCCACCCGGTCGCCCGCGCCGACGCCCATGGCCTGAAAGCCGGCGGCGGCATGTTTCATGCCCTCTTGCAGGGCAGCGAAGGTGACCTGCTCCTCGCCGAAGACGAATGCGATGCGATCAGTATCCTTCCGCGCGGCGTCGTCCACCATTTTCGGGATGAAGCGATCGGCCAACGCATAGGATCGGGGCTGCCATTCCTGCCACCGCCGCTCGGCGCGGGTGAACTTGTCCTGCTGATCCCCAAGTCTGCTCATCGCGCCAACACGATGCCGGCCGCCTCGCGGTCCCAGCAGTCCGGGGTCACGCCCTCGTCCTTGAGACGATATTTTTCGATCCTATGGCTGGATGTCTTGGGCAGCGAGTCCCGAAAGGCAATGTAGCGGGGAATGCAGAAATAGGCCATCCGGGGCACGCACCAGTCGATGACCGCTTCCGCGGTCAGGCTTTCGCCCTCTTTCAGGACGATGACGGCCTTGACCTCATCTTCACCCATTTCGGCAGGAACACCGACGACGCAGGATTCCAGCACCTGCGGCATGGCGTTGATGACGGATTCCACCTCGAAGGACGAGATATTCTCGCCGCGCCTTCGCAAGGCCTGTTTCTTGCGGTCGACGAAATAGAAATAGCCATCCTCGTCCATGCGGCCCATGTCGCCGGTATGGATCCAGAAATTGCGGAACAGGTCCGCGGTGGCTTCGGGCTTGCCATAATAGCCCGACGTGCCCAGCCATGGATTGCGCGGCCGGGTAACGATTTCCCCGACCGTGCCGGGCGGAACCTCGCAATCGTCGTCATCGAGGATGCGGACCTCCCAGTTCGGCAGGGGCTTGCCGCAAGAACCGGGCCGGCGCGCGTCGAATGGATTGATCAGCGCCGCCGTGCATTCGGTCATGCCATACATTTCCAGCAGCCGGGTGTTGAAGCGGCGCTCAAAGCTGTCCCACAGTTCGACAGGTGCGGCGGCGCCCACCATAAGGCGCAACGGGTTGTCGCCGTCATCTGGCCGTTCGGCCTGCTTGAGCATGATTGGGATGATGCCGCCGATATATTTCGCTTCGGTCGCGCCGAAATGGCGGCAGTCGTCCATCATGCGGCTGGCCGAGAACCGCTCGACCACAACCGCCTGCGCATCGGCCAGGATCGCCGGGCCGACCGTGGTGCCCGTGGCGGAAGAGTGAAACAGCGGCAGGCCGGTATAGAGAATATCGTCTTCCGTGTAACGACAGCCCTGCACGCAGCCCGCCCAGACCTCATACCAATAGTTGTGCCCGATCATCACGCCCTTAGACCGGCCCGTGGTCCCCGAGGTATAGAGAATGGTCGAAAGATCGCGGTAACTTGCGGCGATGTCTGGGGTGGTGTCCGGGGCGGCCAGCAATTCGTCCGTGCCCAGCACTTCGACGCCCGGCCATCCCGTGACCAGATCCCCGCCCGCACCACTGACGATCAGGCTGCGCAAGGCTGGCAGGCGGTCGCTGATGGCCTCGACATGCGGGATGTAGGCAGCATCCGCGATCAGCGCCACGCAATCGGCATCGGTGATCTGCCAGGCCAGGCCCTCACCCCTCTGCGAGATGTTGATCGGCACGTTGACCGCCCCGATCCGGTTCAATCCGAACCAGAAATATAGAAACTCCGGACAGTTGGGCAGCATCATCGCGACCTTCTCTCCCGGCCTAATCCCCAGAGCCGTCAGCCCGTTCGCGGCGCGGTTGACCATGGCGTTCAGCCCGCCCCAGGTCAGGTCGCAATGCCGGAAGCGCAGGGCCGTGCGGTTCTGGTGGCGCCGGGCTTTGTCTTCAAGAATGCGGTGGATGACCCGGTCTGCCAGAGCGTATTCCTGCATGCGCCAGCTTTGCCATTTCCGTTCGGCGCGAATGAACTTGTCGTCCCATTGTCCCATGATTGTCCTCCCCTGCGCCGATGTCGTCAGTTGTGCGAATGATGGCGTATAACGCCTTCCTGCATCGCGGTGATGACGGCCTTGCCGTCCTGATCGTAGATCCGGGCCATGGCGCTGGCGCGGTTGCGATTGACGCCCAGTCCGGTCATGGCGCTGAAATGCCATTCGTCGGCCCGTTGCGGCGCATGAAACAGCATCGCGTGGCTGAGCGAGGCCGAGCGTGTATCGGGATGGCGCGACCCGTAGCCGAGCGGACGCGCGCCCGTGGCCAGCAAGCCGAGATCCGAGAAATACCCGATCAGCGCCTGGTGAAGCGGCGCCTCAAGCGCCGGGTCGAAACGGTCCGCATGGGCCGAAAGCGGCTCGGCCAAGCGCGTCCAGTAGCTGCCGCGCGCGGGTCCGGGGACATTGGCCGTCTCGTCGCGCCAGGAACGGCTGCGCCGCTCGCAAAACATCGCGAAGAAGCCGGGTGAAATCTGCGGGCTGTCGTCCGGTGCCGCGCCGATGTCGGACAGATATTCCTCTTCGGTCGGCCAGCCCAAGGGGTCGGGCAGGGGCGGGGCATCGCCCAGATGGGCGTCTCCTTCCTGCGGTGCCTGAAAGGACAGCGTGGCGGTGAACAGGTGGCCGTCGTCCTGCCGGAAATCGACGCGGCAGAGGGTGAAGCTGCGCCCCTGATGCAGCGATGTAACGTCGATGTCGAGGGCGCCGTCGATCCTGCCAGGCAGGATGAAATCGCCCGAGATCCGATGCAGGATCCGTTCCGGCCCGACCATCTGCGCCGCCGCCATGATCGCCTGCGCGACATACTGGCCGCCAAAGACGCGGGGCGTGCCTGCCAGGGGCGAGGCCGCTAGGAATCGTCCCGCCCCGATCCGTTCGGGAATGACGAGGGCGATCAGGTCGCCGACCCCGAAATTCGTATTGGGTTGGTCTCTCATTGCGGTCCTCCGCTCAGCATGTGCAAGGATAGGCAGCGCGATGCCGGATCGTCGAATATTGTTTGGATATCGGTCGATATGGGGTTCAGGACGGCACGAAGACTTCGCCCGCCATCAGGCGGCGCGCGGTCCGGATCACCCCGACCGAGGCGATGTGGCTGGCGAGGCCGCGGTCCTCGACCTCGGCCGCCAGTTCGATGTTGCCCGCGGCATGGGCCAGTGTCACGATCTCGGATTGGGCGGGGCGGGCGTGATCGGCGGCGACCGTGCCCGCGATCCGCATCGCAGCCGCCAGCGCCATGGCCCCGGTCAGCGGCGTTGCCTTGTGCGGCTGGTCCGCCGAGATCATCCGCGCTCTCAATCCGGCCTTGCCGCAGCCATCCGAGACGATGGCGATCAGCGGCAGGTTGGCGATCAGGGTCGTCGCCTCCTCCTCGTCGCGGGCAAGGCCCATGGCGATGGCCGCCCGGCGGCGGAGCGTCTTCAGGCGCTGCATCAGCCACAAGTTGGCGGCCAGTTCCTCGGGTGTTTCGTCGCCCTGCAATCCCAGTTCCGATGCCGCGATCACGGCGAGCGGATTGGCTAGGTCGATCAGGCTGACCTCGCAGGTCTCCTTAAGGGCGGTTTCCAGGGTTTCGCGCAATCGGCCGGTGGGAAACAGGGCGCCGGTCGCCGCGCCACCGGGATCGAGAAAATCCAGCCGGATGGGCGCCCCGTGTCCGGCGACGCCTTGCAACACATGATCGCCGCGCACCGCCGCCTTGCCGCCTTGCAGCGCGAAGCGCGCACGGATGATCTTGCCGGTATTGGTGTTGTGGATCCGCACCGTAGCGTCATCGCCATCCGGGGCCACAAGCCCCTCGTCCACGGCGAACGGTCCGATGGCCGAGGAAATATTGCCGCAATTTCCCTTGTAGCCCACGGTGGCGCGGTCGATGCCGATCTGCGCGAAGGTATAATCCACATCCGCGTCCGGACGGCTGGGCGGCCCCACCACCGCGACCTTGGACAGCGAGGAAATACCGCCGCCCATCCCGTCAAGCTGGCGCATCTCTGCATCCGGGCTGCCAAGCGCCGCGGTGAAGATGGCATTCCAGGCGCTGCGGTCGTTGCCCGTGCCCGGTGCCGGCAGGTCGCGGGCGTGGAACACCAGCGCGCGGCTGGTGCCGCCGCGCATGTAGACGGCGGGATAGCTGCGTTGGGGCAGGCTCATCCTTCGTCGCTTTCCATGCTGGCCAGCACCTCGGCGGTATCGGACCCAAGCGCCGGGGCCGCGACGCGCGGCGCAAGAAGCGTTCCGTTGAACCGCGCCGGATAGCGCGTTGCCCGCAGCCGCCCGGCCGGGCTGTCCAGTTCGGCGAAAAAGCGGTTGTGGGAAAGCTGGGGGTTCTCCAGCATCGCCTCGGGCCTGAGGATCGGTCCGGCGGGCACGTCCAGTTCGCGGAACGCCGCCAGCCAATGGGCCGAGGGTTTTTTCGAGATCGGTTCGGCGATCCATGCGAAGAATGCCTCGGTCATCGCCCGGCGGCCCTTGATCGCCTTCAGTTCGTCCTTCCATTCGGGATGCCCGACGGCCTCCAGCGTGCGGCCCAACTGCTTTCCCGTCACCGGCGACAGCACGATATGGCCGTCCGAGGTCGCCACCACCGGCTGCGGGAGGATAGTCTGATCGGCGGTGTCGTCCAGATAGGTGCGATTGTGCAGCGTGTCGGTGAAGGCATAGCTGGCGATCATGTCGAGCATGGAAGTCTCGACATGCACGCCTTGGCCGGTGCGTTCGCGTTGCAGGATGGCCGCCAGTATGATCTGGGTGGCATAGATGGCGCTGACCTTATCGGCGATGAAATGGTTGGTGGCGCGCGGCTTGCCGCCATCGGCCTCATAGTCCAGCAATCCGACCAGCCCCTGGATGATCGCGTCATAGGCGGGTTCCGCCGACAGCGGGCCATCGGGGCCGTAGCCGGTCAGCGACAGTTGCACGAGCCGGGGGTTGAGCTTCGATGTCTCGTTGAACCCGAGGCCGAGCGCCGCCGAAACGCGGGGCCGCCAGGTCTCGATGAAGACATCGGCCCCGGCGATCAGCGTCTTGAGCCGGGCAAGATCCTCGGGGGTCTTCAGATCCAGGACGACCGATTTCTTGCCGGTATTTGCGTTGGTCCACATGACGCCAGTGCCGCCGACCGCATGGCCGACATTGCGGTAGGCATCGCCGGCGGGCGGCTCGATCTTGATGACTTCGGCCCCCAGCGTGGCCAGCGTCTGCGCGCAAAGCGGCCCGGCCAGATAGCCGGCGGCCTCGATGACGCGCAGGCCGGCCAGCGGGCCGGTCGGAAAAATCTGAGGCGCGGTCGGTTTCTGGGTCATGGTTGATCTCCTTGCGAACGGTCGGCCGGGTGGTTTCCGCCGATCATCTGATGGTGCTGGCTGGCCCGAAGCCGCGCCAGCGCGAGCACGGCATTCATCCGGGGCATCTCGATTCCGCTGAGCCGCTGCACGGCTTCTATCGAACGGCACAGCACATCCAGCTCCAGCATGCGGCCATGCTCCAGATCCTGAAGCATCGACATCTTGTGACTGCCGGCCGTCGCTGTCAGCGCGATCCGCCGCTCGGGCAGCTGGGGGATTTCGATGCCGATGGCCTTGGCGCCCGCATCGGCCTCGTCCATCAGCCCGGCGATCAGGTCGCGGCAATCGCTCTGGTCGATATCGCAGATCCGGGCCAGGGTCAGGATGGCCACCGGGTTCCAGCACAGGCTGTTGACGAACTTCATCCAGATCGCACCCTGCACATTGGGCGTGACCTTCGAGGGGATCCCTGCCGCCGTCAGCCGCTCGGCCAGGGCCGCGGCACGGGGCGAGACGCTGCCGTCCAATTCGCCCAGGGGGCAGCCGGCTTTCGCGCCGTCCTGGGAAACGACGCCTGGCGCGGAACTGTGCGCGCCGATCCAGTAGACCACGCCCAGGACGCGCCGGTCGGGCATCAGCGCCGCTTGCCTGCCCGAGGGGTCGATCAGCCTTGCGGCCTCGCCCGTGCCGAAGAAGTAATGCGGCAGTCCGGTGGTCGGCGGCAAAAGCACGGTGTCCGGCCCGATCAGATGCGCCACATCGTCCAGCGCGGCATCGAGCTGATGCGCCTTCAAGGTCAGGAAGACGTAATCCTGCGGGCCAAGCTCTGCGGCGTGGTCGGTCGCCCGGACCTTCTGGGCAAACCGCTCGGTCGGTGTTTCGACGATGATGCCGTGTTCACGGATCGCCTGCAATGTGGCGCCCCGAGCGACGACGCTGACCTCGGCCGCACCCTCTCGGGCGAGATGGGCGGCGATATGGCCTCCGATGGCTCCGCCGCCAAAAATGCATATCTTCATGGCTCGTCTCCCTTGCCGCCAGTGATAGGCAAAGCGCCATGCGGGTTAAGCGAAAACTTCAAAGCCAAGGAAAACGGTATTGGTTCAGTGGCCCTGCATATCGTTAAGGTCCCGCCTGACGGACGGAGGTCGGGACATGGCGCAGCGAGAGCCATCGGAAGAGTATCTTAGACAGCGCGGACCCTTGCGGGGCCTAAAGATCTTGGAGGTCGAGGGTATCGGCGGCGCACCCTTTGCGGCGATGCTACTGGCGGATCTGGGGGCCGATGTGCTGCGCATCGAGCGGCCCGTGGCAGATCCCGCGGCGGTTGGCGGCACCGATCCGGGGCCTGCGCTTGGACGCGGGCGCCAGGGAACCTTGCGGCTTGACCTGAAGAGTCTCGCGGGGCGCGAGACCATGCTGGGTCTGATCCGCCGTGCGGACGGGCTGATCGAGGCCTTTCGGCCCGGCGTGGCTGAGCGTCTGGGCTTCGGCCCCGACGTGGCATGTGCTCTCAATCCCGCGCTGGTCTATGGCCGGCTCACCGGATGGGGGCGCCAAGGACCTCTGGCGCGGGCGGCTGGACATGACATCAACTACATCGGCCTGTCGGGGCTTCTGGGGGCGACCGGTCGGCCGGATAGTCCACCCTCGCCGCCATTGGCGATTGCCGGCGACATGGCGGGTGGCGGGATGCTGCTTGCGGTGGGAATGCTGGCGGCCTTTCACGAGCGCGCGACATCGGGGATGGGCCAGGTGGTCGATGCGGCCATGCTGCATGGCTCGGCGCTGCTGGCGACCGCCTTCTGGGGCTTTCACCAGGATGGCCATTGGGCCGGAGGCCGAGGGTGCAACCTGACGGATGGCGGAGCGCCCTTCTACGACAGCTATTTCTGCGCTGACGGGCGGATGATCGCCGTGGGCGCGTTGGAGCCGAAATTCTTTGGCGCCCTGTGCCGGGGGCTGGGCATTCCGGATGCGCCCGAGCGTCAGCAGCCCGAGCATTGGCCCGACTTGAGAACCGAACTGACAGCGATCTTCGCATCCCGACCGCAAGAGCATTGGGTGGCGCTTTTCGAGGGAACCGACGCTTGCGTCACCCCGGTTCTGGACTTCGACTCTGCGCCGGCCCATCCGCAAAACCGGGAAATCACCTTCACCACGGTTGAAGGGCGGATCATGCCCAAGGCTGGACCGGATTTCAGCCGGACGCCCGCGGTGGCGCGTGCCCGCCATCTTGAACCCTCGGTGCAGGTTCTGCGGCAATGGGGGCTTGCCGAGGAAATCCCAGCAGGCGGCTCCGACCAGACCGCCCATCAGCCCAAGGACGACGGGTAATGAAGCGCTGCACTGCGTTTTGGTTTTGCTGGGCTCTGATGCTGTGACCGCCCCCCGACGGCCTCTGTGTGCCAAGGTGGGTCTGCAATGATCCACAAAGGAGAGCGGTCATGTCTGAGATTATCACGGTCGGACTCGATTTGGCGAAGAATGTGTTTCAGGTTCACGGGGCCGACGCTGCGGGCCGGGCGGTGCTGCGCAAGAAGCTGAGAAGAGACCAGGTCCTGGCATTCTTCGGACAGCTTCCGGCCTGCGTTGTCGCGATGGAAGCCTGTGGCGGCGCCCATTTCTGGGGGCGTGAGATCGGGAAGATCGGGCATGAGGTGCGGCTGATCCCACCCGCCTACGTGAAGCCATTCGTGAAGCGCCAGAAGAATGACATGGCCGATGCCGAAGCAATCTGCGAGGCGGCGCAGCGCCCGACGATGCGCTTCGTGCCGGTGAAGAGCGAGGAGACCCAGGGCGCTGCAATGGTCTTTCGCATCCGCGAGTTGCTGATCCGGCAGAGAACCCAGGCCATCAATGCCCTGCGCGGGCATTTGGGCGAGTTCGGAAAGATCGTGCCGCAGGGCGCGGCTAACGTGTCGAAGCTGATTGCCATTGTGGAAGATCCGGAAGGCGGTCTGCCTGCCGATGCCATCCCCACGCTCAAGGTGCTGGTCGCGACCCTCGCCCATCTCGAGGCGGAGATCAGCAAGCTCGATACCGAGATCGCCCGGTGTGCCCAGGACAATGAGGTGGCGCGGCGGCTGATGACAGTCCCGGGGATAGGTCCTCTGATTGCCACGGCCATCGCAGTCCTGGCTCCGCCCCCCGAGACGTTCCGCAAGGCGCGCGATTTTGCGGCTTGGCTCGGCCTCACACCCCGTCAGCATTCCACAGGCGGCAAGCAGCGCCTTGGGGCCACGAC
Organism: Paracoccus sp. J55; assembly: GCF_000513975.1. Classification (NCBI taxonomy): domain Bacteria; kingdom Pseudomonadati; phylum Pseudomonadota; class Alphaproteobacteria; order Rhodobacterales; family Paracoccaceae; genus Paracoccus; species Paracoccus sp. J55. Next base: position 11,624 of record NZ_AZVA01000052.1, read on the forward strand.
AAGGATGGGCGAACGGTCTTTGCGGCGCCTCCTGATCATTGGCGCCAACAGCGTCATCATCAAACGCCATGTCCATGCTGCGGCCCGGCCGGGAACTTGGCTGGGCGGGATGCTGACGCGCAAGCCGCCGATGCTGGTGCGGGTCGCGCTGGCGAACAAGATGGCGCGGATCGTCTGGGCTCTGATGGCCCGGGGTGGCGTCTACAAGGCTCCGGCTACGGCGGCGTAAGCCGTCCGTCAGTCGCGAGGAGGTCGGAGCGTAAGAGGGCAAGGAGCAGCTTGGCGCAATAGTCGTGAGACAGGATCGGGAGAACCAGTGTGCAACAGAGTGCCAACGAGCACGCGGCTTTGATCTGGATCCGATCTTCGAACACCATGCGGGCCCGCGGCACGACGACGGCCGCACCAGAGGCCGGATACATGTCAGCACCCGACACCGCGCCAAA
>NZ_AZVA01000053.1:0-11570 GCF_000513975.1 Paracoccus sp. J55
GCCCCGCATCGGGGGCGGCTGTTGCCCGGTCGGGTTGTCCCGGCCCTACTCGTCGGCGAAGATTCCGGGCGAGGTCGGCTTCCCGTCGTCGAACTTCGCGAGATAGTCGATGATGATCTGGCGGTTGACGGCGAAGCCCTTGTAGTCGGCCAGCTCGTCGGGCAGGTCGCGGATCACCCGGTGCAGCCGGCGCGCCCATTTCGGCACCGTCACCAGATCCTCGAGCGCGATCAGGTAGCAGCGGATCGGAAAGGCCAGCGCGTTCGAGCGCGGCAGCCGCCAGAAGCTCTGCAGCTCCACCCGCAGATATTGCCTGGCCCCCACGTTCTCGGGGGTGATGGTGCGCTTCTCGGGGCCCCAGAGGTGATAGTTCTCGGGGCTGGTGTCCAGCCGCGGATTGACCGTCATCGTCCAGTTCAGCCGCCGCGACGGCGCGCCCTGCTGCACCGCCAGCAGGAATTTCAGCGCCCGCTGGAAGATGCCCAGCTCGGCCGCCTTCGGCACCGGCGCATGCCATTCGAAGAAGTTCATGCCGATGTCGAAATCCAGCGACCAGTCCGCCTGGCTGGTCACCATGCCGGCATCCATCCACAGGTTGCCCTCGCGCTGGTCCAGCAGCGCGAAATCGCCCTGCGCCTGGCGGGTGACGTATTCCAGCGGCCCGCAGGGCAGCGTCGTCGGGTCGAGGAAGGTGAAGCGCTGCTCGATCCCCAGCGGCCGGTTGATCCAGTGCCAGCGGTCGCCGTCGCGATGCAGCTGGAACAGCTCGGGGTAATCCTCGGCCTTGCACTGCATGATCAGCTCCAGCAGGTCCCAGCCCGCCAGCGCCATATGCGGCAGCGACTGGCAGCGCAGCGGGTCCCCGGCCAGGGTGATCGCCCGGTCGCGCATCTCGGCCACGTAATGCTCGTCCACGTCGAAGCGCTTCTCGAAGACGCTGCCGGCGCGGCCCCCCGTCCCGTGCGGCTCCATGTTGACGGAATACATGTAGTCGTCCTTGTCGAACGGGAACGGAAAGCGCCGGATGGCTTCGGCCGAGTTGCGGAAGCTGTAATCGTCGCGGAAGGTCTCGTCGTTGAACCGGATGGTCATGGCCGGGCTCCTATCGGTCGATGATCAGCGTCTCGCCGCGGAAGCGCGAGACGCAGGGCATGATGCGGCTCTGCGAGGAGCGCTCGTCCTCGGACAGCCAGTGGTCGTGATGCTCGATGCGGCCGTGGCAGGACAGCACCCGCGTCTCGCAGCGCCCGCAGGCGCCGCCGCGGCAGGACCAGTCGATCTCGGCCCCGGCCGCCTCCAGCGCCTCGAGCAGGCTCTGATGCGCGCCGACCGCGATGGTCCGCCCCGAACGCGCCAGCACCACCGCGAAGGGCCGGCCGGGCGGCGGCGCCTGGAAGACCTCGGAATGCAGCGCGGTCTGCGGCCAGCCCAGCCGGGCGCCCGCTTCCGCCACCGCACCGATCAGCCCCTCGGGGCCGCAGGTATAGACATGCGTGCCAAGCGGCTGGCCCGACAGGATCGCGCCCAGATCCATGCGGTTGCCCTCCTCCGAGATATGGGCATGGATATGCGGCACATCCGGCAGCAGCTTCAGCCCGGCCGCCTCGGCGCGCGAGCGGGCGGCGTAATGCAGCTCGAAGGGCAGCTGCATGCGCAGAAGCTGGCGGACCTGGGCGACGAAAGGGGTGATGCCGATGCCGCCGGCGATCAGCACGTGCTTGCGGGCCCGCAGGTCCAGCGCGAAAAGGTTCAGCGGCAGCGAGACGCGCAGCAGGTCGCCCGCCCGCACCCGGCCATGCATGAAGCGCGAGCCGCCGCGCCCGCCATCCTCGCGCCGCACCGCGATCTCGTAGCCCGAGCCGTCCTGCGGGTCCGAGATCAGCGAATAGGCGTTGCGGCGCAGCACCTCGCCATCCGGCATCTCGACCACCACATGCGCGCCGCCGGAAAACAGCGGCAGGGCCGCGCCCTGCGGGTGTTCGAAGCGGAAGCGCTTGACCAGCAGCGTCAGCGGCTCGGCCGCCGCCACGCGCAGCATCAGGGACGTCATGGCTTGATCTCCTGCGGCTCGGGCACCTGGCCCGGGGTCTCGGCATCGACGCAGACCCCCTGGAAGGCGCCGATGCGGCGCGAGTAATGGTCGCGCACGAACAGGTTCAGCCCGCAATGCGAACAGGCGAACGGGTCGGTGGCGACGTTCTCGGTGATGCCCTTGCAATGCACGCATTGCACCCGCCGGGCGAAGCCGCCGCGATGCTCGGCATCGATCGCCTCCAGCGGCATTCCGGCGGCCAGCGCCTCGGCCGTGGCCTGGCCGATCAGCCCCTCGCCGCCGGCAAGATAGAGCCGGGTGCCCATATGCGCCTCGGCCAGGGCCCGGGCGAAGCGCGGCCGCAGCGCCGCCCAGCTCGGCCCCTCGACATAGCCGGCCGGCCCCAGCGCCCGCAGCCGCGACCCCAGTTCGGGACCGGCGCCGGCGGGGATCCAGAACAGCTGCGCCCGGCGCATGACCGAGGGGTCGGCCCGGGCCAGCGCGGCCAGCGCCTCGCCGCCCGCGCCCTCGGCCAGCATCAGCGAGGCCAGCGCCCCGTGCGGGCGCAGCCCGCCATAGACCGGGCGGCTGGGGATGGAAGATGAAAATTCCGTGGCTCGCATTGGCGGCGTTCTCCCTGTCGCGGAGGGGGCGGGGCGGTCCTGGCGCCGCCCGCGCGCCCCGGGGTCGGTTCAGCCCTTGGCGGTGCGGCGCTTCTTCTCGGGGTCGTGGAAGGGCATCGGCTGCGCCGTGGCGGCGATCTCGCCGCCCGGGTTGCGGATCGTCAGCGGCGTGCCCGGAACCGCGCAATCCACCGGCATCCGCGCAATGCCGATATTGTGCCCGTTCAAAGGGCTGTAAAACCCGATGGTCACCACGCCCACCTCCTTGCCGTCCCGGATGATCGGAGCGCCAGAAAGCGCAAGGGCGCGCAACCGCGCGCCCGCTGTCCGATCGTTCCCTGCCCGATCGTTCCGATCCGGGCGCGTGCGGCAGGCGTTCTTCCGGTGCAGTCCCCCCGTCCCGCAGGCAAGCGGCCGGGCGCGGGCCGGCGCGTCGCAGAGGCTCGGGGCGAGGAGGATGCCCGAGGTCCCTGCCCGCCGCTGCAATCCGGTCGTGGTCGCAAGATCCTTTTCCATCTGTCAGGCCCCCGTCGGTTGTAAATGAGGTATGGGCTTTGCCGTTCTTCCTGCTGACCGCCGGGGCCGTCCCCGACGCCTGCGCTTGTCGCCACCGGCCGCGCCTCAGGCGCGGGGGCGTTCCTTCTTGGGGTCGTAATGCGGGAAGGCTGCGACCTTCGCCGCGATGCGCTTGATATGCCCGTCCAGCCGCCCGACCTCGACCGCGGTGCCGGGTTCGGCATGGGCGATGTCGATCCGCGCCAGCGCGATCATCTGCCCCGTGCGCGGCGAGCGCATGGCCGAGCAGACCTCGCCCACCTGCGCCCGGCCGATGCGGATGCAATCGCCATGGCCCACCGCGTCCTGCCCGTCGATCTCCAGCCCGACGAACTTGCGGCTGGGATGGTCCTTGCGCCGGATCAGCGCCTCGCGGCCGACGAAATCGGCGTTCTTGGACTTGAGCGGCACCGTGAAGCCCACGCCCGCCTCGAACGGGTCGGTCTGGTCGCTGAAATCGTAGCCGGCAAAGACCAGCCCGGCCTCGATCCGCACCAGGTCCAGCCCGGCAAGGCCCATGGGCTTGAGCCCCAGCGGCTGGCCGGCGTTCCAGACTGCCTCGAAGACCACGTCGCCATGCCTGGGATGACAGAAGATCTCGTAGCCCAGCTCGCCGGTATAGCCGGTGCGCGACACCACCACCGGCACGCCCCTTTCGCCGCCGATGCGGCCGACGGTAAAGCGGAACCAGCCCAGATCGGCCAAGGCGGGCTGATGCGGCGGCGTCCAGACGATCCCCGCCATCAGCTCGCGCGATTTCGGCCCCTGCACCGCCAGGTTGTGCATCTGGTCGGTCGAGGAGCGGATCATCACGTTCAGGCCCAGCTTCTCGGCCTGCTCGCGCATCCAGACCCCGCCCTCGTCGCTGCCGCCGATCCAGCGGAAGTTGTGCTCGCCCAGCCGGAACAGCGTGCCGTCGTCGATCATGCCGCCATGGGGATGGCACATCGCCGAATAGACCACCTGCCCATGGCCCAGCTTGGCCACGTCGCGGGTCAGCACCCAGTTCATCAGCGCCTCGGCATCGGGGCCGGTCACCTCGAACTTGCGCAGCGCCGACAGGTCCATGACCACCACGCCCTCGCGGCAGGCCCAATAGCTTTCGACCGGGTCGCATTCCGGGAAGGAATTCGGCAGCCAGAAGCCCCGATACTCGACGAAATCGCGGGTCAGGGCGGCGAAATTCTGGTGGAAGGCGGTCTCACGGGTCATGATCGGCTCCGCGTCGGGGGTGGCGCGCCAGGCGGTGGCACGGCTGAACCGTTCCTGCGCGCCATAGCTGCGGACATGAATATCGGTCAGGTGCCAGCCATTGGCGGCGGTGGTGTCGTCGGGACAGGCCGAGGAGACGCAGACCAGATCGGTCAGCGCCCGCAACAGCACATAGTCGCCGGGCCGCGACCAGGGCTCGTCGGCATACATCACGCCATGCGCATCGATGCCGGTGTTGAAGAAGAAATTCGCCGCCATCCAGCCGGCGCGGGCCTCGACCCCATAGGGCGCCAGGACGGCGTTGAAATTGTCCGTGCAGTTGGCATGGCCCGGATAGCCGATATCGTCGTAATATTTCGCCGAACAGGCCAGCGCGAAGGCGTCGTGGCGCCCGCAGGTGTCCTGCACGACCTCGACCAGCGGCGTCAGGTCGTGGTCGAAATATTTCGCATGCAGCCCCGGCATCGGATAGGCATGGCCCTGGATGGTGCGGGTCGTGGTCACGTCCAGCGGATGCACGATGCCGCGGTCCAGCTTGCGCGCGTCGAAGCACTGGAAATCGGTGCATTGCCGGCCGTCCACGTCGATGATCTGGATGAAATCCCCGGCCTTGACGGTATAGGCCTCGGCGGTGGCGGACTTCACCCGCAGGTCCAGGAGCGGATCGGCCAGCGGCGTGGGCAGGGCGAAATGCCCTTGGCGGCGCGGATTGGCGCGGGTGATGCGCAGGGTCAGCGGGGTCGAGGTGTCCTGCGCCTCGAAATCCATGACGCCGCCCGGCGCGGCGGCGATCAGCCAGCCGGGTGCGGCGGCGGTCAGCGCCACGGTCTCGCCCGGCCGCGTCTCTGCCCCGAACAGGCCGATGGCACGGGCCTCGGCCAGCGGGATGCCCAGCTCGGCCAGCCGGCGGCGCAGCGATGCAAGCCCCGGCCCGTCCGAGGACAGCAGGGCGCGCAGCCCATCGGCCGGTGCGTCGGCGGCAGCGCCAAGGATCGCCGGGTCCAGCCGGCCGTCGGCATGCGCGGCCAGCAGTTCGCAACGCTGGCCGCCCTCGTCATTGATGATCTCGATCCGGTCGCCGGTCGCGATCTGCACCGCGACGGCGCCGGCGCCGGGAACGGCATAGCGTTCGACCCCGGGCGGCAGGGTGAAGCCGGCGGCGCGGCGCACATGGGTTGCGCGCGGCGGGCCGGGCCGGAACAGGCTTTCTGGCGGCAGCTGGAGCATCTGGACCTCCCAGGAGGAAAAAGGTGGGGCCGGATGCCCGGCCCCAGTCGGGGGGAAAACCCTGCTCAGTTCATCAGATAGGCTTCCATCGAGTCGTCGAGCGCATCCTTCCAGGGCGTGTGATGCTTGGGCGCCATGGTGCCGGTGATGACCGAGCGATAGGAGTGGTTGCGGAAGGCCATGATGTCCTCGGCCTTGTGCTTCTTCCATTCGTAGAAGGCCGCGCAGGCGCCATCCACGTCGAAACTGGGATAGTCGGTCTCGGCGATCAGTTCCTTGACGTAATCGGCCTGATAGCGGATCGCGTATTTGACGTCGTCCGAGGCTTCCTCGCGTTCTTCGCGCTCGCGCACGTCGGCCATCAGCACCTGCTTGTCCTGCGGCACCTCGATCCGGCCCATGACGATGTCGCGCACATACCAGGCCTGCGCGTCGAACATGTTGAAGGTGAACCACTGGTCCTGCATGCCCAGATAGAACAGGCGCGGATTATGGACCCAGACCACCCCCTTGTAGAGATCCGCCGCCGCCAGCCGGTTCGCGGTCTTCAGCCGCAGATCGTCGGGCAGGAACGGGAAATAATGCTTGTAGCCGGTGCACAGGATGATGGCGTCCACCTCCTTGCGCGAGCCGTCCTTGAACACGGCCTCCTTGCCCTCGACCCGGACCAGTGCCGGCTTCTCCTGCCAGTTGTCGGGCCATTTGAAGCCCATGGGCGCGCTGCGATAGCAGGAGGTGACGGATTTCGCGCCGTATTTCCAGCATTGCGAGCCGATATCCTCGGCCGAATAGGACGATCCCATGACCAGCACGTCCTTGCCGGCGAATTCGCGCGCGTCGCGGAAGTCGTGGGCGTGGACGATGCGGCCGTTGAAGGTCGAGAAGCCCTCGTATTCCGGCACGTTGGGGGTCGAGAAATGCCCCGAGGCCACGATCACATGGTCGAATTCCTCGGCATACATGTGATCCTTGACCAGGTCATGGGCGGTGACGGTGAAGATCTCGCGGTCCTCGTCATATTCGACATGCCGCACCACGGTCGAGAAGCGGATCCAGTCGCGGACCCCGGCCTTGACCACCCGGCCCTCGATATAGTCGAACATCACCGCCCGCGGCGGATAGGAGGCGATCTGCTTGCCGAAATGCTCCTCGAAGGAATAGTCGGCGAATTCCAGCCCCTCCTTGGGGCCGTTGGTCCACAGATAGCGATACATCGAGCAATGCACCGGCTCGCCATATTCGTCCAAGCCGGTGCGCCAGGTATAGTTCCACAGCCCGCCCCAGTTCGACTGCTTCTCGAAACAGACGATTTCGGGGATCTCGGCCCCCTTCTGGGCCGCCGACTGAAAGGCTCTCAGCTGCGCAAGCCCCGAAGGACCCGCGCCGATGATGGCAACGCGCTTCTTCATGTTATTGGCTCCCTGTTCGCCGGTATGGACCAATTTTCCGAACTGGTTCCATCGGCATGAACCAAGTAAGAGCCGATTGCGGCCACAGGTCAACAATTTTTCTTCACTGGAATATAAATTCGTCGGATTCGAGGCGTCAAAACCGGCAGAATTCCGCTATAGATGAATTCATGCGCACGCCATCGCTCGCCCAGCAGCTTGTCGTCACCGGTTCGATTCCCCGGCTGAACGCCGAGAATCGGTCGGCGCTGCGAGTCGGTTTCCTGGCGCCGCTGTCGGGCCCCGAGGAACGCTGGGGCGCGCCCGGCCTCGGCGGATGCCGGATCTGGGCGGACTGGATCAACGACCATGGCGGGCTGATGGTGGCGGGCAAGCGCCACCGGCTGGAGATCGTCGCCCATGACAGCGCCGCCGATCCCGCCGCGACGCTGGAGGCGGCGCGCGACATGGTCGAGCGCAAGCGCGTCCGCCTGGTCCTGACGCTGGGCGGCGACAGTTTCGCGCCGGCCCTGCCCTATCTGATGGCGCGGCGCGTGCTGGTGGCGACGCTGCTGCCCTCGGACCTGTCGCCCGACACGCCCAGTCTGATCGCACCGGCCGAGTTGCATCCGCTGTTCAACGTCACCGGCGTCGAATGGCTGACCCGCAGCCGGCCCGCGATGCGGCGGGTGGCGCTGTGCAGCCAGTCCGACCGGCTGGGCCTGCCCTCGCTGGCCGTCTATCGCGCCGCCTTCGAAGCGGCGGGCCGGCCCGTCGTCAGGGAAATCCGCTATGATCCGGGCGAGACCGACGCGCGCTCGATCGTGCGGGCGATGCTGGAGCAGGCGCCGGACCTGCTGTGCTGGTGCACCTCGCCCGCGCCGATGACCCGCGCCCTGACCGAGGCCGCGCATGATCTGGGCTGGCGCGGCCCGATCCTGGCCTGCACCGGCGACGACTATCCGCGGCTGATCGCCAGCACCTCGGCCGAGTTCATGTCGCGCTATGTCTTCCAGTTCCCGGATTTCGACGACCCGCTGCTGGCCGACAAGGCCTTCTTCTTTCGCCGCCCCAAGGCCTTCTTCGACGCCTACAACGCCCGCTTTCCCGGCGAATGGAGCGCGGTGAGCTGGGAATACGCCTCGATCCTCGACCTGTGGCAGAACGCGGTGGAAAGCGCCGACACCGTGGCGCCGATCACCGTCCTGGCGGCGATGAAGCGGCACCAGCAGATGCCGCATGTCTTCGGTACCGCGCGCTGGTGGGGCAGCGCGCTGTTCGGCATCGACAACGCGCTTGTCGGCGACTGGCCCGTGGTCGGCATCCGCAACGGCAGGGCGCGGATCATCGAATTCGGCTCGGTGCTGGACTGGCTGGAACGCCACGCCCCGCTGCTGCGCCAGCATCTCGAGCAACTCGGGCAGATGTGGTATCAGCGCCTCGACCCGGCGGCGGAGCTCAGTCCTCCTGCAGCAGAAGCTTCTGGTCCTCGATGAGTGCGAGCTTCATGAATTCGGTCGCCTCCTCGATGTCGCGGGCGGCGATGGCGTTGAACAGGGCGTTGTAGCTGCGCTGATAGATGGCGATGCGGCTGGGGGTCAGGTGCCGGCGATACATGGCGGCGCGAAAGGCCTGCCGGCGGGCGTCGATGACCAGGTTGTAGCAGGCGATCAGCAGCGGATTGTCGGTGCCGCTGGCGATCTGGCGGTGGAATTCCTCCTCCAGCCGGACGAAGGCGTTGGCATCGGCCTGCACGGCCTCCATCTGCGACAGGGTTTCCCCCAGCGCCTCGATCCGGCGCGGCGACATGTTGATGATCGCCAGCCGGACCATCTCGGGCTCCAGGATGCTGCGCACGACCTGCAGATGCAGCGGGCCGGTTTCGGCCGCCACCGGACTCAGCGATTCGCTGCTGCCGCCGGCATCGTAGGTGACGAAAGAGCCCGAGCCGGCGCGGCGCCGGATCATGCCCCGCGCCTCGAGCTGGTCCAGCGCCTCGCGCACCGTGTTCCGCGCCACCCCCAGATCCTGCGCCAGCTGCCGCTCGGAGGGCAGGCGCTCGTCGGTGTCGTATTCCTGCGACACGATGCGCATCGCCAGCGTGTCGATGACATATTGCACCGTCGTGCCGACGACGGGCTCGGCGGCGGCGCCGGTCGGGCGGCGGGTGGGGATGGTCACGTCTTGCATTTCCTCGTTTGGCCCAAGCCGGGCCGGCGCAGGATAGCCGGTCCCGCGGGCAAGGTCGATGATCGGCATCGGCCGCGCCGGCGCAGGGCCGTCCGCCCCTGCACCCGTCCGCCGCCGGGCGGACCGCCGGCGAAGGCCGGGCCGGAGCCGGCCCGCGGCCCATGGCCGGCCGGGTTCAGCCCGAACCGATATCCAGCAGCCGCCGCACCAGCTCGAAGCTGTTGCGCACCCCCGTCTTGCGGATCATGTTGGCGCGGTGCACCTCGACCGTGCGGGGCGAGCAGGCCAGCGATTTGGCGATCTCCTTGCTGGTGAAGCCGTTCACCAGATAGCCGGCGATGCGCTTTTCCGTCGCGGTCAGCAGGCTGCCGGCCCCGACCGAGCTTTCCAGCGGCCGGTAGGTCCAGATCGCCAGCCGGTGCGGGTCGTCCTGGTCCATGGTCCGGCCCCTGCCCTCCATCCAGACGATCCGCCCGTCCTTGCGGCGCATGAAACGCTCGTCCCGGTAGAAGGGCCGCTCTTGCAGCGCCTTGCGGGCGCGCTCGCCCACCAGCTCGAAATCCGTCTCGCCGGGATAGAGCATGCGCATGGATTGGCCTTCGAGCGCGCGCGGGGGCCAGCCGAACACCGTCTCGACCATCAGGTTGGCGCGGACGATCACCCGCTCGGCCAGCACCAGGGTCGCGTCGGGCGCGTTCTGGAAGCCCAGGCTGTCGCAATCGCGGCCCGAGGGCCGCCAGCGCGGAGTCTGCATGGTCGCGATACCTATTGATCTAAGTATTCCTACGGATAGAGCATTCCCCGCCCATGCGACAGGGTTGATCGCGGCGGAGCGGCAATCGGCGCCCGCGGCGGGTCAACGGATCGGGGAATGCGAATGGCGGGATCGAACAAGATCTATCCCAGCGCGGATTTGGCGCTTGGGGGTTTGCTTCGTGACGGGATGGTGATTGCGGCGGGGGGCTTCGGGCTTTGCGGCATCCCGGAGCTTTTGATCGAGGCGATCCTGCGCGCCGGGACCAGGGAGCTAACCATCGCCTCCAACAATTGCGGCGTGGACGGGTTCGGGCTGGGCAAGCTCTTGGACTCGCGGCAGATCCGCAAGATGATCTCCTCCTATGTCGGCGAGAATGCCGAGTTCATGCGCCAGTATCTCTCGGGCGAGCTGGAGCTGGAGTTCAACCCGCAGGGCACGCTGGCCGAGCGCATGCGGGCGGGCGGCGCCGGCATCCCGGGCTTTTATACGAAAACCGGCGTCGGCACGGTGATCGCCGAGGGCAAGGAGCATCACGATTTCGACGGCGAGACCTATATCCTGGAACGCGGCATCGTCGCCGACCTGGCCATCGTCAAGGGCTGGAAGGCGGACGAGTCGGGCAACGTGGTGTTCCGCAAGACCGCGCGCAACTTCAACGTGCCGGCGGCGAAATGCGGCCGCATCTGCGTCTGCGAGGTCGAGGAGATCGTGCCGACGGGCAGCCTCGATCCCGACGCCATCCACCTGCCGGGGATCTATGTCCATCGGCTGATCCAGGGCCAGCACGAGAAGCGCATCGAGCAGCGCACGACACGTTCGCGCGTCTCCGACACGACCGGCAAGAAGGAGACCGTCTGATGGCCGCCGAAATCAAGGGCTGGGACCGCAACCGGATGGCGGCGCGGGCCGCGCAGGAACTGCAGGACGGCTGGTATGTGAACCTCGGGATCGGCATCCCGACGCTGGTGGCGAACTACATCCCCGAGGGGGTGCATGTGACGCTGCAATCGGAAAACGGCATGCTGGGCATCGGGCCGTTTCCTTACGAGGGCGAGGAGGACCCGGACCTGATCAATGCCGGCAAGCAGACGGTGACCGAGCTGCCGCAGACCGCCTATTTCGACAGCGCCGAGAGCTTCGCGATGATCCGCGGCGGCAAGATCGCCATGGCGATCCTGGGGGCGATGGAGGTGGCCGAGAACGGCGACCTGGCGAACTGGATGATCCCCGGCAAGCTGGTCAAGGGCATGGGCGGGGCGATGGACCTGGTGGCGGGCGTGGGCCGGGTGGTGGTGGTGATGGACCACACCAACAAGGCGGGCGAGTCGAAGGTGCTGAAATCCTGCACCCTGCCCTTGACGGGCCAGGGCGTGGTGAACCGGATCATCACCAATCTGGGGGTGCTGGACGTGGTTCCGGGCGGGCTGAAGATCGTCGAGCTGGCCGATGGCGTCAGCGAGGACGCGCTGCGCGCCGCGACCGAGGCGNCNATCGTCGGGTGAGCTGACAGGGGGAGGGGGCTTCCGCCCCCTCTTGCGGCTGAAGCCGCAATTCACCCCCGAGGATATTTGGACAAGAAAGAAGGA